>CALEJW010000143.1 GCA_937898635.1 uncultured Pseudomonadota bacterium | reverse complement strand
GCGCAGGCCACGATCCGCGTGAAGGGCAGCGCCGGCTCCACCTTCAAGCTCTCGGTGAACGGCGTCGAGGTCCCGCAATCGCGCGTCGGCAAGCGCGCCACGCTCGCCGAGAAGCAGGTCCAGGCCTGGGAGTACATCGGCGTCGCGCTCGTGGCCGGCGAGAACACGGTCTCGGTCGCGCAGGTGGACGCCTTCGGCAATCCCCGCGGGTCGGTTTCCCTCCGGGTGACGGCGCCGGGTGCGGCGGCGAAGCTCGAGATCGAGGCGCCGGCCACGGGCGCCATCGCCGACGGCCGCACGCCGGCGCGCGTCGTCGTGAAGCTCACCGACGCGCACGGGGTGCCGGTCGCCTCGCGCACGGCGGTCACGCTCGAGACGAGCCTCGGCACCTGGCTCGCGGACGATCCCGACCCGGCGCAGCCGGGCCTGCAGGCCTTCGTCGAGGGCGGGCGCGCCGAGTTCGCGCTCCTGCCGCCGCGCGAGCCCGCCTCGACGCAGCTCGTGGCGACGAGCGGCACCCTCAAGGCGCAGGCGAGGCTCGATTTCCTCCCGGACCTGCGCCCCCTCGTCGCCACGGGCGTGCTCGAGGGCCGCGTGGACCTGCGCAACATCAACTCGCGGGCCCTGCTGCCGGCGCGCGAGGCCGACGGCTTCGAGCAGGAGCTGCGCCACTTCTCGCGCCAGCGCGACGACGGCAAGCTCGCCGCGGGCGCGCGCGCGGCCTTCTTCCTCAAGGGCAGGATCCGCGGCGACTGGCTCCTCACGGCCGCCTACGACTCCGACAAGGAAACCCGCGAGCGGCTCTTCCGCGACATCCAGCCCGACGAGTTCTATCCCGTGTACGGCGATTCGGCCGTGCGCGGCTACGACGCGCAGTCGACGAGCCGGCTCTACGTCCGCGTGGACAGCAACCGCTCCTACCTCCTGTGGGGCGACTTCACCACCCAGGCCGCGGGCGACGTGCGCCGGCTCTCCGGCTACAGCCGCTCGCTCACGGGCGTGAAGCAGCACTACGAGAACGAGCGCCTCGCGGTGAACGCCTTCGCCTCGCGCGATTCCACGCGCCAGGTGATCGAGGAGCTGCGCGCCAACGGCACCTCGGGCCCCTACGAGCTCTCCACGCGCGGGGCGCTGGTGAACAGCGAGAAGGTCGAGATCGTCACCCGCGACCGCAACCAGCCCGCGATCGTGCTCTCCACGCTGCCCCAGGCGCGCTTCGCCGACTACGAGATCGAGGCGCTCACCGGCCGCATCCTCTTCCGCAGCCCCGTCGCGAGCGTCGACCGCGACCTGAACCCCGTCTTCGTGCGCGTCACCTACGAGGTGGACCAGGGGGGCGAGCAGTTCTGGGTCGCGGGCGTGGACGCCCAGGTGAAGCTCACGGACCGGATCGAGGTCGGCGGCACCTTCGTGAAGGACAGGAATCCCCAGGAGCCCTTCACGCTCGCCGGGGCGCACGCGGTGGCGAGGATCGGGGAGGGGACCGTGGTCGTCGGCGAAGTGGCGCGCACCGAGCGCGGCGCCGAGGGCCGCAAGGGCGACGCCGCGCGCCTCGAGGTGAAGCACGAGTCGAAGGACCTCAAGGCCCAGGCCTTCGCCGCGAGGAGCGAGCGCGACTTCGAGAACCCCGGCGCCTGGCTCGCCAACGGCCGCTCGGAAGCGGGCGGGCGGGCCGAGTACCGCGTGCGCGAAGGCACGCTGCTGCGCGCCGAGGCGCTGCGCACCGAGGAACTCGCGAGCGGCTCCGTGCGCGACGGCGCCATGGCCGCCGTCACCCAGGAAGTGGCGAAGAACCTCACGCTGGAGGTCGGCGTGCGCTACGCCGCGGAGAAGGGCGCGGTCTCGCCGGTGCCGGCCGTCGAGGGCCAGCCCGCGCCGCAGCCGCTCCCCGACGAGGTGACGACCGTGCGCGCGCGCCTCACCGGGCAGGTGCCCTTCCTCGAGGGCGCCAATGCCTACGGCGAGGCGGAGGTGGACGTGCGCGACAGCGGCCGGCGCATCCTCGCCCTCGGCGGCGAGTACGCGCTGCCGAACCGCGGCCGCCTCTACGGCCGGCACGAGTTCGTCTCCTCGATCACCGGGCCCTACGGCCTCAACGCGACGGAGCGGCAGAACACCACGGCCATTGGCGTGGATTTCGACTACATGAAGGACGGGCGCCTCTTCAGCGAGTACCGCATCCGCGACGCGATCTCCGGCGGCGACGCCGAGGCCGCCATCGGGCTGAAGAACCTCTGGACGCTCGCCCCGGGCCTGCGCCTGGGCACCTCGGTCGAGCGCGTGCACGCCCTTTCCGGCCAGGGCCAGAACGAGAACACCGCGGGCGCCTTCGCGCTGGAGTACACCGCGAACCCGCTCTGGAAGGGCACCACGCGCCTGGAGCTTCGCGACGCCGCGACCACGGAGTCGGTGCTCTTCACCGTGGGCCTCGCCGCGCGCCTCAGCCGCGACTGGACGGCGCTCGCGCGCAACGCCTGGTCGCTGCAGCGCGCGAAGGAGGGCGGCGCCGAGCGCGTCGTCGAGCGCCTGCAGGCGGGCCTCGCGTGGCGCGACACCGAGACCAACCGGTGGAACGCGCTGGGGCGCATCGAGCATCGCCTCGAGCAGGACGACACCCAGTCGGGCGTGCAGCTGAAGAGCACGACGACCCTCGTGTCGCTGCACGCCGACTGGCAGCCGCGGCGGCCCTTCCTCGTGAGCGGGCGCTACGCCGCGAAGTGGACGACGGACAAGTCGAACGGGCTCGCGAGCCGCTACCGCGCCCAGGTGATCGGCGGTCGCGCCACCTGGGAGTTCGCGCCGCGCTGGGACCTGGGCTTCGTCACGAGCCTGCTGGTTGGCGAAGGTGCCGACTCCCGGCACTATGGCGTGGGCATCGAGCTCGGTTACCTGGTCACCACCAACCTCTGGGTTTCGGCGGGCTACAACTTCTTCGGCTACCGGGACGCGGACCTCTCCGGCGCCGACTACACGGCCAAGGGACCCTTCGTGCGGCTGCGCTACAAGTTCGACGAGACGCTCCTCGAGTCCGTGGGCGCCGCGCCGGCCGTCCGGGCACGCCAGGAGCCTGCGCGATGAGCCCGCGCCGCCTGCTCGCCGCCTGCCTCCTTCTCGCCGCGGGCCTCGCCGCGCCGGGCCTCGCGCCCGCCCAGGTCTGCGCCGTCCCGGGCACGCTCGGGGCGGGCAGCGTCGCGGGCATCGTCAACACCTACTACCCGGGCGCGGCCCCGGTCTCCGCCGGTTCCACGTCCATCGCCGTGGGCGCGCCCACGGGCGCGGGCACGCCCATCGCCGCGGGCGACCTGCTGCTGGTGATCCAGATCCAGGACGCCTCGATCAGCACGTCGAACACCGCGGCCTACGGCGGCAGCGGGAGCGGGCAGGGCTACACCTCGCTCAACAGCGCGGGACTCTACGAATACGCCGTCGCCGCCGGCCCCGTCGGCGGCGGCTTCGTGACGCTGGCCTCGCCATTGGTCAACAGCTACTCGACCGGCGCGGCGAACGCGGTGCAGGGCCAGCGCCGCTTCCAGGTGATCCGCGTGCCGCAGTACTCGAGCGCGACGGTCACCGGCACCGTGACCGCGCCGCCCTGGGACGGCAACACCGGCGGCATCGTGGCCTTCGACGTGGCGGGGCAACTCAACTGGAACGGCCAGGCGATCGACGTGAACGGGCGCGGCTTCCGCGGCGGCGGCGGGCAGTGCTCCATCGGTGCCGGCGGCACCTGGTCGAACCAGGACTACCGCACCTCGTCCACGGGCCTCACGCTCGGTATCGCCGCGCTCGGCACCGTGCCCAACAACGCGAAGGGCGAAGGGGTCGCCGGCACCCCGATCATCGTCTTCACGCCCACGACGCCGGGCAGCAACGCCGCGGGCACCATCACCAACACCGGCGGCGTGGACGGCACCTCGGGCGGCTACCCGGCCGGCAGCTTCGGGCGCGGCGCGCCGGGCAACGCCGGCGGCGGCGGCACCGACGGCAACCCGCCCGCCAACGACCAGAACACGGGCGGCGGCGGCGGCGGCAACTTCGGCATCGGCGGCAAGGGCGGCTACGGCTGGACGCCGGGGACGCCACCGGGCTTCGACACCGGCGGCTTCGGCGGCATGTCGGTGCCCTCGGGCGCGGCGCGCCTCTTCTTCGGCGGCGGCGGCGGCGCGGGCACCACCAACAACTGCACCGGCAACCCGAACCGCGGCGCGGCGAGTTCCGGCGCGGCCGGCGGCGGGATGGTGTTCGTGCGCGCGGGCTCGGTCCTGGGCGGCGGCACGATCAACGCGCGCGGCACGGACGGCAACTCGACCATCACCAACGACGCTTCCGGCGGCGGCGGCGCCGGCGGCAGCGCGCTCGTGTTCGTGAACAACTCGGGCGGCGCCACGGGCGTGTCCATCAACGTGCAGGGCGGCAACGGCGGCAGCAACACCGGCGGCGGCTCGCCCCACGGCCCGGGCGGCGGCGGCAGCGGCGGCTTCGCGATCACCTCGGGCGCCGCGAGCTTCGGCGTGGCCGGCGGCGTGAACGGCACGACGGCGACCAGCGCCACCTCCACCGCCGAGTACGGCTCCTCCTCCTCGGTGGGCGGCTTCCAGATCACCTCCCTCGCGGCGAGCCAGATCCCCGGCGCGGGCGGCACCAGCGCCTGCTTCCCGGAGCTCACCGTGGTGAAGACGACCACCACGCCCACGGTCGCGGCGGGCTCGGCGGCCACTTACCGCATCGTCGCCACGAACACGGCAGGCAAGCAGCCGGCGACGGCGGCTACGATTACCGACCCGCTGCCGGGCAACCCGAACATCACCTACGCGAGCACCACGTCGATCGCCTACACGGGGGGTGCCACGCGAACGGCGGTCGCGGATCCCGCGGTGGGCGCCACGACGCCCGCCTGGGGAAGCTTCTCCATTCCGGGCGGCGGGAGCGTCACCATCACCTTCGTGGCCAACGTGGCGGCCGCGACCCCGCTCGCCACCTACCAGAACCCGGCGAACGTCACCTACCTCGACCCCACGCGGACCGCGGCCCAGACGGTCACGCCGGGCGGCACCTACACCGGCGGCGGCACGGTGGGCGGGAGCAACTACGCCTCCGCCAGCTCGACGGGCGAGGACGTGACCGTGGTCACCGCGCCCCTGGTCTCCAAGAGCTTCACGCCCGGCGCGATCTCCGTGGGCGGGACGGCCCAGCTCTCCGTCGTCGTTTCCAATCCCGGCGCGGCGGCGCTGGCGAACGTGGGCCTCGTGGACAACTACCCCGCGGGCATGGTGAACGGCGCGACTCCCGGGGCGACCAGCAGTTGCGGGGGCACCGTCACGGCTACGCCCGGGGCGGCGTCCTTCACCCTCGCGGGCGGCGCCATCGCCGCCGCGGGGAGCTGCACGATCACCGTGAACGTCACGGTGAATTCCCCCGGCCCCTACGTGAACACGATCCCCGCGGGCGCGCTCACCAACACCCAGGGCATCACCAACGCGGTGGCGGGCACGGCGACGCTCTACAACAACGTGACCATTGCCAAGGCGTTCTCGCCGAATGCCGTGGCGCCCAACGCCGACGCGACGCTCACCCTCACGCTCGCGAACGGCAACACGATCCCGATGACGCTCGCGAACCCGGGCTTCACCGACACGTTCCCGGCCGGGCTCGTGGCCACGGGCGGCGCCGTCACGGCATCGGGTTGCGGCGCCTTCGCACCGGCAACGATCGGCGCCGGGGCGACGAGCTTCACGGCGACCGCCGGCACGATCGCCGCCGGCGCGACCTGCACGGTCTCCTTCGCCGTGCGCAGCGCCGCGACGGGCATCTACGCCAACACGAGCTCCGGCGTGACGACCACGCAGGCGGGCACGACGGGGCCGGCCTCGAACACCGCGAACCTCGGCGTGGGGCTGGTCAACATCGCCAAGCAGTTCGCTCCCGCGACGATCCTCTCCGGCGGCACCTCGACGGTGACGCTCACGCTCAGCAACCCGACCGGCGTGGCCCAGTCGGGCGGCGACTTCACCGACACGCTCGTCGACATGGCGGTCGCCTCGAACCAGGCGGTGGGCGGCACCTGCACGGGCGTGACGCCGGCGGCCCTCACGGCCGGGCAGACGGCGCTCTCCTTCACGGGCGTGAACGTGCCCGCCGGGTCCTGCACCATCACCTTCACCGTGACGAGCGCCACGGTGGGCAGCCAGGACAACGTGACGAGCGGGGTGGCGACCAGCACGCTGCCGCGGGGGCCCGCCTCGAACACCGCGACGCTCTCGGTGCTCGCCAAGCCCACGATCGCGAAGGCGTTCTCGCCCGCGACCATCGCCACGGGGGGCGTCTCCACGCTCACCTTCACGCTCACGAACCCCGGGCCGCTCCCGCTCACGGGCGTGAGCTTCACCGACAGCTATCCCGCCGGCCTCGTGAACACGACGCCGCGCGTGCTGGGCGGCTCGTGCACCGGCGTCGCGACCACCGCCGCCGCCGGCGGGAGCACCTTCAACGTGACCGCGGGGAACCTCCCCGCCTCGGGAAGCTGCACGATCACCGTGCAGGTGACGGCCGCGGCCGCCGGGAGCTACGCGAACACCTCCTCGGGCGTGGCAACGAACGAGACGGGTTCGGCGGGCGCCGCCTCCAACACGGCCACGCTCTTCGTGGCCTCCGCGCCGACGATCACGAAGAGCTTCGGGACGAGCCCCATCGCCCAGGGCGGGACGAGTGTCGCCACCTTCACGCTCACGAACGGCAACGCCGTCGCGCTCACGAACCTCGCCTTCGGCGACGCCCTGGTGAACATGGCGGTGGCCAACCCGGCCCTCGGCGGCACCTGCGCGGGGACGACGAACGCCCCGCCGCTCGTCGCGGGCGCCACGGCCCTGAACCTCACGGTGCCCTCGCTCGCCGCCGGGGCGAGCTGCACGGTGACGGTCACGCTCACGAGCGCCGTCTCCGGCACGCATCCCAACGCCACCACCGGCGTCACCTCCACCGAGACGCCCGCCGCGGGGGCGCCCTCGAACACCGCGAACCTCGTGGTGCTCTCGCCGCCGGCGCTGCAGAAGAACTTCTCCCCGGGCTCGCTGCAGAGCGGGGCCACGACGTCCTCCATCGTCTTCACGCTCACCAACCCCAACGCGGCCGCGCTCACGAGCGTCACGTTCAGCGATCCGCTCGTGAACATGGCGCTCGCCGCGGGGGCGGGGGTGTCCGAGACCTGCGCGGGCAGCGTCGCGCCGGCCGGCGTGTCGGCGGGGAGCACGAACTTCACGCTCGTCCTGAACACCCTGAACGCCGCCGAGACCTGCACGATCACCGTCGGCCCCGTCTCGAGCAGCACGGCGAGCCCGGCCGGCGGGCATCCCAACACCACGAGCACGGTCACCAGCACGCAGACGCCCGCCGGGGGACCCGGGGCGACGGGCTACCTGAACGTCCTCGTCGCGCCCGCCATCGCCAAGAGCTTCAACCCGAACACGGTGGTCGGCGCGACCTCGCCCTGCCCGAGCGCGGGGTGCTCGACGATCACCTTCACGCTCACCAACCCCAACTCGGTGGCGCTCACCAACGTCACCTTCACCGACGCGTTCCCGGCCAACATGCGCACGGTCGCCGCCGCCCAGAACTTCATCGGCGCCGGGCGCGGCACCTGCACGGGAACCATCCCGAGCGCGCAAGGGGCGGTGAACCAGACCTCGCTCACCTTCTCGGCGACGACGCTCCCCCCCAACAGTTCCTGCACGATCATGGCGGACGTGCAGGTGACGGCCAACGGCACCTACACCAACACCACGTCCGGGGTGACGTCGAACCAGACCCCGGTCGCCGGCGCCGCCGCGAGCGACATCCTCGCCCGCGGCGTCGTGAGCGTGACCAAGAGCTTCTCGCCCGATTCCATCCAGGTGGGCGGGACCTCCACGCTCACCTTCCGGATCACCAACAGCAGCGGCGCGAACCGCTCGGGCCTCGCCTTCACGGACAACTTCCCGGCGGGCATGACGGCGGTGGGCGGCGCCGTGACCCTCGCCACGGTGTCGGGAAGCGCCTGCTCGGCGCTCGCGCCGAACTCGGTGGGGGCGGGCGCGACGGCCTACAACCTCACGGCGCTCACGATCCCCAACAACGCGGTCTGCACGGTGACGCTCGCGGTGCAGGGCACGACCGCGGGCGTCAAGTCGAACACGGTGTCGGGAACGGCGCCCTCGCAGTTCGCGAGCGCCACGGACACGGCGACGCTCACGGTCCACGCCGCGCCCACCATCGCGAAAGCCTTCGCGCCGGCGACGATCGCGGCGGGCGGCACCTCGACGATCACCTTCACGCTCGCGAACCCGAATGCCTTCGCGCCGCTCACGGGCGCCGCGTTCACCGACACGCTCGCCAACATGTCGGTGGCCGGGGCGCAGACCGTGGGCGGGACCTGCGCGGGCACCACCCCGGCGAACCTCGCCGGCGGCGCCACCAACCTCGCCTTCACGGGCATCTCGCTGCCCGCCGGCGGCAGCTGCACCGTGACGGTGGTGGTGACGAGCACGGTCGCCGGCACGCACCCGAACACCGCCTCGGGCGCTACGACCACCCAGACGCCGGCCGCGGGCGCGAACTCGGGCGCCGTGAACCTCACGGTCGGCGGCATCGCCATCACCAAGGCCTTCGCGCACGCTTCCCGCCCGGTAGGGCTGGCGACGACGCTCACGGTCACGCTCTCGAGCGCGCAGGCGGTCGCCTGGAGCGGGCTCGCGTTCACCGACACGCTTCCCGCGGGTCTCGTCGTGGCGAACCCGGCGAACGCCGCCACCACCTGCGGCGCGGGCAGCGTCTCCGCGAGCCCGGGCGGGGCCACCGTGAGCCTTTCGGGAGGCACGATGGCGGCGGGGGCGAGCCCCTGCACGGTGAGCGTGGACGTGGTGAGCGCCGCGGCCGGGAGCTACACCAACGCGACGGCGAATTTCACGGGGCTTTCCACCGGCGCGAGTGCCGCCGGGGCCAGCGCGACCGTCGTGTATTTCCCGGCGGCCGCCGTGACGAAGGGCTTCGCGCCGGCGAGCATCTCCGCCGGCGGGGTGACCACGCTCACCTTCACGCTCGCGAATCCGGGCGGCGCCCAGGCCGTCTCCGGGCTGGGCTTCACGGACACCCTGCCCGCGGGCGTTTCCGTGGCCTCGCCGCCAGCCGCCGCGAACACCTGCGGCGCGACCTTCGCTCCGACGGCCGGCGCGTCGGTCCTCACGCTCTCGGGCGCTTCCCTCGGCGCGGGGCCCGCCTCGTGCACGGCGCAGGTGAACGTGACCGCCGCGACCCTCGGCAGCTACACGAACAACTCGGCCAACTTCAGCGCGCCGGCCGGGGGCCTCGACGCGGCCACCGCGAACGCCTCCTTCTCCGTCGTGGGGGCGGCGCTCGCCAAGGCGTTCAGTCCCACGTCCGTCGGGCCGGGCTCGCCCTCGACGCTCACCTTCACGATCACGAACGGCCCCGGCAACCCGGCGCAGGCCGGCCTCGCGTTCACCGACACGCTCCCCGTGAACCTCGTGGTCGCCACGCCGCCGGCGGCGACCAACACCTGTGGCGGCACCTTCACGCCGGCGGCGGGCGCCGGCAGCGTCTCCCTCGCGGGCGGCGCGCTGGGAGCCGGGCAGGGCAGTTGCACGCTTTCCGTCGACGTGAGCTCCGCGCTCCCGGGGAACTACGCGAACACCACGGTGAACGTGAGCGGCGCGCCGGCCTGGCTCGACACGAGCGGCGTGAACGCGACCCTCGCCGTCCAGCAGCGGCCCACCGCGGCCAAGGCCTTCGGCGCCGCGAACGTCGCCCTGGGCGGCGCCACCTCGCTCACGCTCACCTTCACCAACCCCAACGCGACGCCGGTGACCGGCCTCGCGTTCACGGACACCTTCCCCGTCGCGCCGGGGGCGATGACGCTCGCCAACGCGATCACGGGCAACACCTGCGGCGGCACGCTCACCGACGACCTCGGCGCGGCGATCGCGGCGGGCGCGGCGGGCCTTCGCCTCGCCGGCGGGACGATCCCAGGCAACGGCTCCTGCGCGATCACCGCGAACGTGACCGCGGCGATCGCCGGCGCGTACACCAACACGATCGGCGCGGGCACCATCACGACGACCAACGCGGGCACCGTGGCCGCCGCCACCAGCGCCTCCGTCACCTTCCTCGCCCCGCCCACGATCGCCAAGGCCTTCGGCGGGCCCATCGGCGCCGGGCAGGTGACGACGCTCACCTTCACGATCCAGAACCCGAACGCCACGACGGCGCTCACCGGCGTCGCCTTCAGCGACGCCTTCCCGGCCTCGCCGGGCGCGATGGTGGTCGCGGCGGCGCCCGGGGCGAGCACCGCGGGCTGCGGATCGCCCGTCTTCGCGCCCACGGCCGGTGCCGCGTCGGTCAGCTTCAGCGGCGGGAGCGTCGCCGCGGGGGGCACCTGCACGGCGACGGTGAACATCACCGCGCCTTCCGCGGGCCTCTACAACAACACGAGTGCGGCGATCACTTCGGCGGGGCCGATCGCCCTCGCCAACGGCACGGCCTCCGCAAGCCTCGTCGTCGGGCAGCCGGCGCTCACGAAGGCCTTCGCCGCCGCGGCGATCAACGACGGCGGCACGACCTCGCTCGTCTTCACCATCACGAACATCCCCGGCAACCCGGCCCACGGCGGCATCGGCTTCACCGACACGCTGCCCACCGGGCTCGCCTTCGGCAGCGCGACGCCGGCGGTCAACTACTCCGCGGGATGCTCGGGGCCCGCGACCGCGTCGTACGTGGCGGGGACCCGGGCGCTCACCGTCGCGGGCGTGGCGATGGCCGGCGGGACCGCCTCGTGCACGGTCGCCGTGGCCGGTCTCACCAACGCCGCCGCGCAGGTGAACCCGGGCTGCCCGGCGGCCGCCTTCACCAACGGGGCGGGCGCGATGAGCGGCGTCGCCAACGTGCTGAACGCGGTCACCGACCAGTGCCTCGTGGTGAACGGCATCGCGCCGGCGCTCACGAAGGCGTTCTCGCCGTCGACGATCGACGAGGGCGGCGTCTCCACCCTCACGTTCACCCTCGCGAACACGGGCACGAACCCGGCTCAGTCGGGCATCGGCTTCACCGACACGCTTCCCGCGGGCGTTCTGGTGGCGGCCACGCCCGCCGTGGCGTCCAGCTGCCCCAGCGGCACGGGCGCCGTCACCGCGGCCGGCGGCTCGGGAACGATCACGGTGGCGGGGGCCACGATGGGCGCGGGACAGGCCTCGTGCACGATCTCCGTGAACGTGACCTCGGCGGTCTCCGGCGTCCACGCCAACACGGACGCGGGCAACATCAGCGGCCAGGCCGGCGTAACCACGGCGGGCGTCAACGCCAACCTCACGGTCCTGCCGCTGCCGGCGCTCACCAAGGCCTTCAGCCCCGGCTCCGTGGGCACCGGGCAGAACGCCGTGCTCACCTTCACGATCGCCAACCCCGCGGGGTCGCCGGCACGCTCCGGCCTCGCCTTCACCGACACGCTCCCGGCCGGCCTCGTCGTCGGCACGCCCGCGGGCGTGGCGAACGGCTGCGGCGGCACGCCGACGATCACCGCGACGCCGGGCGGCGGTGTCTTTTCCGTGGGCGGCACGGGCGTCGGCGCGGCGGCCGGTCCCTCGAGCTGCACGATCGCGCTGAACGTCGCGAGCGCCGCGGCCGGGGCCTACGTGAACGGCGCCGCGCAGATGAGCGCGGTGGCGGGAATGATCAACGGCGTGACGAACCAGACGCTCACCGTCCTCGAGCGGCCCGGGGTCGCGAAGGCCTTCGGCGCCGCCTCGATCGTCCCCGGGGCCGCGACGACCCTCACGATCACGCTCACCAACGCGAACGCGGTCCCGATCACGGGTGTCGCCTTCACCGACGTCTTCCCGGCTTCGCCCGGCGCGATGACGCTCGCCGACGCGGTCGTCGCGAACACCTGCGGCGGCGCGCTCGCCGACAGCGGCGGCGGCGGCCTGGGTACCGGCGACGCGGGCATCGCGCTCTCCGGCGGGACGATCCCCGCGGGCGCGAGCTGCGCGATCACCGTGAACGTGACCGCGGCCACGCCCGGGACCTACACGAACACCCTCGCCGCGGGCGCGGTTACGAGCGCCAATGCCGCGTCGAACACCGCCCCGGCGAGCGCGAACCTCGTCGTGACGGCCTCCGCGACGATCGCCAAGGCGTTCGCGCCGGCGACGATCGCGGCGGATGCGACCTCCACGATCACCTTCACGCTCGCCAACCCGAACCCCGGGGCGCTCACGAACCTGCGCTTCACGGACGCGCTTTCGGGGATGGCGATTTCCTCCGCGACGATCGGCGGCACCTGCGCCGGCACCGTGAGCACGCCGGCCCTCGTCGCGGGAGCCGCGGCGCTGGACCTCACGGTGCCCACGCTCGCCGGCGGCGCAAGCTGCACGATCACCTTGACCGTCACGAGCGACATTCCCGGCGCCCACGACAACCAGACTTCCGGCGTTTCGTCGGTGCAGGCGCCCACCGGCGCGGTCTCGAACATCGCCACGCTCACGGTCACCGCCGCGACGCCGGCCATCGCCAAGGCCTTCGCGCCGGCGACCATCAACGCCGACGGCACCTCCACGATCACCTTCACGCTCGCCAACACGAACGGCATCGCGCTCACCGCGGCGGGCTTCACGGACGCGCTCTCCGGCATGGCGGTCGCGGCGGCCGGGCCGGCCGGCGGCACCTGCACGGGCGCGGCGGGCAACGCGCTCACGGCGGGGCAGGCGGCGCTCACGCTCTCCAACCTCACGATCCCGGCCAACGGCTCGTGCACCGTAGCGGTCGTGGTGACGAGCGACGTCCCGGGCGCCCACGACAACACCGCCTCCGGCATCACCAGCACGCAGGCGCCCGCGGGCGCGGGCTCCAATACCGCGACCCTCACGGTCAATGCCGTCGCGCCGACGATCGCCAAGGCCTTCGCGCCTGCGACCATCGCCGCGGGCGCCACTTCCACGATTACCTTCACGCTCGCGAACACCCTGGGCGTGCCGCTGACTTCGGGCGCCTTCTCCGACACCCTCGCCGGCATGTCGGTGAGCGCGGCGGGTCCCGCGGGCGGCACCTGCGCGGGCGCGGCGGGGAACGTCTTCGGCGCGGGCGCGACCGCGCTCGCCTTCACCGGGCTCACGGTGCCGGCCAACGGCTCCTGCACGGTCACGGTCGTCGTGACGAGCAGCATCCCCGGCGCCCACGACAACGCGACGACGGCGCTCACCAGCGCCCAGGCGCCGGCGAGCGCGGTCTCCAACACCGCCACCCTCACGGTCACGGCGGTCGCGCCGACGATCGCCAAGGCCTTCGCGCCGGCCTCCATCGTCGCCGACGCGACCTCGACGATCACCTTCACGATCGCCAACTCGCTCGGCGTGCCGCTCACCTCGGCCAACTTCACCGACACCCTCGCGAACATGCAGGTGAACGCCAACGGCTTCGCGGGCGGCACCTGCGCGGGCGCGGGCGGCAACTTCCTCACCGCCGGGCAGACGGCGCTCTCCCTCACCGGGCTCACCATCCCGGCCTCCGCGAGCTGCACGGTGACGGTCGTGGTCTCGAGCGACCTTCCCGGCACGCACCCCAACCAGGCTTCCGGCGTGGCGAGCACGGAGGCGGCCACGGGCGCGCCCTCGAACAGCGCGAGCCTCACGGTGACCGCGGCCGTGCCGACGATCGCCAAGGCCTTCGCGCCGGCGGCCATCGTCGTCAACGCGACCTCCACGATCACCTTCACCCTCGCCAACGGGAACGGCATCCCGCTCACGGGCGCGTCCTTCACCGACACGCTCGCGAACATGCAGGTGAACGCCAACGGCTTCGCGGGCGGCACCTGCGCGGGCGCTTCCGGCAACGCGCTCACGGCCGGGCAGACGGCGCTTTCCTTCACCGGGCTCACGGTTCCCGCCAACGGCTCGTGCACGGTAGCGGTCGTGGTCCTGGGCAACGTGATCGGCACGCACCCGAACCAGTCGAGCGGCCTCGCGAGCGCCCAGGCCGCGACGGGCCCCGCCTCCAACGTCGCGAACCTCGTCGTCCAGCCCCTGCCGCCGACGATCTCGAAGCAGTTCCTCCCGGCCTCGATCCTCTCGGGCGGCGTCACGACGCTGCGGGTGACGATCGGCAACCCGAACCCGTCGCCGATCACGGTCACCTCCGTCACCGACACCTACCCGGCGGGCGTGACGACGGCCGGCACGCCGGCGACCTCCACCACCTGCCTGCCGGGCGGCGTGGTGAGCTTCAATGCCGGGAGCGTCACGCTCACGGGCGGGGACATCGCCGCCAACGGCTCCTGCACCTTCCAGGTCGACGTGACGGCGGCCACGCAGGGGCTCTACACGAACACGATCCCCGCGGGCGCGCTCACCACCACGGGCGGCTTCAATGCGGCGGCGGCGAGCGCGAACCTCAGCGTCGATCCGGTGGCCGACCTCGCGATCACGAAGAACGCCCCGGCGAGCGTGGGCAGCGGGCAGGCGCTCGCCTACACCATCAGCGTCACGAACAACGGGCCGGACGCCGCGGACGGCGCCCAGTTCTCCGACAACGTGCCGGGCGCGGTAGCGGGCGTGGGTGCCGTGTGCGGCGCGGCGACGGGCGGCGCGGCCTGCGGCGCGGTGAACGTGGCGGGCAACGCGGTCACCAGCACGATCACCACCCTGCCGGCGGGCGCCTCGGTCACCTTCACCATCACCGGGACGGCCACGGGCCTCGCGACGATCAGCAACACGGCGAGCGTGGCCGCGCCGGCGGGCGTGCTCGACCCCGCGCCCGGCAACAACAGCGCCAGCGCCGACACCGCGGTGCTCGCCCCGGACCTCACGCTCGTGAAGTCCCACGCCGGCAACTTCACGGTCGGGACCAACGGCACCTACACGCTCGTGGCGAGCAACGGCGCGGGATCGCTCTCGACCACCGGCGTCATCACGGTCGTGGACACGCTGCCGGCCGGGCTCGGCTTCGTGAGCGGCACCGGCACGGGCTGGAGCTGCGGGGCCGCGGGCCAGACGGTCACCTGCACGACGGCGGCCGCGATCGCGGCGGGCACCTCGGCGCCCGCGATCACCCTCACGGTCTCGGTGGCGGCCACGGCCGTGCCCTCGGTCCTCAACATCGCCACGGTGAGCGGCGGCGGCGAGCCCGCGGCGGCGAACGGCAACAACACGGCCTCGGACAACACGATCGTGGTGGCCGCCGCGGCCAACGCCTTCGCGCCGGACGGCGCGCAATCGGGCGCGCCGGGCACCGCGCTCTTCTACCCGCACACCTTCAACGCGGGGCTCGCGGGCAGCGTGGCCTTCTCGACCTCCGCGGTGGCCACGCCGGCGGTGCCGGGCTGGTCGCAGGCGATCTACCGCGACGCCGACTGCAACGGGACGCTCGACGGGGCCGAGGGCGCCGCGCCGCTCGCGGGCGCGATCGCCGTCAACCCGGGCGACGCGGTGTGCATCGTCGTGCGCGACTCGATCCCCGGCGCGGCGCCCTACAACGCGCAGAACGTGATCACGGTGTCGGCGACCTTCAACGGCTCGCAGGTCCTCTCGCGCACCGACACGACCACGGTGGGCGGCGCCGGCCTCACGCTCGCGAAGACCGTGCGCAACGTCACGCAGGGCGGCGTGGCGGGCACGACCGGCACCGCGCGGCCCGACGACGTCCTCGAGTACACCATCACCTACACCAACACGGGCGCAGGGCCGGTCTCCGCCATCGTCGTGACCGACGCCACGCCCGCCTTCACCGTCTACCTGTCGGCGGCCTGCGGCGGACTGCCGGCGAACCTCACCGCTTGCGTCGTGAGCGCGCAGCCGGCGGTGAACGGCACCGGCTCGGTGGTGTGGACGCTCACGGGGACGCTCCAGCCCTCGGCGAGCGGCTCGGTGAGCTACCAGGTGCGCGTGAGCAATTGAGCGGCGCGCTCGCCGGGCCGTAGAATCGTGGCGTGAGCACCGCGACGCATCCGCCGCAGGGGCCGCGGTTCCTGGGCGTGGCACTCGTCGCCTTCTCCGCCGTGGCCTTCTCGGCCAAGGCCATCCTCATCAAGCTCGCCTACCGCCACGGCGTGGACGCGGTGACGCTCCTCGCGCTGCGCATGATCTTCTCGGCACCGCTCTTCCTCGCGGTGGCCTGGTGGGCGAGCCGGGGAGGGCGCTCGCCGAGGCTCTCGCGCGGCGACTGGCGCGCCGTCGCCTTCCTCGGGATCGTCGGCTACTACCTCGCGAGCCTCTTCGACTTCCTCGGCCTGCAGTACATCACCGCCGCGCTCGAGCGCCTCGTGCTCTTCCTCTACCCGACCTTCGTGGTCCTCATCTCGGCGGCGTTCCTGGGCCGCGTGATCGTCGGCCGCGACGTGGCCGCGCTCGCGCTCTCCTACACGGGCATCGCGCTCGTGTTCGTGAACGACCTCTCGGTGCAGCAGGACAACGTCCTGCTGGGGGCCTTCTGGGTGGCGCTCTCGGCGCTCGCCTACGCGGTCTACCTCGTGGGCAACGAGCGCATGGTGCGAAAGCTCGGCAGCGTCCAGTTCGCGAGCCTCGCGGGGATCGTCTCCTGCGCGGCCGTGGTGGCGCACTTCCTCGTGGTTCGCGAGGCCTCCCTCCTGTGGACGCAGCCGGCGCCCGTCTACGGGCTCACGCTCCTCATGGCCGTCCTGTCCACCGTGCTGCCGGTGGTCCTCATGTCGGTGGGCATCCGCCTCATCGGCTCGAGCCACGCCTCCATGGTGGGAACGGTGGGCCCGGTGGCCACGATCTTCCTCGGCTTCGCCTTCCTCGGCGAGCCGATCACCCTGGTCCAGCTCGCGGGCGCCGCGCTCGTGCTCGCGGGCGTGATGGCCATCTCGGCAGCGAAGCCGCCGCCCCGGGCCTCCTAGCCCCGCCGGGGCGGGTGGGACCATCGACCTATTGACATGGCTCAAAGGGCGGCGGCCGCCGCGATGGTGCACTTCGCTATAATTTCGGGAGTGCGGCGCGAGCCGCCCGCCCGTCGCCGGCAGGCCGCGATTTCCCAACGAGAAGACCCCTAGGAGAGCCCCATGAAGAAGCCCATGCGCGTGGCCGTCACCGGTGCCGCCGGCCAGATCGGCTACAGCCTGCTGTTCCGGATCGCGAGCGGCGAGATGCTCGGCAAGGACCAGCCGGTGATCCTGCAGCTGCTCGAGATCCCCGACGAGAAGGCGCAGAAGGCCCTCAAGGGCGTGATGATGGAACTGGACGACTGCGCCTTCCCGCTCCTCGCGGGCATGACGGCGGCCTCCGACGCGAAGCTGGCCTTCAAGGACGCCGACGTGGCGATCCTCGTGGGCGCCCGCCCGCGCGGGCCGGGCATGGAGAGGAAGGACCTCCTGGAGGCGAACGGCGCCATCTTCACGGTGCAGGGCCGCGCGCTCGACGAGGGGGCCTCGCGCAACGTGAAGGTGCTCGTGGTCGGCAACCCCGCCAACACCAACGCCTACATCGCCATGAAGAGCGCGAAGTCCCTCGCGCCGGCCTGCTTCACCTCGATGATGCGACTGGACCACAACCGCGCCGCCTCGCAGCTCGCGGCGAAGACCGGCCAGCCGGTGGAGTCGTTCGAGAAGCTCGTCGTCTGGGGCAACCACTCCCCGACCATGTATCCCGACTACCGCTTCGCCACCGCCGGCGGCAAGCCGGTGAAGGCGCTGGTGAACGACGAGGCCTGGTACAAGGACACCTTCATCCCGCTGGTGGGCAAGCGGGGTGCGGCGATCATCGAGGCCCGGGGCCTTTCGTCCGCCGCGTCGGCCGCCAACGCCGCCATCGACCACGTGCGCGACTGGCTGCTCGGCTCCGGCGGCAAGTGGGTGACCATGGGCGTGGCCTCCGACGGCTCCTACGGCATTCCCGAGGGCGTGATGTACGGGTTCCCGTGCACGACGGCCGGCGGCAAGTACGAGATCGTGAAGGGGCTCGAGATCGACGAGTTCTCGCGCGCGCGCATGGACAAGACGCTCGCGGAACTGGAGGAGGAGCGCGCCGGCGTGAAGCACCTGCTCGGCTGAGGCGCCGCGGGCCCGGGCGCCCGCCGGCTCCAGGAAAGGGAAACGGGGCGGCCAGGGGCCGCCCCGTTTCCTTTCCGGCAAGGCCCGCGCCGGACCGCGCGCGGGCGGATCGGGCCTAGCAGCCGCCCTTCTTCTTCTTCTTCGGGGCTTCCGCGGGCTTGGCCTCTTCCTTCTTCTCTTCCATCTTGGCCTCGACCTTCTTCTCCGTCTTCTTCGCGACGGCCTTCTTCTCCATCTTCTTCGCGTCGGCCTTCTTCTCTTCCATCTTGGCCTCGGCCTTCATTTCCGCCTTCATT
>CALEJW010000142.1 GCA_937898635.1 uncultured Pseudomonadota bacterium | reverse complement strand
TCCCCCGGCAGGGTGCTCACCGAGGACGACCAGGGCCACGCCGCGCGCGCGGCCGCGGAGCTCGTGCGCTGGCAGGCGGCGCAGAAGGGCGAGCCGGCGAGCGCCGAGGCGTTCGTCGCGAAGCGCGCGGAACTCCTCGCCGCGCGGTTCGCGGAGCGCTCGCCCAAGGCCCATCACGCGGTCGGGGCCCTGCGCTGGCGAGCGTGGATCGGCGTGGCGCTGCCGCTCGCGGCGCTCGCCCTCGGCGCCGCGGCCGAGCACGTCGCGGACCGCGGCCGCGTGAGCATCCTCGCCTTCCCGCTGCTCGGGATCGTCGCCTGGAACCTCGCCGTCTACGCCTGGCTCGTCGTGCGCAGGTTCTCCCGTCTCGCCACCGGGGAAGGCGGCGGGTCGGGCTGGACGCGGCGCCTCGTCGCGGGCGTGCGCGCCGACCTCGGCCGCCGCCTGGCCGGGCCGCTCGCGGGCGCGCTCGGAAGCTTCGCGCTCGACTGGACGCGGCGCAGCGCGCCGCTCGTCGCGGCGCGGGCCGCGCGCGTGCTTCATCTCTGCGCGGTGCTGCTCGCCGCGGGCGCGATGGCGGGGATGTACCTGCGCGGCCTCGCGTTCGAGTACCGCGCGGGGTGGGAAAGCACCTTCCTCGACGCGCAGGCCGTTCACGCGCTCCTCTCCTTCTATCTCCAGCCCGCCGCGTGGCTCCTGGGCCAGCCGCTTCCGGCGGTGGAGCGGATCGCGGCGCTGCAATGGGCTGGAGGAGGGACGGGCGAGAACGCCGCGCGCTGGATCCATCTTCACGCGACCACGGTGCTGCTGGCGGTGGTGGTCCCGCGGCTCGCGCTCGCCGCGATCGCGTGGCATCGCGAGCGATCGTTCGTCACGCGCTTTCCGCTGGATCTCGGGGAGCCCTACTTCCGCCGCGTGCTTGCGGACTGGCGCGAGTCGCCGGCCCACGTGCGCGTGCAGGCCTACGCCTACACGCCCTCGGAGCCCGCGGCCGAGGGGCTGCACGAGCTCGCCGCCCACCTCTTCGGGCGGGACGTGCGCGTGCACGCCGCGCCGACCGTCGCCTACGGCGAGGAGGACGAGCCCGCCGCGTTCCCGGAGCCGCCGGCGCCGGACCTCGTGATCGCGCTCTTCAACCTCGGCTCCACGCCGGAGACGGAGAACCACGGCGTCTTCCTCGACGGGCTCGCCCGCCGGGCGAAGAGGAACCTCGTGGTCCTCGTGGACGAGTCGCCCTACCGCAAGCGCCTCGGCGAGCAGGCCGGCTCGCGCGCGCGGCTCGCCGAGCGCCGGCAGTCGTGGTCGGGCTTCGCCGAAAGCCGCGGCCTGCGCGCGGTCTTCGCGGACCTCGAGGCCCCGGATCTCGCCGCCGCCGAGCGCGAGCTCGACATGCAGCGCGCGAGCGCGGATGCCCTGGGATGAGGCGATGACGGGCGCGAGCGCCACGGTCGAGCTCACGCTCGTCTCCCACACCAACGCGGGCAAGACCACGCTCGCGCGCACGCTCCTCGGCCGCGACGTGGGCGAGGTGCGCGACGCGCCCCATGTCACGGAGCTCGCCGAATCCCACGTGCTGATCGAGACGCCGGGCGGCGACCGGCTGCGCCTGTGGGACACGCCGGGCTTCGGCGACTCCGCGCGGCTCGCGAAGCGCCTGCGCGCGGCCGACAACCCCATCGGCTGGATGCTGCGCGAGGTGTGGGACCGCTACCGCGACCGGCCCCTCTGGTGCAGCCAGCAGGCGGTGCGGGCCGTGCGCGAGAGCGCCGACGTCGTCCTCTACATCGTGAGCGCCGCCGAGGACCCGCGCGACGCCGCCTACGTCGCGCCGGAGATGCAGGTCCTCTCGTGGATCGGCAAGCCCGTGCTCCTGCTCCTGAACCAGGTGGGCCCGCCGCGCCCGGCCGAGGAGGAGCGCGCGGAGGAGGAGCGCTGGCGGGCGGTCGCGGCTCCGTTCGCGGTCGTTCGCGGCGTGCTGACGCTCGACGCCTTCGCGCGCTGCTGGGTGCAGGAAGGATCGCTGCTCGAGCGCGTCGCGCCGCTGGTCCCCGAAGGCAAGCGCGCCGCCTTCGGCCGGCTGGCCGCGGCGTGGAGAGCGCGCGGCGAGGCGCGATTCGCGCAGTCTCTCGACGCGCTCGTGGAGACGCTCATGGCGGCGGCGACGGACCGCGAGGCCATCGACCCGGCGTCGCGTCCCGGCCGCGCCGCGCAGCTCTTGCGGGCGCTCGGATTCGGCAAGGACCGGGACAAGGAGGACGGCGCGCGCGCGCAGGCGATGGCGGCGCTCGCGGCCCGCGCGGACGAGGGCCTTCGCGCCGCGACCGACCGGTTGATCGCGCTGCACGGCCTCGAGGGCGCGGCCGCCGCCACCGTCCTCGCGCGGGTGCGCGAGAACTACGCGACGACGGAACCGCTGAGCGAGGGCAAGGCCGCCGCGTTGGGCGGGATCGTCTCCGGCGCGATGACCGGGCTCGCCGCCGACCTCGCGCACGGCGGGCTCACGCTCGGCGCGGGGCTCGTCACGGGCGCGATCGTCGGCGCGCTGGGGGGCGCGGGCATCGCCCGCGGCGCGAACCTCCTGCGCGGCGTCGAGGGAGGAAGCGTCGCGTGGAGCCCCGCGTTCCTCGATTCGCTCGTGCGCGCGGCGCTGCTCCACTACCTCGCGGTCGCGCACTTCGGGCGCGGGCGCGGCGCGTACGAGGCGGGCGAGTCGCCGGCGTTCTGGAAGGCGGAAGTCGAACGCGCGTTCGCGACGCGCGGGCCCGCGTTCGAGGCGCTGTGGGAGAACCTTCGCGCCTCGCCCGACGAGGCGCAGGCGGCCGGGGACCTGCGCTCGCTCGTGGAAGAGGTGGCGACGCAAGTCCTCGAGCGTCTCTATCCGGGCGAGATGCGTCCCGCGTGACGAGGGCGCTCGGTTGCGGGAACGCTCCGCCGCCGGTATGCTCGGACGACTGACCGACGGCCCCGCCGCACGCGGCGAACGCAGGTCCCACCCCCCTCGCAATCATCCGCCTGGCCGCGACCGCGAACGCCTGCGGCGCAGCCGTTGCCGGCGCGGAAAGCCCCGGAGGTCCCCGTGAAAGACATGCTCTCGAAACCCGAACTCGCAGAAACCTGGCAGGTCCTCGTGGCCGCGGGCCCCGCGCTTCGCGTGGTGCTCATCATCGTGCTCGCCTGGATCGCGATCGCCGTCATGCAGCGCGTGATCCGCACGCTGCGCCTGCGCATCGCCGGGCGCATGGACGACCGCGAGGCGATCAAGCGCGCGGAGACGCTGGGACGCGTGTTCCGCTACCTCGTCGCCGTCGTCGTGAGCCTCGTCGCGGGCCTGCTGATCCTGGGCGAATTCGGCATCTCCGTGGCGCCGATCCTGGGCGCGGCCGGTGTCGCCGGCATCGCCGTGGGCTTCGGCGCGCAGAGCCTGGTGAAGGACTACTTCAACGGCTTCTTCATCCTGCTCGAGAACCAGGTCCGCCAGGGCGACGTGGTGAACGTCGCCGACAAGGGCGGGCTCGTCGAGGAGGTGACGCTGCGCTACGTGCGGCTGCGCGACTACGACGGCAACGTGCACTTCATCCCCAACGGGCTCATCACCACCGTCCAGAACTTCAGCCGCGAGTACGCCCAGAGCGTGATCGACGTGGGCATCGCCTACCGCGAGAACGTGGACGACGCCTTCGCGGTCATGCGCGAGGTGGCCGCGGCGATGCGCGCCGACGAGGCCTTCGCGCCGAGGATCCTCGCCGACCTCGAGATCGCGGGCGTCGAGCGCTGGGACGATTCCGCCGTGG
This sequence comes from uncultured Pseudomonadota bacterium, assembly GCA_937898635.1. Lineage (GTDB taxonomy): Bacteria > Pseudomonadota > Gammaproteobacteria > Burkholderiales > Usitatibacteraceae > FEB-7. The sequence continues at coordinate 1,203 of CALEJW010000142.1, read as the reverse complement.
TGCTGCGCTGCCGCTTCAAGGTGGCGCCCCTCGAGCAGTGGAACGTGCGGCGCGAGTACCTGCGGCGCCTGAAGCAGGCCTTCGACGCGCGCGGGATCGAGATCCCCTACCCGCACCTCACGATCTACGCGGGCGAGGCGAAGGACGGCACGGCGCCGCCCTTCCGCCTGAAGCAGGCCGCCACGATCGAGGGCTAGGCCCGCGCCGCGCTCAGGCGCGCGCCGTCTCCTGCGCCGCCTGCACGGCGTGGGCGATCGCGGGCCCGAAGGCGCGCAGGAGCACCTTCACGCGCATCGTGCCCGCGAGATCGGGGTGCGTGACGAGCCAGAGCGGTGTCTGCAGCTCCGGGATCGGCGGCGAGAGGGGCAGGAGCTCCGGGAACTGCGCTTCCACGAACGCCGGCAGCAGCGCAATGCCGAGGCCCGCGAGCACCATGCCCAGCGCGAGGCTGAAGTTGTCCACGCGCAGCACGACGCTCTCGTCGGGCACGCTCGCCGCGAGCCAGCGGTCGAACTTGAGCTCGCGCGCGTCGCGCTCGAACGCGATCCACTCCCGGCGCGCCGCGAGCGCCGCGGGCTGCGCGAGCCGAACCCCCTGCCGACCCTGGCGCAGGCCGTAGATCCGGAAATGCAGGTCCGCGAGGCGGCGCCCGACGAGCCAGTCGGGAACCTCGTCGGCGACGCGGATGGCGACGTCGGCCTCGCGCCGCCTGAGGCTCACGTGCTCGCGCGAGGCGACCAGTTCGATCCTGACTTCCGGGAAGGCCGTGGCGAACTGCGCGAGCACCCCGGGCAGCAGGTGCTCGACGAGGATCGAGGCGGCGGACACCCGCACGTCGCCGCTCGGCCGCAGGTCCTCGCCCCGCACCCGCGTCTCCGCGGCCGCGGCGAGCGGCTCGAAGGCGCTCGCGGCCTGCTCGATCTCGTGCCCGGCCGTGGTGAGCGTGTAGCGACCCCGTACCCGGTCGAAGAGGCGCGCGCCGAGCCGCGACTCGATGGCGTCGAGCTTGCGCAGCAGCGTCGAGTGGGTCATGGCGAGCGCCCCGCAGGCACGGGCGACGCTGCCGTGGCGGGCGATCGCGAGGACCGTGTGGAAGTCGGCCCAAGAAAGCCTCGGGTGCGACGGGGGTGGGGCGGAAGGCGAGGTTGTTTGCATTAATGCCAAGTATGACTTCAAATTTTGACGTTGGGTTATCATCGGTGA
>CALEJW010000141.1 GCA_937898635.1 uncultured Pseudomonadota bacterium | reverse complement strand
CCCACCGCGAAGACGCATCCCGCGGGCCCGGCCATGAGGCGCACCCACTTGTACTGCAGCTTGTTGGTGTCCTGGAACTCGTCCACCAGCACGTAGCGGAAGCGCGCCTGGTAGTGGGCGAGCAGGTTCGCGTCGCGCACGAGCAGCTCGTAGGTGCGCAGCAGCAGCTCCGCGAAATCCACCACGCCCTCGCGGTTGCACTGCGCGTCGTAGTCGGCGTAGAAGGCCGCCATGCGGCGCGTGAAGTCGTCGCCCGCCTCCACGGCGTTGGCGCGCAACCCCGCCTCCTTGCAGTTGTTGATGAAGTGCTGCAGCTGGCGCGGGGCGAACTTCTCCTCGTCGAGGTTCTGCGCCTTGGCCAGGCGCTTCACCAGCGAAAGCTGGTCGCCGGAATCCAGGATCTGGAAGAGCTGCGGGAGGTTCGCGTCGCGGTGGTGCGCGCGCAGCAACCGGTTGCACAGGCCGTGGAAAGTGCCCACCCACATGCCGCGCGTGTTGATGGGGAGCATCGCCGAGAGCCGCGTGAGCATCTCGCGCGCCGCCTTGTTGGTGAAGGTGACGGCGAGGATCCCCGCCGGGCTCGCCTGCCCCGACTGGATGAGATGGGCGATGCGCGTGGTGAGCACGCGCGTCTTGCCGCTGCCGGCCCCGGCGAGGATGAGGGCGGATTCGCGCGGAAGGGTGACGGCCCGGAGTTGCTCGGGATTCAGGCCAGCGAGGAGGTCGGGCATGCGGCGAAAGCGGGAAGCGGAAGCGAATTATACCGTCGCCGGCCTCGCCTCCCCGCGCGCCGCCGCGGGCTTTTCAGCCCTCGCGCGCTTCCGGCGAGTCGAGACCCTGCTCCCGCTTCAGCCGCGCGGCGAGCGCGCGCGCCTGCGCCTCGCCCGCGAGGCCCGGCACGACCACGGCGAGGCTCGCGCCCTCGCCTTCCAGGCGCGCGGGGTAGCCCGCCTCGCGCAGCCGCCGCGCGAGCGCCTCGGCCTCGCCGCGCGCGCCGGGACGCGCCGCGACGACTCTCCAGCGCCCGTCCGTCCGGCCCACCGCCGCGTCCTCGCGCATCTCCGTCTCCAGCGCCCAGAGGCCGAGCTCTTTCGGGTCCACCTGCCGCACGCGCGGGGTTCCTCCGCGGGGCAGCTCGTAGTAGTCGAGCGGGCGCTCGAGGACCACGCCCGGCTCGCCCGGGGAGCTCACCGTGATGCGGCCCTCGATCAGGACGACCCAGTCGCGCTCGTCCGTGGACTTGCCCCAGAGGTCGGTGCCGCGGATCCCGGCGCTCACGTTCTTCACGGCGATGTCGATCGCGCGCCGGCCGGGCTTCGCCGGCCCCTCGGTCGCGTAGCGGAAGGCGCCCGAGAGCACGCGCAGCCCCGCGCGCAGGACGCTCCCGTCGTCCGCGTAAACGATCTCGAAGCGCGCGTCCTCGCCGAGCTTCACGCTGCTGCCGTCGGAGAGCCGCAGCCGCGCGCGGGCGTCCGGGCCGGTGCGAAGCCGGTCTCCCGCCGCGAGCGCCGCGCCGGGCTCCAGGGGCACGCTCGCGCCCGAGCGCTCGAGCCAGGCCGGGTACTGCACCGCTTCCACCGCGACGACGGGCGGGGCGGCGCCGGCAGCGGCGGCGGCGAGCGCGAACGCGGCCGCGAGGGCCGCCAGGGGGACTCTCATTTTCGTGCTCCTCGCATCCCTCGGGATGCCCAGACTACGCGCGTCGCGCGAGAACGGATGCCGCAGCCCGCGGGACCGGGCATAGCGCAAGGCAAATCAAGGGCTTGGGAGCCCCGCTGCTATAATTTGCGCATCGCAGCACGCGAACTTGAGACAGAAGAGCCGCCATGGATCCCCAGTACCACCCGAAGAGCCTCGAACCCGCGGTCCAGCAGGAGTGGGCCGAGACGAAGGCCTTCGTCGCGCCGGACGCCTCGGACAGGCCCAAGTACTACGACGTGGGCATGCTCCCCTACCCCTCGGGCAAGCTCCACATGGGGCACGTGCGCAACTACTCGATCAACGACGCGCTCTGCCACTTCCTGCGCATGAAGGGCTACAACGTCCTGCAGCCCATGGGCTGGGACGCCTTCGGCCTGCCCGCGGAGAACGCGGCGATGGCCAACGGCGTGCCGCCGGCGAAGTGGACCTGGGACAACATCGCCTACATGAAGAAGCAGCTCCAGTCGCTCGGCTTCGCGATCGACTGGACGCGCGAGCTCGCCACCTGCTCGCCCGACTACTACCGCTGGAACCAGTGGTTCTTCCTGCGCCTGCGCGAGAAGGGCATCGCCTACAAGAAGACGGGCACGGTGAACTGGGACCCGGTGGACCAGACCGTGCTCGCCAACGAGCAGGTGATCGACGGCAAGGGCTGGCGCACGGGCGCGCCGGTCGAGAAGCGCGAGATCCCCATGTGGTACCTGCGCATCACGCAGTACGCCGACGAGCTGGTGGATTCCCTCGACGCGCTGGGCTGGCCCGAGCAGGTGAAGCAGATGCAGAGGAACTGGATCGGCCGCTCCTACGGCGTCGAGTTCACGCTGCCCTATGAAGCCGAGACGGCGCGCAGGATGGCCGACGGCAAGGCCGGGCTCAAGGTCTTCACCACGCGGGCCGACACGATCATGGGGATCACCTTCGCCGCGGTCGCCGCGGAGCACGCGCTCGCGACCGAGGCGGCGAAGGGCAACGCGCCGCTCGCCGCCTTCATCGAGGAGTGCAAGAAGGGCGGCGTGATGGAGGCCGAGCTCGCGACGATGGAGAAGAAGGGCATGCCCACGGGCCTCTTCGTGCTCCACCCCTTCACGAAGGAGAAGGTCGAGGTCTGGGTCGGCAACTACGTGCTCATGGGCTACGGCGAGGGCGCGGTGATGGCCGTGCCGGGCCACGACGAGCGCGACTTCGCCTTCGCGAAGCGCTACGGGCTCGCCATCGCGCAGGTGATCGACGTGGACGGCCAGGCCTATTCCACCGACGCGTGGCAGCCGTGGTACGAGGCGCCGGGCGTGAACGTGAACTCCGGCAAGTACGACGGCCTCGGCCAGGCCGCGTGCATCGACGCGGTGGCCGCGGACCTCGCGGCGCTCGGCCTGGGCGCCAAGCGCGTGCAGTTCCGGCTTCGCGACTGGGGGATCTCCCGCCAGCGCTACTGGGGCACGCCCATCCCGATCGTGCACTGCCCGAAGTGCGGCGACGTGGCGGTGCCCGACGAGGAGCTTCCCGTCGTGCTGCCCGAGGACCTCGTGCCCGACGGTTCCGGAAGCCCGCTCGCGAAGTCGCGCGCCTTCTACGAGTGCAAGTGCCCGGCCTGCGGGGCGGACGCCAGGCGCGAGACGGACACGATGGACACCTTCGTGGACTCCTCGTGGTACTTCATGCGCTACGCCTGCCCCGGCGCGAAGACCATGGTGGACGAGCGCGCCGGCTACTGGATGCCGATGGACCAGTACATCGGCGGCATCGAGCACGCGATCCTGCACCTGCTCTACGCGCGCTTCTGGACCAAGGCCATGCGCGACCTGGGGCTGGTGAAGTTCGACGAGCCCTTCGCGAACCTCCTCACCCAGGGCATGGTCCTGAACCACATCTACTCGCGGCGCACCGACAAGGGCGGCATCACCTACTACGCGCCCGAGGAGATCGAGGCGAAGACCGACGCGGAAGGCAGGATCACGGGCGCCACGCTCAAGGCCGACGGCGGCCCGGTGGACTACGGCGGCATCGGCACGATGTCGAAGTCCAAGCGGAACGGCGTCGATCCCCAGGACTTGATCGACCGCTACGGCGCGGACACCGCGCGCCTGTACGTGATGTTCGCGAGCCCGCCCACGGACACGATCCTGTGGTCCGACACCTCCGTCGAGGGCTCCTTCCGCTTCCTGCGCCGCCTGTGGAAGCTCGTGCACGAGCACCTCGAGGCGGGCGGGCCCGTGCCGGGGCGCGCGCAAGGGGAGCTGCCGAAGCCGCTTCGCGACCTGCGCTACAAGCTGCACCGCACGATCGACAAGGTCGCCGACGACTACGGCCGGCGCCTGCAGTTCAACACCGCGATCGCGGCGGTGATGGAGCTCCTCAACGCGCACGCCGACGCGAAGGACGGCTCGCCCCAGGGCCGCGCCGTGGCGCAGGAGGTGCTCGAGGCGGCGGTGCTGCTGCTCTCGCCCGTCGTCCCGCACATCGCCACCGCGCTCTGGGCCGGGCTTCGTCCCGGCACGCGCCTCATCGACCAGCGCTGGCCGGAGACGGACCGCGCGGCGCTGGTGCAGGACACGATCGAGCTGGTGCTGCAGGTGAACGGGAAGCTGCGCGGCCACATCGGCGCCGCGGCGGATGCGACCCGGGAGGACATCGAGGCGCTCGCGCTGGCTTCCGAGGCCGCGGCGAAGTTCATGGAAGGACGGCCCGCGAAGAAAGTGGTCGTGGTGCCCGGGCGATTGGTGAACATCGTTGTCTGACCTCACCCCCCGCCTCACCCCCGGCCCCTCTCCTGAAGGAGAGGGGAGAAGCGGTTGCCTCACCCCCGGCCCCTCTCCTGAAGGAGAGGGGAGATATCGCTCCCGCTCCCCGGGCCCCGCTCCGGAAGGAGAGGGGAAAAAGGGCTCCCTCTCCCTTCGGGAGAGGGCTGGGGTGAGGGGATTCGTCATCGCGGCCTGCCTCGCGGCATCGGCCTGCGGATTCCAGCTCCGCGGCGACTCGCCCGCGGGACTCAAGTCGCTCCACGTCACGACGGACGCGCCCTCGGGCGTGGCGCTGGAGATCCGCCGCCAGCTCTCCGGCGGGCCCGCGCGCCTCGCGCCCGCGCCCGGCGAGGCGCAGGCGCACCTGCGCATCCTCTCGGAGGGCACGGAGAAGTCGATCCAGACCCTCACCGGCACGGGGCGCGTGTTCGACTACGCGCTGCGCCTGCGCGTGGGCTACCAGGTGACCGGCGCCGGCGAGCGCGCCCTCATCGAGCCCGCGCAGATCGAGGTGCGGCGCATCGTCTCCTACTCCGAGACGGCCCCGCTCGCCAAGGAGATCGAGGAGCGCCAGCTCTTCGAGGACATGCGCGCGGAAGCCGCCTCGCAGATCCTGCGCCGCATCTCCGTCGTCCTCGCCGGCGCCGCCCCGAAATGAAGATCGCCACGCG
>CALEJW010000140.1 GCA_937898635.1 uncultured Pseudomonadota bacterium | reverse complement strand
ACAAGGCCGCGAGCCAAGCCGCGAGCCAAGCGGCGAGCCAGGCCGCCAGCCAGGCCGCGAACAAGGCCGCGAGCCAGGCCGCCAGCGAGGCGATGAAGAAGTAGCCTCCGGTCGCACGCAGCACCGAACCGCCGGCCCCCGGGCCGGCGGTTTGCATTTGGGAGCCTGCCCCGTATCCTCTCCCGGGGACAAGAAGAACGAAGGGGAGGAACCATGCGGCGCCCATGGCTGTGCCTGCTGCTCGCCTTGTTGCCCGGGGCGGCGCTCGCGGAGGAGAGCCCGCTCGGGATGAGCGTCGTCGAGACGAAGGACCTCAAGCTCATCTACTTCGACGCCCTCGGCTACCTCGAGCCCCACGTGGTGCGCACCTTCACCAACTCCCTCGGGTGGCAACGGCGCACGCTCGGCTGGACGCCCTACGAGCCCACGACGATCCTGCTGAAGGATCTCTCCGACTTCGGCAACGCGGCCGCCATCAGCGCCCCGCGCAACCTCCTCATCGTCGACATCGCGCCGCTGTCGCGCGCCTTCGAGACCTTTCCCGCGAGCGAGCGCATGTACTCGCTCATGAACCACGAGCTGGTCCACATCGCCACGGGCGACGGGCACTCGGAGGCCGACCGGCGCTGGCGGCGGCTCTTCCTAGGCAAGGTTGCCGCGCGCCCCGAGAACCCGGAGACGCTCCTCTACAGCTACCTCACCGTGCCGCGCTTCACCTCGCCGCGCTGGTACAACGAGGGCAGCGCCGTCTTCCTGGAGACCTGGATGGGGGGCGGCCTCGGCCGCGCCCAGGGCGGCTACGACGAGATGGTCTTCCGCGCGATGGTGCGCGACGGCGCGCACTTCTTCGATCCCCTCGGGCTCGTCTCCCGCGGCACGAAGATCGATTTCCAGGTGGGCGCCAACGCCTACCTCTACGGCACGCGCTTCTTCACCTGGCTCGCCCTCGCCCACTCCCCGGAGAAGGTGATCGCCTGGCTGCGGCGCGACGAGGCGAGCCGGCGCTACTACGCCGACCAGTTCGAGGCCGTCTTCGGCAAGCCCCTCGAGGAGGCCTGGCGCGACTGGATCGCCTTCGAGCGCGACTTCCAGGCCCGCAACCTCGCGCAAGTGCGCAAGTTCCCGATCACGCCGCAGCACCCCCTCGTCGCGAAGGCCGTGGGCTCCTCCTCGCGCGCCTTCCACGACGAGGCGACGGGCACCCTCTACGGGGCCTTCCGCTACCCCGGCACCGTCGAGCACGTCGGCGCGATCGACACGCGCACGGGCGCCACGCGGCGCATCGCCGACATCAAGCGCGCGATGCTCTACCGGGTCTCCTCCGTCGCGTGGGACGCGGCCACGGGGACGTTCTTCTACACGAACGACAACCTCGCGCTGCGCGACCTCATGGCGGTGGACGTGAAGACGGGCGAGACGCGCATGCTCCTGGAGGACGCGCGCGTGGGCGAGATCGCCTTCAATCCCGTGGACCGCTCGCTCCTGGGCGTGCGCCACGGCAACGGCATCGCCACGCTGGTGCGCATCCCGCCGCCCTACGACCGGTTCGAGGACATCCACGCCTTCGACTACGAGAACGTCCCCTACGACCTCGACATCTCGCCCGACGGCAGGCTCGTCTCGGCCTCGGTGAGCGAGGTGAGCTCGGAGCAGTTCCTGCGCGTGTGGGAGATCGCGAAGCTGCAGGCCGGGGACCTGAAGCCCCTGAGCGAGTTCCGCTTCGGCCAGTCGATCCCGGAGAGCTTCGTCTTCTCGAAGGACGGCCGCTTCCTCTACGGCAGCAGCTACTACACGGGGGTGTCGAACATCTTCCGCTACGAGGTGGCCACGGGCGCGGTCGAGGCGGTCTCCAACGCGGAGGCCGGGCTCTTCCGCCCGGTGCCGCTCGCCGACGGGCGCCTCGTCGTCTTCGCCTACACCGGCGAGGGATTCGTGCCGGCGATCATCGAGCCGAAGCCCCTGAAGGACGTGAGCGCGATCCGCTTCCTCGGCGCGGAGGTCGCGGCGAAGCACCCCGTGGTGACGACGTGGCAGGTGCCGCCCGCGAGCACCGTGGACGAGGAGAAGCTCGTCACGCGCCGCGGCCCCTACGCGCCACTGCGCGAACTCACGGTGAAGAACGCCTACCCGGTGCTGCAGGGCTACAAGAACTCGGTGGGCCTGGGCTATCGCGTGAACATCGAGGACGCGATCCCCTTCGCGAAGATCGGCGTGACCGCGGCGTGGACGCCGGACAAGGACCTTTCCCGCGACGAGCGCGCGCACGCGGAGTTCACCTTCCGCTACCTGGGCTGGCGCGCGGACCTCTCCTGGAACCGCTCCGACTTCTACGACATCTTCGGCCCCACGATCCGCAGCCGGAAGGGCCTCGCGGTGAAGGCCGGCTACGACGACCTCCTCATCTACGACGAGCCGCGGCGGCTCGAGCTCAAGTACGACCTCGCCTTCCACGACCGGATCGACGCGCTGCCCGGCTACCAGAACGTGGGCGCGACGGTGGACCGGCTCTCGACCGCGAAGGTGGGGCTGCACTACACCTTCGTGCAGCGCTCCCTCGGCGCCGTGGACGACGAGCAGGGCGTGAAGTGGGAGGTGGTCCTGAGCGGCAACCACGCCCGGGGCAAGGCCGTGCCGCAGCTTCGCGGCGGCTTCGACTTCGGCTACGCGCTGCCGCTCGCCCACTCCTCCGTCTGGCTGAGGAGCGCGGCGGGCACGTCCGACGGGCGACGGGACGATCCCTTCGCGAACTACTTCTTCGGCGGCTTCGGCAACAACTACGTGGACAACGGCGACGAGAAGCGCTACCGCGAGCACGACTCGCTGCCGGGCTTCGAGCTGAACGAGGTGGGCGGTCGCAGCTTCGCGCGGCAGATGCTGGAGCTGAACCTGCCCCCGGCCGTCTTCGAGAACCTGGGAACGCCGAGCTTCCACTTGACCTGGCTGCGCCCGGCCCTCTTCGCCACGGGCCTGTGGACCGACCCGCACGACGCGGCCCGCCGGCGCAGCTTCGCTTCCGCCGGGCTGCAGGTGGACCTCAAGTTCAGCGTCCTGCACTGGTACGACATGACGCTCTCGGCGGGCTATGCGGCGGGCTTCCGGGGCGGCCGGCGCACGGGCGACGAATGGATGATCTCGCTCAAGATCCTGTGATCGCCGGCAAGGCCTCGCGATGACGCCCGAGCTCCTCGTGCGCGCGGGGGTCGCGCTGCTGCCGGTGCTCTGCTTCCTCGCCGCCCTCCTCTACCTCGACAGCTACAAGCTGGTGAAGCTGCGCGCCGTGATCGCGGTGCTGGCCGCGGGCGCGGGCGTGGCCGCCGCGAGCTACTTCGTGAACGGCTGGCTCCTCGGCGCGCTCGCGATGGACTTCGAGCCCTACACGCGCTACGTCGCCCCGCCCACGGAGGAGTTGCTGAAGGGGCTCGTCGTCGTGGCGCTCATCCTCGCGCACCGGGCCGGCTTCCTCGTGGACGCGGCGATCCTCGGTTTCGCCGTCGGCGCGGGCTTCGCCACGGTGGAAAACCTGCACTACCTGCGGATCGCGCCCGACGCGGGGCTCGGCAACTGGATCGTGCGCGGCTTCGGCACGGCGATCATGCACGGCGGCGCCACCGCCATCTTCGCGGTGATGGGGCTCTCCCTCCTCGACCGCAGCCGCCGCGCCGGGCCCGCGGCCTTCCTGCCCGGCTTCGCCGTCGCCACCCTGCTCCACTCGGCCTTCAACCACCTTCTCTTCTCGCCCAGGCTCTCCACCCTCGCGATCCTCGTCGTCCTGCCGCCGCTTCTCTACCTCGTCTTCCGGCGCAGCGAGCGCGCCGTGGGCCAGTGGCTCGGCCAGGGCTTCGACGCGGACACCGAGATGCTGGAGCTCATCAATTCCGGGCGCCTCTCCGACTCTCCCGTGGGCCGCTACCTGCACACGCTCAAGGACCGCTTCCACGGCCCGGTGGTGGCCGACCTCCTCTGCTACCTGCGGCTGCACACGGAGCTGGCACTTCGCGCGAAGGGCATCCTGATGATGCGCGAGAGCGGCTTCGAAGCCCCCGTGGACGAGGCCACGCGGGAGAAGTTCGCCGAGATGCGCTACCTCGAGTCGAGCATCGGCCGCACCGGGCTCCTCGCGATCCAGCCGATGCTGCACATGAGCCGCAAGGACCTCTGGCAGCTCTACATGCTGGGCAAGTAGGCCTTTGGGGCCGGGTGGCAATCCGGGCGCGTCTGGACTAGATTCGGGGGGGTCTGGGTCGTTTGCCGGGAGGCAACTATGTCCAACGACACCGGTGAGTTGCGGGCCGCCGCGACCGAAGCGCGCGCGCCCGGGACCATCTCCCGCCTGCTGGGACTCGCGGGCATCCAGTTGAACGGCCCCGCGCCGAGCGACATCCTCGTCCGCGATCCCTCGATGTTCGATTCGCTCCTCGCCGGCTGGTCGCTCGGCCTGGGCGAGTCCTACGTCGAGGAGAAGTGGGAGTGCGAGCGCATCGACGAGCTCGCCTGCCGGCTCCTGCGCGCGGACCTCGACGGGCGTCCCCACGGCCTGTCGCGGCTGCGGCTGTGGACCGACGTCCTGCGCGCGAAGCTCGTGAACCTGCAGTCGCGGCGCCGCGCCTTCCAGGTGGGCGAGCGCCACTACGACATCGGCGACGAGGTCTTCGAGGCGATGCTGGACGCGAACATGGTCTATTCCTGCGCCTACTGGGACAAGGCCGTGAGCCTGGACGACGCGCAGCTCCGGAAGCTCGACATGATCTGCCGCAAGCTGGAGCTCAAGCCCGGCGAGCACCTCCTCGACATCGGCTGCGGCTGGGGCGCGCTCGCCGCCTACGCGGCGCGGCACTTCGGCGTGAAGGTCACGGGCGTCACCGTCTCGCGCAACCAGGAGAAGGCCGCACGGGAGCGCTGCGCGGGACTTCCCGTCGAGATCGCGCTCATGGACTACCGCGACCTCTCCGGGAGCTTCGACAAGGTGGTCTCCGTGGGCATGTTCGAGCACGTCGGCGCTCGCAACTACCGCGCCTTCCTGCAGGTGGTGGACCGGGTGCTGGAGCGCGACGGTCTCTTCCTCCTGCACACCATCGGCAGCCACGTGACGCTCAAGGCCACCGACGCCTGGATCGACCGCTACATCTTCCCCAACGGCGCGATTCCCTCCGCGCCGCAGCTCACCGCGGCCCTCGAGGGCCTCTTCCTCGTCGAGGACTGGCACAACTTCGGCCCCGACTACGACCGCACCCTCATGGCCTGGCACGCGAACTTCGAGCGCGCCTGGCCGCGCCTCGCCGGGAAGTACCCCGAGCGCTTCCGGCGCATGTGGCGCTACTACCTCCTGAGCTGCGCGGGCTACTTCCGCTCGCGCCAGGGGCAGCTCTGGCAGCTGGTGCTCGCGAGGCGCGGGCGGCGGGGGACCTACCGGTCGTACCGGCCGGCACCCTTGCACGAGTGATTCTCTCTATCGCTTCGATCGGGACAATAAATTGGCGTAATCGTCCACGGTCCCCTAGATTGACCGTGTCGCGACTCGACGAACCGGCCATGCGGGCGGTGCAAGCCCCGGCCGGAACACCGCCATCCCGAGAAGGAGCAAATCATGTCAAGCCAAGCGAAATGTCCCGTCATGCACGGCGGCAACACCGCCGCCGGAAAGTCCGTCACGGCGTGGTGGCCCAAGGCCCTCAACCTGGAAATCCTGCACCAGCACGACGCCAAGACGAACCCGCTCAAGGGCTTCGACTATCGCGAGGAGGTGAAGAAGCTCGACTTCGCGGCCGTCAAGAAGGACCTGGCCGCCCTCATGACGGCGAGCCAGGACTGGTGGCCGGCCGACTGGGGCCACTACGGCGGCCTCATGATCCGCATGGCCTGGCACGCGGCCGGCTCGTACCGGGTCGCCGACGGCCGCGGGGGCGCCGGCACGGGCAACCAGCGCTTCGCGCCGCTCAACTCCTGGCCCGACAACGCCAACCTGGACAAGGCGCGGCGCCTGCTCTGGCCGATCAAGAAGAAGTACGGCAACAAGCTGAGCTGGGCCGACCTCATCATCCTCGCCGGCAACGTGGCCTACGAGTCCATGGGACTCAAGACCTTCGGCTTCGGCTACGGCCGCGAGGACATCTGGCATCCCGAGTACGACGTCTACTGGGGCTCGGAGAAGGAATGGCTCGCGCCCACCGACAACCCGGACAGCCGCTATTCCGGCGACCGTGACCTCGAAAACCCGCTCGCCGCGGTGATGATGGGGCTGATCTACGTGAACCCCGAGGGCGTGGACGGCAAGCCCGATCCGCTGAAGACGGCGCGCGACGTGCGCATGACCTTCGCCCGCATGGCGATGAACGACGAGGAAACCGTCGCGCTCACCGCCGGCGGCCACACCGTGGGCAAGGCGCACGGCAACGGCAGCGCCGCGAACCTGGGCCCCGCCCCCGAGGCCGCGGCGCTCGAGGAGCAGGGCCTGGGCTGGATGAACCACACCAGCCGCGGCGTGGGCGGCGACGCCGTGACCAGCGGCCTCGAAGGCGCCTGGACCACGCATCCGACGAAGTGGGACAACGGCTACTTCCACCTGCTGCTCAACCACGACTGGGAACTCAAGAAGAGCCCGGCCGGCGCGTGGCAATGGGAGCCCGTCAACATCAAGGAAGCGGACAAGCCGGTCGACTCGGAAGATCCGTCGAAGCGCCGGAACCCGATCATGACCGACGCCGACATGGCCATGAAGATGGACCCTGCCTATCGCAAGATCTCCGAGCGCTTCCACAAGGACCAGGCCTACTTCACGGAGACCTTCGCGCGCGCCTGGTTCAAGCTGACCCACCGCGACATGGGACCCCGGGCCCGTTACATCGGCCCCGAGGTCCCGAAGGAAGACCTGATCTGGCAGGACCCGGTGCCCGCGGGCAACGCGAAGTACGACGTCAACGCCGTCAAGGCGAAGATCGCGGCCAGCGGCCTCACCGTGGGCGAGATGGTGAGCACCGCCTGGGACAGCGCCCGCACCTTCCGCGGTTCCGACATGCGCGGCGGCGCGAACGGCGCCCGCATCCGCCTGGCGCCGCAGAAGGACTGGGAAGGCAACGAGCCGCAACGCCTCGCCAAGGTGCTGAAGGTCCTCGAGGGCATCGCGAAGGACACCGGCGCCAGCGTGGCCGACGTGATCGTGCTCGCCGGCAACGTGGGGCTCGAGCAGGCGGCCAAGGCTGGCGGCGTCGATATCGCCGTGCCGTTCTCGCCCGGCCGCGGCGATGCGACCGCCGCGCAGACCGACGCCGAGTCCTTCGCGGTCCTGGAGCCCCTCGCCGACGGATTCCGCAACTGGCTGAAGAAGGATTACGCGGTGAGCGCCGAGGAGCTCCTGCTCGACCGCGCGCAGCTCATGGGCCTCACGGCGCCGGAGATGACGGTGCTGGTCGGCGGCATGCGCGTGCTGGGCACGAACCACGGCGGCACGAAGCACGGGGTCTTCACCGACCGCGTGGGGGCGCTCACGAACGACTTCTTCGTGAACCTCACGGACATGGCGTACACGTGGAAGCCGAAGGGCGGCAACCTGTACGAGATCGTCGAGCGCAAGACCGGCAAGGCGAAGTGGACCGCCACGCGGGTCGACCTCGTCTTCGGCTCGAACTCCGTCCTGCGCTCCTACGCGGAGGTCTACGCGCAGGACGACAACAAGGAGAAGTTCGTGCGGGACTTCGTCGCGGCCTGGACGAAGGTCATGAACGCGGATCGCTTCGACCTGAGGCCGTAACGGCGTCGACGTCCGCGAGGACGGCAAGGGGCTTGCCCGGCGAGAAGCACCGGGCAAGCCCCTTCTTCATTGCCGTGAAGCCGGCCGGGGCCGACCGCCTACGTCTCGCGTGCATCGAGCCGGAAATCCGCGGTGGCATCCTGCGCGAGCGCACGGGTGAGCCAGGGCATGATGCCAAGCATCTGCTCGGAGAACTTCCACGGCGGGTTCACGATGAACAGGCCGCTGCCGTGGAGACCCAGCCCCGCAGGCGAGGGCGCCTTGACCTGGAGCGAGACGTCCAGCCAGTCCCCGCTTGCCGCCAGCCGGAGCTTTTCGGGCAGCTCGAGGGATTCGCGGCGTTGAAGAAGCGGATACCACACCGCATAGGTGCCGGTCGCGAATCTCCGCAGTCCGTCGCGAAGCGCGGCCACGACCGCCCGGTAGTCGGACGCGAGTTCGTACGAGGGATCGACCAGGACGAGTCCGCGGCGCGACGGTGGCGGCAGCACCGCCTTCAGGCCGGCGAACCCGTCCCCGGCGGTCACCGCTACGCGGCGACTGTCCCGCGCAAACTCCTGGGCGAGCACCTGCCCCTCGGTGCTGTGCAGCTCGAACAGCCGCAGGCGATCCTGGGACCGGAGCACGCCCAGGGCAATCCGGGGCGACCCCGGATATTGCCGCAGCACGCCATCCGCGTTCACGGCGCGGACCTGGTCGAGATAATCGGCCACGGGCGCCGGCAGGTCGTTGCGCTCCCAGAGCCTGGCGATGCCGTCGCGGAATTCGGCGTTCCTCACCGCGAAGCCCTGCTCGAGCGAATACATGCCGGCGCCCGCGTGCGTGTCGACCACGACGAGCGGCTTGTCCTTGCGGGTGAGAATGCGCAACAGCGCGACCAGCGCGACGTGCTTCAGGACGTCGGCGTGGTTGCCGGCATGAAAGCCGTGGCGATAGCTCAGCATCGGGGGGATGTCCGGGTCCTGTCGGGAGCACCTGGGCGGCGCATAGCGACAGGGCGCACGGCCATGAGATGCATTGTAGCGGCGACTGCGGAGGTTCCCGTGCGACTTCTAATCGCCGGCAGACCAATGAAACACAGGATACTGGCGGGGCATCACGCAGGGCGGGCCGTGAACTTCACTCCCAATGCCCGGGCAACCCGCATCACGGTGTCGAAACGGGGCTTCGCACCCGGTGCCAGGGCCTTGTAGAGACTTTCACGGCCCAGGCCTGCGTCCTTGGCCACCTGTGCCATTCCCTTGGCTCGCGCCACGTCGGCCAGCGCGAGGATGAGCAGGTCGGTGTCGTTCTCCTCGAGCACCGCGGTCATGTACTCCGCGATGGCTTCGTCGTCGTCGAGGTAACGCGCCGCATCGAAGGCGACGAGCTTTCGTGCCGATTTGGGTCTGGTCATGACTCTTCTCCGATTTCCGATGCCATCTCGAGGGCGCGGCGGA
>CALEJW010000139.1 GCA_937898635.1 uncultured Pseudomonadota bacterium | reverse complement strand
AGCGGCCGGCGAGCGAGATGTAGGTGGTGAGGGCCGCGCCCTTGTTGCCGCGCTCGTCCTTGTCCACCTGCACGATCATTTCCTGCCCGACGCGCAGGTGCGTGGACATCTTCGCGCGGCCGAACTCGCCGTCGCTGTTGACCATGAACTGCTTGGCGATTTCCTTGAACGGCAGGAAACCGTGGCGCTCGGCGCCGTAGTCGACGAAGGCCGCCTCGAGGGAAGGCTCCACGCGGGTGATGACACCCTTGTAGATGTTGCTCTTCCTCTGCTCCTTGCCGGCGGATTCGATGTCGAGGTCGATGAGCTTCTGACCGTCGACGATGGCGACCCGGAGTTCCTCCGCCTGGGTCGCGTTGAAAAGCATGCGTTTCATCGTTCTTCTCTCCCGCGCTCGAAACACGGAAGAGGGCCCGTTCTGAGGGGGCCCGGGACGAGAGATATCAGGAATCGAGTCTTGACTGCATCGGGTTCGTGCGAGTGAAGGGGGGCGATGTCGCTGAAGGGGCTTTCGTCTGGCTTGCCGCGGACTTCAAGGGCGGCACGCCGGGAATCTTTAGCGTGAAATCGAGCGCGTCAATTCGTTTACCATCGCTGCTTGGCATGGCCGGTGAGCGAAGTTAACCGGCTCCGGAAGCCTCTCGCGGCCACCGTGTCGCGTTGACCCGACAGGAGCGCCTTGGCGCCGCCCTCGCCCGCAAGCGTAGCGCGCGAGGCTTTCAAATCAACGAGATATTAGTATAGCCTCCAATGATCGTCGAAGGCAAAGAGCCTGATTCCACCGCGCGCGCCGTGCGCTGGATCGAGGTGGACGAGGGGGGCGCGGGCCAGCGGGTGGACAATTTCCTGCTCGCCCGCCTGAAGGGCGTTCCCAAGAGCCACGTCTACCGGATCCTTCGCAGCGGGGAGGTGCGGGTGAACTCCGGCCGCGTGGCCGCCTCCCACCGCCTCGCGCTCGGCGACCGCATCCGCGTGCCGCCGGTCCGCCTCGCCGAGCGGGAAGCGGGCGACGGCCCGGCGCCCGCGCTCGAACTCCCGGTGCTCTTCGAGGACGAGCACGTCCTCGCGGTCGACAAGCCCGCGGGGCTCGCGGTGCACGGCGGAAGCGGGATCGCCCACGGCGCCATCGAGCGGCTGCGGGCCGCCCGTCCGCAGGCGCGCTTCCTCGAGCTCGTCCACCGCCTCGACCGCGAGACCTCCGGCGTGCTGCTCATCGCGAAGAAGCGCTCCGCCCTCGCCGCGCTCCACGAGGACCTGCGCGAGCGGGCGATGGACAAGCGCTATCTCGTGGCCGTCGCCGGGCGCTTCCGGGACGAAAAGCGCCGCGTGTCGCTCTCGCTTCGCAAGTTCTCCACCGGCGAGGGCGAGCGCCGGGTCGCCGTCGACGAGCGCGAGGGGCAGGGGGCGGAGACCGTCTTCCGGCGCCTGTCGCGCGGCCCGGCGTTCAGCTTCCTCGAAGCCGAGCTCCTCACCGGGAGGACCCACCAGATCCGCGTCCACCTCGCGCACCTCGGCCACCCCGTCCTGGGCGACGAGAAGTACGGCGACTTCGCCCTCAACAAGGCGCTGCGCAAGCGGGGCCTGAAACGCATGTTCCTGCACGCGGCCGGGGTCGCGTTCACGCACCCCGCGACGGGGGAGACCGTCGCGGTGAGCTCGCCGCTGCCCGCCGACCTCGAGGCGTTCCGGGCCGCCGAGCTCGTGGAGGGTGCCGGCACATGAGTTCCTACGAGCTCGTGATCTTCGACTGGGACGGCACGATCATGGACTCGACCGGGCTCATCGCCGCGTGCATCCAGCAATCCTGCCGCGAGATGGGGCTCGCGGTGCCCCCGGAAAGCGAGGCGAAGTGGGTGATCGGGCTGGGCTTCCTCCAGTCGGTGGAGCACGTCGCGCCCGGCCTGGATCCCGGCCGCCAGGCGGAACTGGCGCAGTCCTACCGCCGGCACTTCGTGGCGCGCGAGCACGAGGCGCCCCTGTACGAGGGGATCCGGGAACTTCTCGCGGAGCTTCGCGCCCGCCGCCGCCGGCTCGCGGTGGCCACGGGCAAGGCGCGGGTGGGCCTCGACCGGGTGCTGGGCGCGACCGGTCTCGCGCCTTACTTCGAGGCGACGCGCTGCGCCGACGAAGGCGAGCCCAAGCCCCACCCGGACATGGTGCTGCGGCTGCTGGAGGCGACCGGCGTGGAGCCGCGGCGCGCCTTGCTGGTGGGTGACACGACGCACGACCTCGAACTCGCCGAGAACGCGGGCGTGGACGCGGTCGCGGTGTGCTACGGGGCGCACGACGAGGCGCGGCTTCGCGCCCGGCGGGCGCGGCACTACGCGGCGAGCGTGGAGGAACTGGGGCGATGGCTCGCGCAGCACGCGTGATCGGCGAATCCGCGGCGCTCGACGAGGGCGGCGAGGGCCTTCGCTTCGACTGGGCGCCGGGCGGCGGGGAAGGCAAGGGCTTCGCGGTCCGCTACGACGGCGTGGTCCGCGCCTTCGTGAACCGATGCCCGCACCTGGGCGTCGAGCTGGACTGGCAGCCGGGCCGGTTCTTCGAGGAGTCTGGGCTATACTTGACCTGCTCGACGCACGGCGCGGTCTTCGAGCCGGCGGGCGGCCTTTGCGTCGGCGGGCCCTGCCGCGGCGCCCGGCTCCAGGCGATCGGCGTCCGCGAGCTCGATGGCCGGATCCTCGTCGACGACGAACGCACGGCAACCGTTTCGCCCGAGGCCATTCCGGAAGATCCATGACCGACCCGATCCCGCCCAGCTGGGAACGCGCCACCCTCGAGAGGATCGCGCTGCGCGCCCTCGACGAGCAGCGCCGCGCCCGCCAGTGGTCCACGCTCATTCGCCTCCTCTGGCTCACGCTGCTCTTCCTCATCGTCGCGGCCGCGCTCGGATGGATCGGCGGCGCGGGGGACAAGGAGCCGCTTCGCACCGGCAAGCACACGGCGCTGGTCGACCTCGCGGGCGTGATCGGGGTGGAGTCGCGCGCGAGCGCGGACAAGATGAACGCGGCGCTCGCCGCGGCCTTCAAGGACAAGCACACGAAGGGCGTGGTGCTGCGCATCAACAGCCCCGGCGGCAGCCCGGTCCAGTCGGGCTACATCAACGACGAGATCCGCCGCCTGCGCGCGAAATACCCCGACATCCCGCTGCACGTGGTGGTGCAGGACCTGTGCGCCTCCGGCGGCTACTACGTGGCCGCGGCCGCCGACCGCATCTTCGTGGACAAGGCGAGCCTCGTGGGCTCCATCGGCGTGATCATGGGCGGCTTCGGCTTCACCGGCGCCATGGAGAAGCTCGGCATCGACCGGCGCACCTACACCGCCGGCGACAACAAGGACTTCCTCGATCCCTTCGCCCCGGAGAACCCCGCCCACAAGGAACACGCGAAACGCATGCTCGAGGAAATCCACCAGCAGTTCATCAAGGTGGTCCGCAGCGGCCGCGGCAAGCGCCTCAAGGAATCCCCGGAGATCTTCTCCGGCCTCGTCTGGACCGGCGAGCGGGCCGTGGAACTGGGCCTCGCCGACGGCTTCGGGAGCCTCGACTCCGTGGCGCGCGACGTGATCAAGGCCGAGCGCGTGGTCGACTTCACCCCCGACGAGAACTACCTCGAGCAGCTCTCCAAGCGGCTCGGCGCGGGCGCGGCCGAATCCGCCGCGCGCGCGTTCCTGGAGCGCGCCGCCGGCGCCGCGGCCTCCCTGCGCTGATCCCATGAACCGCTTCCGGCGCGCGCTCGACGCCTTGCTGGGCCGGGACTCCCCGCCCGACGTCGACCGGCATCGCGAGCTCGACCTCGTCCGCGAGGCCTTCGACGGGACATCCGTGGGCCTCACCCTCGTGTCGCTCGAGGGCGAGTACCTCGTGGTGAACCGCGCCTACTGCGAGATCACGGGCTACACCAAGCGCGAACTCGTGGGAACGAGCTGCCGGCGGCTCACGCACCCCGACGACCTTGCCGCGGACGAGGCCGCGCTCGCGCAGGCGCGCGACTGCGGGACCGCGCCCCCCGTGGCCGAGAAGCGCATGGTCCGCCGCGACGGAAAGGTCGTCTGGGTCCGGCGCAGCTCCGGTCTCATGCACGGCGCCGGCGGCGAGCCGAAGTACGTGATCTGCGCGTTCACCGACCTCACCGAGCAGCGCGCGCGCGACCGCGCGATGACCGCGACCAACCGCTTCCTCTCCGCCATCGTCGAGACCTCGCCCATCGCCATCTACGCGGCCGACCTCGACGGGATGATCACCCTCTGGAATCCCGCGGCCGAGCGCACTTTCGGGTTCACGCGCAGCGAGGCCCTGGGCCGGCGCGCGCCCTTCGTGCAGCCGGAGAAGAAGGAGGAGGCGCGCGAGCTGCGCGAGCGGGTGCTCGCCGGCGAGGTGCTCACGAACCTGGACCTGCTGCGCCGCAAGGCCGACGGCACCACGATCGCCATCAACGGCTCCGCGGCGCCGCTGCGCGACGAGGAGGGCCGCATCACGGGCCTGCTCGTCATGTGCCTGGACGCGACCGAGGCCCGGCGCACCGAGACGGCCTACAAGGAGCAGCTCCACTTCACGCGCGCGCTCATCGACGCGATCCCGAACCCGGTGTACTTCAAGGACCGGGAAGGCCGCTTCCGGGTGTACAACCGCGCCTGGCACGAGCTGTGGGGCGGGGACCGCGACTGGTCGGGCCTCACGGTCCACGACATGTTCGAGCCGGCGGTGGCCGAGGCGCACGGCCAGCGCGACCGCCCGCTCCTGGAGGCGCCCTCTTCGGTGCGGTACGAGTCCGTGATGCGCACGCGTTCCGGGGAGGAGCGCGAAATGCTCTACAACAAGGTGAGCTTCGTGGACCAGGAGGGGCGGGTCGCCGGCCTCATCGGGACCATCACCGACGTCACGGGCTACAAGGAGACGGAGCGCGCGCTCGAGGCGAGCGAGGCCCGCTTCCGCGTGCTGACCGAGAGCGGGCTCGACCTCATCTCGGTGATCGCGCCGGACGGGTCGATCCTCTACCAGAGCGCGGCGCTGCGGCACCTGCTGGGCTTCGATCCGGCCGACACCCTCGGGCGCAACGTCTTCGATCTCGTGCACCGCGAGGACGTGGAGCCCGTGCGCGCGGCGTTCGCCCGCATCGTCGAGACCGGCCAGTTCCGCGAGCCCCTGGAGTTCCGCATCCGCCACCGCGACGGGCAGTGGCGCGCGTTCGAGTCCCTCGGCACGAACTGCGTCGACAATCCGCACATCCGCGGCGTCGTGTTCAGCTCCCGCGACGTGACCGACCGCAAGGCGATCCAGCAGCGCATCCAGCACCTCGCCTACCACGACAACCTGACCGGGCTGCCCAACCGGGGGCTCCTGCAGGACCGACTCGCGCACTCGATCGCGCGCGCCGAGCGAAGCGGGCGCAAGGTGGCGGTCATGTTCATCGACCTGGACAACTTCAAGAACATCAACGACACGCTGGGCCACGACGTGGGCGACGAGCTCCTCCGGCAGGTCGCCCGGCGCCTGGCCGAGTGCGTGCGGGCGGGCGACACGATCGCGCGCCAGGGCGGCGACGAGTTCATCGTGCTCCTCGACAACCTCGAGGACGGGCGCGGCGCCTCGGTCGTGGCGCAGAAGATCCTCACGAGGCTGCGCGCGGCCTTCGCGCTGGGCGGGACGGAGCAGCACGTGAGCGGCTCCGTGGGCATCGCGGTCTTCCCGGAGGACGGCCGCGACGCGCAGACCCTCATGAAGAACGCCGACACGGCGATGTTCCACGGCAAGGGCATCGGCAAGAACACCTACCAGTACTTCACCTCGCAGATGAACGTCGCGGTGAAGCGCCGCATGACGCTCGAGTCGGCGCTGCGCCGGGCGGTCCTGCAGAAGGACTTCGTGCTGCACTACCAGCCGCAGGTGAACCTGGAGACGGGCGCGATCGTCGCCGTCGAGTCCCTGGTGCGCTGGAAGACCGAGGACAGCGGCACCGTGATGCCCGGGGACTTCATCCCGCTCGCCGAGGAGACGGGCCTCATCAACGAGGTCGGCGAATGGGTGCTGCGCGAGGCCTGCCGGCAGAACAAGGAATGGCAGGACCGCGGGCTCGCCCCGCGCCGGATGGCGGTGAACCTCTCCGCGCGCCAGTTCGCCGACAAGACCTTCCTGGACACCGTGATCCGCGTCCTCCAGGACACGGGCCTCGACCCGAAGTGGCTGGAGCTCGAGATCACGGAATCCCAGGTGATGCGCCAGACCGAGGGGATGATCCTGCTCCTGAACCGCCTCTCGGAGATGGGCGTGCACCTCGCGATCGACGACTTCGGGACGGGCTACTCGAGCCTGTCGTACCTGAAGCGCCTGCCCATCCAGAAGCTGAAGATCGACCAGTCGTTCATCCGCGACATCACCGTGGACCCCAACGACGCCGCGATCGTGGTGGCGATCATCAACATGGCGCGAAGCCTCGACCTCGAGACGATCGCCGAGGGGGTGGAGACCCAGGGGCAGCTCGCGCTCCTGCAGGCCAAGGGCTGCCGCGTCGGGCAGGGGTTCTACTTCTCCGCGCCCATCGCGGCGGAGAACGTCTACGTCCTCCTGCGGCAGAACAACCTCTTCGCGCGCGAGCCCGCGCGCTCGCCCTAGCGCCCCTTCGTCCTTCCCGCCCTCGCGAGGAGCAGGAAGATCGCGGGGCGACGCCCGGGCGGCGCGGGCGCGCGCCGCCACTCGCCCACGCTCGCCGAGCGGATGCTCTCCGCCTCGCCGGTGAGGTCGGCGGCCACGGCGAGCCGGGTATCGGCGCGGCAGGTCGCGACGAGGTCGGCGAGGAGGGCGTCGTTCCGGTAGGGCGTCTCGATGAAGACCTGCGTCTCGTCCTCCGCGGCCGAGCGCGCCTCCAGCGCGCGGATCGCGGCGACGCGCTCCGCGGCGGCGACGGGCAGGTAGCCTGCGAAACGGAAGCGCTGGCCCTCGAGCCCGGAAGCCATGAGGCCGAGGAGCAGGGACGAGGGTCCCGTGAGCGGCACGACGCGGAACCCCGCGGCATGGGCCTCGGCCACGAGCCGGGCGCCGGGATCGGCAACGGCGGGAACCCCCGCCTCCGAAAGCAGCCCCAGGTCCCTTCCCTCGCGCAGGGGCGCGAGGAGGGCGGGCACCTCGGCGTCGGGCGTATGTTCGTCGAGGATAGCGAGACCGAGCGAGGCGATGGGACCGGGGTGGCCGCAGGCGCCCAGGAAGCGGCGGGTCGTGCGCGCGTTTTCCACGACGAAATCGCGAAGCCCGCGGATGCGCCCCAGGACGGGTGCCGGGAGGACCTGCGCCGGGTCCCCGCCTTCCTGGAGGGGAACGGGTACGAGATAGAGCGCCGCGGGCCCGCTCACGGCACTTGCAGGCCTTCGCGTCGCAGCATCCCGGCGAGGGCGATGAGGGGCAGGCCCACGAGCGCCGTGGGATCGTCGCCGCGCAGGCTTTCCAGCAGGCTGATGCCCAGGGCCTCGGACTTGGCGCTTCCGGCACAATCGAAGGCGGGCTCGCGGTCGAGGTAGCGCTCGATCTCGTCGTCGCCCAGCGAGCGGAAGGCGACGGCGGTCGGGACGAGGGCCTCGTGGGAGCGGGCGCCGGCGATGAGGCACAGGCCCGTATGGAAGACGACCGTGCGCCCGCGCATCGCGCGCAGCTGGCGCCGGGCGCCGTCGCGGTCGCCGGGCTTGCCGAGGGGAAGGCCGTCGAGCTCGGCGACCTGGTCGGAGCCGATCGCCCAGGCGCCGGGAAAGCGCTCGAGCGCGGCGCGCGCCTTGAGCTTCGCGAGGCGAAGGGCCGTGGCGGCGCAGGTTTCCCCGGCCAGCGGCGACTCGTCGAGGGAAGGCGCCCAGCGCTCGAAGGGCAGTCCCAGGCGGGACAGCAGTTCCGCGCGGTAGGGAGAGCCTGAAGAAAGTACTATAGAAAAATCTTTCAAAACAATATGTTGTTGATTTTAATTAAACCAAAGTCTATCATAGGAAGACCATGACAGGCGACCTGCGGATCCACCCCGACCGGCTGACGGAGAAGGGTACCCTTTTCGAAGGGCGGTTCCGCCCCGGAGACCTCGAGTCCCTCGCGGTCGAGCTCGCCTCGCCCGAGGGCGAGCTGCGCTTTCGCGTCCACGCCCGGCTGGACGAATCACGGCGGCGGGTGGTGTCGTGTATAATCGAAGGCTTCGTTTTTCTCACCTGCCAGAGCAGTTTCGAGACTTTCCGGCACGAGATCGCGATCGACGACCGGCTGGTGCTGGTCGCCACCGAGGAGGAGCTGCCGGCGCTCGAGCAGGAAAGCGACCGGGAGGATTTCGTGGTGGCGGACGCGCCCCTCGCGGTGCGCGACCTGGTGGCCGAGGCGGTGATCCTCGCCCTGCCCATGGTCCCCCGCAAGCCGGGCGCCGGGCCGGCGGCGGAGGAAAGCCCGGCGCCGGGCAGGGAGTCGCCTTTCGCGGCGCTGGCCGGGATCGCGCGGCAGAAACCGAAATAGGGAACCGTTTCCAAGGAGAACACCATGGCTGTCCAACAGAACAAGAAGTCGCCCTCCAAGCGGGGCATGCACCGGGCGCACGACTTCCTCGCCAGCCCGCCCACCGCCGTCGAGCCCACCACGGGCGAGACCCACCTTCGCCACCACATCTCGCCCACGGGCGTGTATCGCGGCAAGAAGGTCGTCAAGACGAAGGACTGAGTCCCGAGCGACCGGCCCGTTCATTGCACAGGCTGCGATGAAGACCGTCATCGCCGTCGACGCAATGGGCGGGGACCACGGCCCCGCCGTCACCGTCCCCGCCTGCCTCGACTTCCTCGCCTCTCACGGCGAGGCCGAGCTCCTGCTGGTGGGCCTCGCGGGCCCGCTCGCCGACGAGCTGGCGCGCCTGCGCGCGTCCTCCCACCCGCGTCTCTCGGTCGTGCCCGCCACGGAAGTGGTCGGCATGGACGAGGACATCCGCACGGCGATCCGCACCAAGCGGCACAGCTCCATGCGCGTGGCCATCAACCTGGTGAAGGACGGGCAGGCGCAGGCTTGCGTGAGCGCGGGCAACACCGGCGCCCTCATGGGCACGGCCAAGTTCGTGCTGAAGACCCTTCCCGGCATCGAACGGCCCGCGATCTGCGGCGTGCTGCCCACGCGCAAGGGCGTGGTCTACGTGCTCGACCTCGGCGCCAACGCCGATTGCACGCCGGACCACCTCCTGCAGTTCGCCGTGATGGGGGCGACCCTCGTCGAGGCCGTCGAGGAGCGCACGCGGCCTTCCGTCGGGCTCCTCAACATCGGCTCCGAGGAGATCAAGGGCAACGAGGTGGTGAAGAAGGCGGGCGAGCTCCTCAAGGCGAGCACGCTCAACTTCCACGGCAACGTCGAGGGCGACGACATCTACAACGGCACCACGGACGTGGTCGTGTGCGACGGCTTCGTCGGCAACGTCGCCCTCAAGACCTCCGAGGGCCTCGCCCGGATGATGGGCGACTTCCTCAAGGAGGAGTACACGCGCGGGCCCTTCACGCGCCTGGCCGCGTTCGTCTCGCTGCCGGTGATCAAGGCCTTCCAGCGCCGGCTGGACCACCGCCGCTACAACGGCGCGACCCTCGTCGGCCTGCGCGGCATCGTGGTGAAGAGCCACGGTTCGGCCGACCGGCTCGCCTTCGCGACCGCGCTGGAGCGCGCGGATTCCGAGGTCCGCCACGGCCTGAACGAGCGCATCGCCGCCGAGATCGCCCGGCTGCACGGCCTGGGCGCGTTCGCGGGCAGCAACGGCGCCTCCGGCGCGCGGGACGCGGCGTGAGCGCGGCGGGCCCGGTGCGCTCGCGCATCGCCGGCACCGGGAGCTACCTCCCGGCGAAGGTCCTCACCAACCGCGACCTCGAGTCGATGGTGGACACGACGGACGAGTGGATCGTCTCGCGCACCGGCATCCGCGAGCGGCGGATCGCGGCGGACGGGGAGTTCACGAGCGACCTCGCGCTCGCCGCCTCGCGCCAGGCGCTCGCCGCGGCGGGGCTCCGGCCGGGCGACATCGACCTCATCGTGCTCGCGACGTCCACGCCGGACATGGTCTTTCCCTCCAGCGCCTGCCTCCTGCAGAAGAAGCTCGGCATCCGGCACGGGGCGGCCTTCGACGTGCAGGCGGTCTGCACCGGCTTCATCTACGCGCTCGCGACCGCGGACCAGTACATCCGCTCGGGCATGTTCCGGCGCGCGCTCGTGGTCGGCGCCGAGGTCTTCTCGCGAATCCTGGACTGGAAGGACCGCGGCACCTGCGTCCTCTTCGGCGACGGCGCGGGCGCCGTGGTGCTCGAGGCGGCGGGGGAGGCCGGGGTGCTCTCGGCGCACCTGCACGCCGACGGCGCCTACGCGGACATCCTCTCGACGCCCGGCCACGTCTGCGGCGGCAAGGTCCTCGGGGACCCCACGCTCAAGATGGACGGCGGCGCGGTCTTCAAGCTCGCGGTGCGCGTGCTGGAGGAATGCGCGCACGAGACGCTCTCGGCCAACGGCCTCGCCGTCCCGGACGTGGACTGGTTCGTCGCGCACCAGGCCAACGTTCGCATCATCTCCCACACCGCCCGCAAGCTCGGCATCCCGCCGGAGAAGTGCGTCGTGACCGTGGACCGGCACGCGAACACCTCGGCCGCCTCCATTCCCCTGGCGCTGGACGTCGCCGCGCGCGACGGCCGCATCCGGCCCGGCCACCTCGTCCTGCTCGAGGGCGTGGGCGGGGGTTTCACCTGGGGCTCCGTTCTCGTTCGATGGTGATTCCGTGATGAAACTCGCCGTGGTGTTCCCCGGGCAGGGCTCGCAGTCCGTCGGGATGATGCAGGGATTCGCCGACATGCCCGTCGTGGAGCGGACCTTCCGCGAGGCTTCCGCGATCCTCGGGGAGGACCTCTGGGCGCTCGTGGTCGCGGGACCGCCCGAGGCGCTCAACCGCACCGTCGTCACGCAACCCCTCATGCTCACCGCGGGCGTGGCCTGCTGGCGCGCCTGGGGCGAGCGCGGCGGACCGATGCCCGCGTACTTCGCCGGCCACAGCCTCGGCGAGTACACCGCGCTCGTGGCGGCGCAGGCGCTGCGCTTCGAGGATGCGCTGCCCCTCGTGCGCACGCGTGCCCGGGCCATGCAGGAGGCGGTGCCCGAGGGCGTCGGCGGGATCGCCGCGATCGTGGGCCTCGAGGACGCCGCCATCGCGGGCGTCTGCGAGGAGGCGGCCCAGGGGGAGGTGCTCGAGCCGGCCAACCTCAACTCCCCCGGCCAGGTGGTCATCGCGGGACACCGCGCCGCCGTCGAGCGCGGCATGGCGCTCGCGAAGGCCCGCGGCGCGCGGATCGCGAAGATGCTCCCCATGAGCGCGCCCTCGCACTGCAGCCTCATGCGTCCCGCCGCCGAGCGGCTGCGCGAAAGCCTCGCCGCGGTGCCCGTCGCCGCGCCGAAGGTGCCCGTGCTGCACAACGCAGACGTGGCGAGCCACGCCGAGCCCGGGCGGATCCGCGAGGCCCTCGTCGAGCAGCTCTACCGTCCCGTGCGCTGGGTCGACACGATGCGCGAGCTCCAGGCGCAGGGCGTGACGCGCATCGTGGAGTGCGCGCCCGGCAAGGTGCTCGCCGGGCTCGCCAAGCGCACCGTGGACGGCGTGGAGGCCGTCGCGGTCACCGATTCCGCGGCGCTCGCCGCCGCCATCGCCTGAGGAGACGCCATGCTTGACGGAAAGGTCGCGATCGTCACCGGAGCCTCGCGCGGGATCGGCGAGGCGATCGCCCGGGAACTCGCGCGGGCCGGGGCCACCGTGGTGGGCACGGCGACCACCGCGGAAGGCGCCGCGCGCGTCTCCGAGGCCCTGGCGGGCGCCGGCAGGGGCGCGGGCCGCGTGCTCGACGTGCGCGACGCCGCGGCCTGCGCGGCATTCGCGGAAGCGGTGGCCGCCGAGTTCGGCCCGCCGGCGATCCTCGTGAACAACGCGGGCGTCACCCGGGACAACCTCCTCGCGCGCATGAAGGACGAGGAGTGGGACGAACTCCTCGCGACCAACCTGAAGAGCGTCTTCGTGCTCTCCCGCGCGGTGCTGCGCGGCATGATGAAGGCGAGGGCGGGGCGGATCGTGAACATCGCCTCCGTCGTGGGCTTCACGGGCAACGCCGGCCAGGCCAACTACGCGGCGGCCAAGGCGGGGATCGTGGGATTTTCCAAGTCGCTCGCCCGGGAGGTGGGCAGCCGCAACATCACCGTCAACTGCGTGGCGCCGGGATTCATCGAGACCGACATGACCCGCGCGCTGGCGCCGGAGCAGGTGAAGAAGCTGGTGGAGGGGGTCCCGCTCGGGCGTCTCGGCCGCGTCGAGGACGTCGCCGCCGCGGTCGCCTTCCTGTGCTCCCCGGGCGCCGATTACGTGACGGGCGCCACGATCCACGTGAATGGCGGCATGTTCATGGACTGAGGCGGCCCGTCCGGCGAGACGGGCCCGTGTGGTAAAATGCGCCGTTTTTTCGCGCTCTCGCGAAGTCCCGAATAACAGTGGAGGATCCAGATGGAAAACATTGAAGCGCGCGTCAAGAAGATCGTTGCCGAGCAGCTCGGCGTGGCTGAAGCCGACGTGAAGAACGAATCCTCGTTCGTCGAGGACCTTGGCGCCGATTCCCTCGACAACGTCGAGCTGGTGATGGCCCTGGAGGAGGAGTTCGAGTGCGAGATTCCCGACGAGGAAGCCGAGAAGATCACGAACGTCCAGCAGGCCATCGACTACGTGAAGGCGCACCTCAAGCAGTAGGCCCCCGGGGCCCGGCCCCGCATCACCCGGGGGCCGCCCTGCCGGCCCCCGTCAGCATCCGCCCCCCGCAACTTCCCGGAGCGACACCATGACCAAACGCCGTGTCGTCGTCACCGGCCTTGGCATCGTTTCCCCCATCGGCACCGGAATCGCCCAGGCCTGGGACAACCTCGTCCATGGCGTGAGCGGCGTGGGGCCCATCACCAAGTTCGACGCGGCCGCGCTCTCGACGCGGATCGCGGCCGAGGTGAAGGGCTTCGACCCCGTCCAGTGGATGTCGCCCAAGGAAGCCCGGCGCTCCGACACCTTCATCCACTACGGCATCGCCGCCACGAAGATGGCGCTCGAGGACGCCGCCCTCGCGATCGACGCCGCGAACGCGGAGCGCACGGGCGTCATCGTGGGCTCGGGCATCGGCGGGCTGCCGATGATCGAGGACAACATCCTCGAGATGGGCGCCAAGGGCCCGCGGCGCATCTCTCCCTTCTTCGTTCCCGGCTCCATCATCAACATGGTGGCCGGGCTCATCTCGATCCAGTTCGGCGCCAAGGGGCCGAACGTGTCGATGGTGTCGGCCTGCACGACGAGCTCGCACTGCGTGGGCGAGGCCGGGCGCCTCATCGAGTACGGCGACGCGGACGTCATGATCGCGGGCGGGACCGAGGCCACCATCTGCATGTCCGGCATGGGCGGCTTCTGCTCGCTCAAGGCGCTCTCCGAGCGAAACGACGACCCCGCCGCCGCCTCGCGCCCCTTCGACCGCGACCGCGACGGGTTCGTGCTCGGCGAGGGCGCGGGCATCCTCGTGCTGGAGGACTACGAGCACGCCCGCAAGCGCGGCGCGCGCATCTATTGCGAGCTCGCCGGCATGGGCATGAGCGCCGACGCGAATCACATCACGGCCCCGGACATGGACGGCCCGCGCCGGGCCATGCTCGCGGCCCTTCGCAACGGGTCGATCAACCCGGACGAGGTCCAGTACCTGAACGCCCACGGCACCTCCACGCCCCTGGGCGACGCCAACGAGACCGCGGCGGTGAAGGCGGCGTTCGGCGACCACGCGAAGCGCCTCGCGGTGAACTCCACGAAGTCCATGCACGGCCACCTCCTCGGGGCCGCCGGCGGGGTCGAGGCGCTCATCACGGTCCTCGCGATCCACCACCAGGTGTCGCCGCCCACGATCAACCTCGCCAATCCCGACCCGGCCTGCGACCTGGACTACGTGCCCGGCACGGCGCGCGAGATGCCGATCGAGGTGGCGCTCTCCAACTCCTTCGGGTTCGGGGGCACGAACGGGACGCTCGCGTTCCGGCGCCTGCGCTAGCCCGGACGGCCAGCGGCCCGGCGCCCCCGATGGCCACCTTCCTCGTGAACGGCTGGCCCGCGCAGTCGGTCGGCGCGGGCGACCGGGGCCTCGCCTACGGCGACGGCGTCTTCCGCACGCTCCTCGCCCGGTCCGGCCGCGCGCTCAACTGGCGGCGCCACCACGAGCTGCTGCGGCGCGACTGCGCCCGGATCGGGCTCGATTGCCCCGACGGCACGCTCCTCGCCGAGGAGATCGGCAAGGCGGCCGGCGGCGACGCGGTGGTGAAGGTGATCGTCACGCGCGGAGCCTCGGGACGCGGCTACGCGATCGCCGGCGACGAGGCGCCCACGCGGATCGTCGCGGCCTATCCGCCGCCGCCGCCGGCGCCCGAGGCGGAGCGCGACGGCGTGCGCGTCCGCCGCTGCGACCTCGCGCTCGCGATCCAGCCGCGGCTCGCGGGCGTGAAGTCGCTCAACCGCCTCGAGAACGTCCTCGCGCGCGCGGAATGGCGCGACCCGGGCATCCGCGAGGGGCTGCTCGCCGACCCGGAGGGCCGGCTGGTCGAAGGCACCATGAGCAACGTCTTCCTCGTCTCCCGCGGAAGGCTCGCGACCCCGCTGCTCACGCGCTGTGGCGTGGAGGGTGCGCAGCGCGCGCGCGTGCTCGACCTTGCCGGCGCCGCGGGCGTGGCCTGCGAGGTTCGCGACGTGGCCTTCGCGGAGCTGCGCGATGCCGACGAGGTCTTCCTCACCAACAGCGTGATCGGCCTCTGGCCGGTCGCGGCCCTCGACGACTGGCGCTGGGCGCCCGGGCCGGTGGCGCTGCGGCTGCGGCGCCTCATCGAGGAAGACGATGCGCGCGGCGCCTAGGCTCGCGCTGGCGGCCGCGGCCGCGGCGCTCCTCGCCGCGACAGCGTGGACGGCGTGGTTCTGCCTGCGGCCGCTGGAGCCGCCGCGCGTGCCCTTCGACTTCACCGTGAAGGGCGGGGCGAGCCTGAAGACCGTCGCGAGGAACCTCGCGGAGGAGGGGCTGCTCGACGAGCCCCATTCGTTCTGGATCCTCGGGCGAGCGCTCGGCAAGGCGGGGTCCGTGAAGGCCGGGACCTACCGGATCGCCGCGCCGATCACGCCTCTCCAGCTCCTGGACAAGCTCGCCTCGGGGGACGCCCTGCCGATCGAGATCGCCTTCGTGGAGGGCACGACGCTCAGGCAGTGGATGGCGCAGATGCGCTCGCACCCTCACGTGCGCGCAACGCTGGACGGGCTCGGCGCGGAGCAGGTGCGCGCGGCGCTCGGGGTGCAGGAGGCGGCCCTCGAGGGGCTCTTCTTTCCCGACACCTACCGCTTCCACGCGGGCGCCACGGACGTGGAGATCCTCAAGCGGGCGCACGCCGAGATGGCGCGGCGGCTCGCGCGCGCGTGGGCCTCGCGCGATCCCGCGCTGCCCCTCGCGAGCCCCTACGAGGCGCTCATCCTCGCCTCGATCATCGAGAAGGAGTCGGGCCGGACGGCCGAGCGGCCCACGATCGCCTCGGTGTTCGTGAACCGGCTGCGCCTGGGCATGCGCCTGCAGGCGGACCCCACGGTGATCTACGGCGTGGGCGAGCGCTTCGACGGCAACATCCGCAAGCGCGACCTCCTCGCCGACACGCCGTGGAACACCTACACGCGCGACGGGCTGCCGCCCACGCCGATCGCGATGCCCGGCGAGGCGTCGCTCGCGGCGGCGACAAGGCCCGCGCAGACGCCGTACCTGTACTTCGTGGGACGCGGCGACGGCACGCACCATTTCTCGCGCACGCTCGAGGAGCACAACCGGGCGGTGGCAAAATACCAGCTGGGGAGACCATGAAGGGCGCGAAATTCATCACGGTGGAGGGCATCGACGGGGCGGGGAAGACCTCGCACCTGGACTATCTCGCCTCGGCGATCCGCGCGCGGGGCGCCGAGGTCGTCCTCACCCGCGAGCCCGGCGGCACGCCCCTGGGCGAGAAGCTTCGCGAGCTCGTGCTGCACGAGCCCATGGAGGGCACGACGGAAGCGCTCCTCATGTTCGCCGCGCGCCGCGAGCACCTCGTGCGCGTGATCGAGCCCGCCCTCGCGCGCGGCGCCTGGGTTCTCTCGGACCGCTTCAGCGACGCGACCTTCGCCTACCAGTGCGGCGGACGCGGCCTCGACCGGGGCGTCTTCCGCACGCTGGCCTCGCTCGTGCACCCGGGACGCGACCCGGATGCGACCTTCCTCTTCGACCTCGATCCGGCACTCGCCTACGAACGACAGCGCGCCCAGAGCCGCGCGCCGGACAAGTTCGAGCGCGAGGCGGAGGACTTCTTCCGCCGCGTGCGCGAGGCCTACCTGGAGCGCGCCCGCGGGGAGCCGCGGCGCATGCGCGTCGTGGACGCCTCCGGCACGCTCGACGAGGTGCGTGCGAGGCTCGCGGCATCCTTCGCGGAGACCTTCCCCTGAGCGCGGCGCCCTGGCATCGCGAGCCCCTCGCGCGACTGATGGCGCGGCGGGCCCGCCTGCCGCACGCGTTGCTCGTCTCCGGGCGAGCCGGGATCGGCAAGGTGGACTTCGCGCGCGCGTTCGCGGCGAGCCTCCTGTGCGAGTCGCCGATCGACCTCCTCGCCTGCGGCCAGTGCCCGTCCTGCCACTGGTTCGGCCAGGGCAACCATCCCGACTACCGCGAGATCGTCCCGGAGTCCGCGGAAGAGGACGAGGGCGAGGCCGCGGGCAAGGAGGCGGGGAAGAAGAGCCTCGTCATCCGCATCGAGCAGGTGCGCGCGATCCGCGAGTTCGTCTCCCTCACCACGCACCGCGCCGGGCACCGCGTCATCGTCATGCATCCCGCGCAGGCGCTGCAGCCGGCGGCGGCCAACGCGCTGCTGAAGACCCTGGAGGAGCCCCCGCCCGCGACCGCCATCGTGCTCGTGAGCGACCGCCCGACGCGGCTCCTCGCGACGATCCGCAGCCGCTGCGAGCCCGTGCCGCTGCGCGCGCCCCCGCCCGGCGAGGCGCGGACCTGGCTCGCGGCCGCGGGCGTGCGGGAGCCGGAGCTCGCCCTCGCCCTCGCGGGTGGCGCGCCCCTGCTCGCCGCCGCGCTCGCGCAGCCCGAGGAAACCGAGTGGCGGCGCAAGGTCGTCACGGAGCTCTCGCGGCCCGAGGGCGCGCGCGCCCTCGCGTTCGCGACGGGGTTCGACCGGACCTCGCTCGAGCGCACGCTCTTCGTGATGCAGACCTGGGTGCACGACCTCGTGCGGCTGAAGAGCGCGGGCGAGCCGCGCCATCACGTGGACGCCGTGCCGGCGCTGCGGGCGAAGGCGCGCCGGGCGCGTCTCGAGAGGCTCCTCGCGCTCGACCGCGAGCTGGTCGAGGCGCGCCGGCTCGCCTCCCATCCGCTCAACGCGCGCCTCGTGGCGGAGCACTTGATGATGGCCTACAATCGCGCCACACTTGCCTGAGCCATGAACGACATCGCACACGATCCGGCGATCGCTCGGCCCGGGGTCTTCTCCCTCGTGATCCGGTCGAAGGCCGCGCTCTACGCCGCATGGATCCCGCTGCTGCGCGGCGGCGGCATCTTCGTGCCGAGCACCCGCGAGCACAGCCTGGGCGAGGAAGTGCTGGTGCTCCTGTCGCTCCTGGACGACAGCGCGAAGATCCCCATCCAGGGGCACGTGGCGTGGGTCAACCCCGCCCACGCCGCCAGCAACCGGCCGCAGGGCATCGGCGTGCAGCTGCCCGACACCGAGACCTGCCGCGAGTTGAAGAAGCGCGTCGAGGGACTCCTCGCCGGCGCGCTGCAATCCTCGCGGCCGACGCACACCCTCTAGCGCCGCGACCCGCGGCGTCGCGCCGGTAGAATGGCGCCATGCTCGTCGATTCCCACTGCCACCTGGATTTCCCGGAGCTTCGCGGCTCGCTTCCCGCCGTCCTCGAGCGCATGGCGGAAGGGGGCGTGACGCACGCGCTCACGATCTCCACGACGCTCGCGGGCTTTCCGGGCGTGCGCGAGATCGCGCACTCGCGGCCCAACCTGTGGTGCACGGCGGGCGTGCACCCCGACGAGACGAGCGACGGCCGCGAGGCCGGCGTGGACGAACTCGTGCGGCTCGCGAGCGACCCCAAGGTGGTCGCGATCGGCGAGACCGGGCTCGACTACTTCCGGGTCGAGGGCGACACGGGCTGGCAGCGCGAGCGCTTCCGCGTGCACATCCGCGCGGCGAAGGCCTGCGCGAAGCCGCTGGTGATCCACACGCGGGAGGCGGCGGCGGACACGCTCCGCATCCTCGAGGAGGAGGGCGCCGCCGAGGTGGGCGGGGTGATGCACTGCTTCACCGAATCCCTCGAGGTGGCGCAGGCGGCGATGGGCCTGGGCTTCCACATCTCGTTCTCGGGCATCGTCACCTTCAGGAACGCGGCGGCCCTCAAGGAAGTGGCGCGGCAGGTCCCGCTCGAGCGCATGCTGGTCGAGACCGATTCCCCCTACCTCGCGCCGGTCCCGCACCGCGGCCGCACCAACGAGCCCGCCTTCGTGCGCCACGTCGCGGAGGAGATCGCGGCGCTGAAGGGCGTGGACGCGCAGGCCGTGGCCGAGGCGACCACCCGGAACTTCTTCGCCCTCTTCCGCGATGCCCGCCCGGCGCCCTGAGCGCGCCCGGTGAGCGCCGCGAGCCTGCTCGCCTACTGCCGCGCGGGCTTCGAGCGCGAGTGCGCGCAGGAGATCACGGCGCTCGCGGCCGCGGCGGGCGTGCCGGGCTTCGTGAGGGCGAAGCCCGATTCCGCCTTCGCGCTCTTCCAGCCCCACGATCCGGAGCGCGCCGTCGATTTCGCGCAGGGCCTCGACGGCACGCGCACGGTCTTCCCGCGCCAGGTGGTGCGCTGCGGGGAGGCGCTGGCCGGCCTCGCCGCGGGCGATCGCGTGGCGCCCGTCGTGGCGGCGGCCGGCGGCTTCGGCAACGCCTTCCGCGAGCTCTTCCTCGAGACGCCGGACACCAACGACGGCAAGGCGCTCGCGAGCCTCGTGCGCCCCCTGGAGGCCCACCTGCGCCGAGGGCTGCAGCGGGCCGGCATCGCCGTGGACGACCCTCACGCGCGCGAGCGGCTGCACGTCTTCTTCCTCGGGGGCGACGCCTGCCACGTCGGCGTCACCCGCGTGGGCGCGAGCTCGCCCTGGCCCATGGGCATCGCGCGGCTGCGCATGCCCCGCGGGGCGCCCTCGCGCTCGACGCTCAAGCTCGCCGAGGCGTTCGCCGTGCTGGTCGGGGACGATGCCGCGGCGAGGCTCCTTCGCCCGGGCATGACGGCCGTGGACCTCGGCGCCTCCCCCGGAGGGTGGACCTGGCAGCTCGTCCGCCGCGGCCTCATGGTGACCGCCGTGGACAACGGCCCGATGGATCCCGCGCTCCTCGAGACCGGGCAGGTGAAGCACCGCCGCGAGGACGGCCTGGGCTACCGGCCGCCGGCGCCGGTCGACTGGATGGTCTGCGACATGCTGGAGAGCCCCTCGCGCGCCTGCGCCCTCGCCGCGGACTGGATCGCCCGCGGATGGTGCCGGGAGTGCATCGTGAACTTGAAGCTCCCGATGAAGCGGCGCTGGGAGGAGGTGCTCCGCGCGCGCGGCATCGTGGAGAAGGCGCTCGCCGGCACGCCCCACCGCCTGCGCATGAAGCACCTCTACCACGACCGCGAGGAGGTCACGGCCTGGCTCTCGGCCGGGAGCCGCCGGGTCGCGTGCTAGACTCGGCCCGACCCCCGTGGGTCCAATCCGGAGCCTCCCGAGCCATGCCGCGCATCGTCATCTCCGAGAACATGGATGCCCCCGCCGTCGCGGGTCTCGCGAAGGAGTTCGACGTGGACTACCGGCCGACGCTGGTGGACGATCCGGCGTCGCTCGCGCAGGCCCTGGATTCGGCGCAGGCGTGGATCGTGCGCAACCGGACCCAGGTCCGCGGGGCGGCGCTCGCCGGGGCCTCGCAACTTCGCGTCGTGGGCCGGCTGGGGGTCGGGCTCGACAACATCGACGTGGACGCCTGCGCCGCGCGCGGCATCGAGGTCATCCCGGCCGTGGGCGCCAACGCCGAATCGGTCGCCGAGTACGTGCTCGCGATGGCGATGGTCCTGCTGCGCGGCGCAGCCTACCTTTCGACGGCCGCGGTCGCCGCGGGCCGCTGGCCGCGCCAGATGCTCTCGCAGGGACGGGAGGTCTCGGGCAAGGTCCTGGGCCTCGTGGGTTTCGGCAGCATCGGGCGCGTGACCGCGACCAAGGCCCTGGCCCTGGGCATGCGCGTCGTCGCCCACGATCCGGCCCTCGCGGCGGATTCGCCCGCGTGGCGCGAAGCGGGCGTCGAGCCGCGCGGCCTCGACGAACTCCTCGCCGCGGCGGACGTGGTCTCGCTGCACCTGCCGCTGGTGGCGGCCACCCGGGGCCTCATCGGCGAGGAGAGGCTCGCGCGCATGAAGCCGGGGGCGATCCTGGTCAACTCCGCGCGCGGCGGAATCGTCGACGAGGCGGCGCTCGCCCGCGCGCTCGGGTCCGGACGGCTCGCGGGCGCGGCGCTCGACGTCTTCGCCGAGGAGCCGCTGCGCGCCTCGAGCGTGCTCGCGGGCGTCCCCAACCTCATCCTCACGCCGCACATCGCCGGGGTCACGCAGGAATCCAACGAGCGCGTGAGCGGGCTCGTCGCCGAGCGCGTCGCCGCCTGCCTGCGCCGCTAGCGCTTCCAGACCTGGAGGATGTTGTTGTAGGCGTCCGTCCAGAGACGCCAGCCCGGCTCCGGCGCCACGGGCTCCGTCGAGGCGACGATCTCCGGGCGCAGGATGTGCGGCTTGTGGCGGGTGAGGAGCACCCAGTCGCTCGTCGTGCTGCCGTCGTCGCTCGTCTCGTGGACGAAGGCGTACTCCAGGCCGTGGCGCTCGGCGATGGCGAGGAGCACGGGCTTCAGGTCGAGGAAGCGGTTGGAGACGTGGAAGGCGATGATGCCCTGCGGCGCCATGTGCCGCAGGTAGGTGCCGACCGCCTCGAGGGTGATGAGGTGCACGGGGATGGAATCTCCCGAGAAGGCGTCCACCGCCAGCACGTCGAACCCCTGCGGCGGCTCGCGCTCGAGCTTCAGGCGCGCGTCGCCCAGCACGATCTCGATCCGCGCCGGGCTGTCGCCCAGGTAGGTGAACTGCTCGCGCGCGATGCGCGGCACCGCCGGGTTGATGTCGTAGAAGCGGAAGACGTCGTCGGCATCGCCGTAGGTGGCGAGCGTGCCCGCGCCGAGGCCGATCACCCCCACCTTGATCGGCCGGCCGGCGAGGGCGAGGATCGCCTTGCCGATGCCCGAGCCCGTCCGGTAGTAGGTGGTCGCGGCGCGGCGGTACTTCTCGCCCATCCACTGCTCGCCGTGCAGGATCGCGCCGTGGACCAGCGAGCGGTAGCGGGTCTCGGGGTCCTCCGCGCGGGCCTGCGTCTCCTTCACGCGCAGCACGCCGTAGAAGTTGCGCTCGATGAGCACCGTGTCCTCGGTGAAGCTCGAGACGCGGAAGGCGAGGGCGCCCGTGGAGAAGGCCACCACGGCGGCGAACATGGCCACCACCGGCTTCGGGCGGCCGAGGTTCAGGACGAGCGCGAGGAGCGCCACGGCGACGAGGGCGATCTCCAGCTCCAGGTAGCCGGGGAGCGTGAGCGGGGCCACGATCCCCACGAGGACGCCTCCCGCGACGCCGCCGAGCGAGACCACGAGGTAGAAGAGGGTGAGGTGCCGGGGCCCGGGACGCAGGCGGGCGAGCTCGCCGTGGCAGAACATGCAGACCACGAAGAGGCCCGCGCCGAACACGCCGACCTGCCACGCGATCTCGAACTGCAGGCGCTTGTCCGCGAGGAACCAGGCCATCACGCAGACGATCCACACGAGGAAGCCCAGGTAGGCGTCGCGCGGATACCAGCGCGTCCCCTCGAAGCAGAGGATGAAGGTGAGCAGGTAGACCGCCAGCGGGATCACCCACAGCAGCGGGATCGAGGAGACGTTCTGCGTGAGGTGGTTGGAGACGGCGAGGAGCATCACGGAGCCGAGCGTGGCGAGCGCGAGCCAGGTGAGGAGCCGCGCGGCGCCCGGCCGCGGCTCGCCGGCCTCCTCGGCCGTGGACGCGGCCTTCGCGAGCGGCGGCAGGTCGCGGCTGCGCCAGGCGAGCCACGCGCAGAGGAGGACGAAGAGCGCGTAGCCGGCCGACCAGGCCCTCGACTGCTGCGGGCTCGCGAGCCAGGGCTCGAAGAGGAAGGGATAGCCCAGCAGCGCGATCATCGAGGCGAGGTTCGAGAGCGCGAAGAGCCGGTAGGGGCTCGAGCCGGGGAACTCGCGCGCGAACCAGGCCTGCACGAGGGGACTCGTCGCGGAGAGGAGGAAGTAGGGCAGCCCGATCGTCGCGGCCAGCAGCAGCAGGATGCGCAGGACCGGATTCTCGTCGCCCGCGGGCGCCCAGGCCTCCGAGGGCAGGATCGGCAGGAACGCGAGGCTCGCGGCGAGGAGCACGAGGTGCAGCTGCTGCTGCCGGGGCGAGACGACGCGCGTCGTGAGCCAGTGCGAGTAGGCGTAGCCCAGGAGCAGCGCCGACTGGAAGAACACCATGCAGGTCGTCCAGACGACGGCCGCCCCTCCGAACCAGGGGAGGATCTGCTTGGCGAGGACGGGCTGGACCAGGAAGAGCAGGAAGGCGCTCAGGAAAACCGTTGCGGCATGAAGCGGCATCGCGCGTTCGCGTTCCCGGGAAGAGTAAGTGCGGGGAGGGCGCGCCATGGTAGCACGCAGCCCCGGGGGCGAATCGGCGCGGTTGGTATACTCGCCGCGCATGTTCGCCAACCTCGTGCGCGCGGCGCTCGCCGCGGAATTCGCCGCCTGGGCGGCGCTGGGCGCGTGGCTCCAGCGGCGTCGCGACTGGGACCTCGCCGAGGTCCTCGCGGGCGTCGCCGCGGGCGCGCTCGGCGTGCGCCTCCTGCTCGTCTGCCTCACCCTCGGCCTCTCGTGGCTCGCGCGCTCGCCGCGCGGCCCGCAGGAGCGGCTGGGCATCGCGGCGAGCCTCGCCCTCGTCGGCGGGGAGTGGCGGGCGATGCTCGCCAACAACTTCCTCTGGCTGCCGCTGGAGCGCACGGTGCTGCGCGCCGACCCGCCGCCCGCGCCCTGCGAGGCTGCGCCGGTCGTCCTCGTGCACGGCTACTTCTCCAACCGCGGCACGCTCTGCGGGCTCGCGCGGGCGCTGGACTCGGCGGGTGTGGCGCCCGTCTTCGTGCCGAGCTTGCCGGCCATCCTCGCGAGCGTCGAGACCTTCGCCGCGCACCTCGCGAAGGTCGTGGAGGAAGTCGTCGCGGCGAGCGGCCAGCCCCGGGTGATCCTCGTCTGCCACAGCATGGGCGGCCTCGCCGCACGCGCCTACCTTCGCGAATACGGCCCCGCGAGGGTCGCGGGCCTCGTCACGCTCGGCAGCCCGCACCACGGCTCGGTGCTCGCCGCGATGGCCGCGGGCGCGAACGGGCGGCAGATGCGCCGGGGCAGCGAGTTCCTGCGAGGGCTGGCGCGGGCCGAGGGCGAGGCGGGCCCCGGCTGCGAGGCGCTCTCGATCTACTCGGTGCACGACAATCTCGTGGCCCCGCAGGACTCGAGCCGGCTCGCGTGGGCGAGGAACGCTTCCGTCCACGGCGTCGCCCACGTCGCCATGCTGCTCGACGGGCGCGTGCACCGCCTGGTGCTCGGGGAGATCGCCCGCCTCAGGGCGGGGCCGGAGCGCTAGAGGAGCGCCAGGACTTCCTCGGCGTGGTTCGCCGTGTCCGGACGCTCGATCACGTGCGCGATGCGTCCCTTCTCGTCGATGAGGAAGGTCACGCGGTCGGCGATGCCGGCCAGCGCCTTTGCCGCCGCGAAGAGCCCCTTGCCGCCGATCGTCCCGTAGGCGCGGCCCACGGCGCCGTCGCGGTCGGCGAGGAGCGGGAAGTTGAGCCCGTGCTTGCGCGTGAACCGGCGGTGGGACTCCTCGTCCTGCGTCGAGACGCCCAGGATGGCGGCGCCCTTCGCGGCGATTTCGGCGTTGTGGTCGCGAAGCGAGCACGCCTGCTTCGTGCAGCCGGGCGTGTCGTCCATGGGATAGAAGTACAGGACCAGCTTCCTGCCGCGGAAGTCCTTCAGCGAGACCCGGCCGCCGTCGGTCGTCGCGGCGGTGAAGTCGGGCGCCGGGTCGCCCGCGCGGGGACGGTCCGCCATCCTCAGTCCGCCTTCGGGAGCACGACCACGAGCAGCGTGGCGAGCGGCCCGAGCAGGAGCGAGGCGAGGAACCAGAGGAGCCCCGCGCGGTTCTTCGACTGCGCGAGCCCGGCGTTGATGAGGGCGAGGGTGCCCCAGCCCACGAAGAACGGCGCGACGACGAGGGTTTCCATGGCCGGCCCCTACCAGTGGATGCCCTGGGTGACCTGCGCGAAGGCCACCTGCTCGGGCGTGAGCTCGACCTCGCGGGCGCCGTCCTTGCGGCCCTGCGCGGCGGAGGAATCCGGGAACATGCGGAAGGCCGTGTTGAGGATGATCTGGGTCGCCTTGGGCGCCACCGCGTGCAGGAGGGCGCCGAAGATGCCCAGCCGCGTCGCGATGCGCACCGGCTTGTAGACGATCGCCTCCACGACGAGGTCGGCCGCCTGCTCCGGCGTGAGCGTGGGCACGTTGCTGTAGAGCTTGGTGGGCGCGATCATCGGCGTCTTCACCAGCGGCATGTTGATCGTCGTGAAGGTGATGTTGTTGTCGGCGAACTCGCTCGCGGCGCAGCCGGTGAAGGAGTCGAGGGCGGACTTCGAGGCGACGTAGGCCGAGAAGCGCGGCGCCTGGGTGAGGACCCCGATCGAGGAGATGTTGATCACGTGCCCGCGGTTCTGCTTCATCATGGACGGCAGGAACCCCATGATGAGGCGCAGGCTCCCGAAGTAGTTGAGCTGCATCGTGCGCTCGAAGTCGTGGAAGCGCTCGAACGAGGAGGCGATGCCGCGCCGGATGGAGCGCCCGGCGTTGTTCACCAGGTAGTCGCAGCGGCCGTGCTCCTTGAGGACGGCGGCGACGAGCCGGTCGCAGTCGGCGAGGTCGGCGAGGTCGCAGGAGATGAACTTCGCCTTGCCGCCGAGGGACTTCATCCTCGCCATGACCGGCTCGGCCTTCGCCGGGTCGCGGGCGACCACGACCACGTGCGCGCCGGCCTCGGCCATCTTGTAGGCGGTGGCCTCCCCGATGCCGGAGGTCCCGCCGGTGATCACGATCACCTTGCCCTTCACCTTGCCGGCGAGCGTGCGGTCGACGAAGAGGTCGGGGTCGAGGTGGCGCTCCCAGTAGTCCCACAGCCGCCAGGCGTAGTCCTCGAGCGGCGGCACGGCGATCCGGGTGCCCTTGAGGGCCTTCGCGCACTCGCGGTTGTCGAAGCGCGTGGGATAGTTCACGAACTTGAACATGTCCTTCGGGATGCCCAGGTCCGCGAGGAGCTGCTTCTGGATGCGCCGGACCGGCGCGAGCGACATCGCCGAGTCGATCACGAAGTCCGGGATGAAGCCGAACATCTTCGCGTTCAGGCGCATCGTCATCTGCGGCGCGTGGGCGGCCCTGGCGAAGAGGTTGAGGATCTCGCCGACGCGGCGCGGCTCGGGGTCGGTGAGGTGGAAGCAGCCCCCGTCCAGGCCCTTCTTGTGGGCGATGTGGTCCATCGCGTCCACGATGAAGTCCACGGGGACGATGTTGATCCGCCCGCCCTCGATGCCGACCGTGGGCATCCACTGGGGGAGGGCCTTGCGCATCTTCTGGATCAGCTTGAAGAAGTAGTAGGGCCCGTCGATCTTGTCGATCTCGCCGGTCTTCGAGTGCCCCACGACGATCGCGGGGCGGTAGATGCGCCAGGGCCGCGCGCACTCCTTGCGCACGATCGCCTCGGAATCGTGCTTGGTGCGGAAGTAGGGGTGGTCGAGCTCCTCCGCCTCCTCGAACATGTCCTCCCGGAACACGCCGTCGTAGAGGCCCGCCGCGGCGATCGAGCTCACGTGGTGGAAGCAGCCGGCCTGCACGGCCTGCGCGAACTGGACGGCGTTGCGGGTGCCGTCGATGTTGGCCTTCTCCTGGCTCGCGGCGTCCGCCGACAGGTCGTAGACCGCGGCGAGGTGGAAGAGGTGGGCGACCTTGCCCTTCAGCTTCGCGAGGTCGGCGGCCGACACGCCGAGGCGGGGACGGGCGAGGTCGCCCACGACGGCCACCACGCGCTTCG
Source organism: uncultured Pseudomonadota bacterium (assembly GCA_937898635.1). Lineage (GTDB taxonomy): Bacteria > Pseudomonadota > Gammaproteobacteria > Burkholderiales > Usitatibacteraceae > FEB-7. The sequence goes on along the minus strand of CALEJW010000139.1, from coordinate 9,130 downwards.
CGTTCGGGCCCCAGCGTTCCCGCAGGGCGTCCAGCTTGCCCACGGAGCCCTTGCGCACCAGCACGAAGACCGTTGCCTCGCGCTCGAGAAGGCGGTCGATGAGAAAGCGGCCGATGAAGCCGGTGCCGCCGGTCACGAAGTAGGACATGGGATTCTCCTCGAAGAGCGCGGGTTTTTTCCGCGCATGATACACGCGCCCCCTCGCAGGCCGCCGGCCGGCGCGGCCCCGGCACATTTAGTGTGTCCCCTCTAATCCTTTCGCCTACCGTGGAAGCTGACACCGGAGGCATTTCGCCCCGGACGCGCCGCCCTCGGGGACGGCGACGGATCGCAACCCGAACCGAAAGGACACACCATGGCACGCACCACTCGCACGAAACGCCCGCGCAAGGCGCGCACGCCCGCCGTCACGCCCGCCCGGGCCGTCCGCACCATCCGTACATCCGCGCAGAAGGCGCTCGAGGCCGGGGTCCAGGCCGTCACCGGCGTTCGCCAGTCCGCGGTCGGCGCCTTCGACACCCTGGTGAAGCAGGGCGCGGCCCTGGAGGCGCGCAGCCGCCGCGCCGCCCTCGCGAAGGCGGAGAAGGCCCGCAAGGCCGCGCTGGCCCGGGCGGGCGAAGCCCGCGCGAGGACCGTCGAGGCCGTCTCGCACCTCGAGAAGGTCTTCGAGCACCGCGTCTCCGGCGTGATCTCCAAGCTCGGCGTCCCGACGGTGGGCGACGTCCGCGCGCTCTCGCGCCAGGTCTCGCAGCTCCAGGCGAGCGTCGACAAGCTGCACCGCTCGCGCGCCCGCGCAGCCCGATAAGGGCATGAATCGCCGCCCGGCAGCGGGCAGCGCCGCCGCGAAGCCGAAGACGGGCTCGCGGCGGCGCTCCCGTGCCGGCGGCGGCCGGCCGCGGATGGGGCTCGCCCTCGCCGGCGGCGGGCCCTTCGGCGCCATCTACGAGATCGGCGCGCTGATGGCGCTCCAGGAGTCCCTGGAGGGCATGGACCTGAACGACCTCGACGTCTATGTCGGGGTGAGCGCCGGGAGCTTCCTCGCCGCCGCGCTCGCCAACGGCGTGGCCGTCTCCGAGATCTACGGGATCTTCATCGAGGGCAAGGAGGAGGAAGGCGCCCTCACGCCCGAGGTCTTCATGCGCCCGGCGTTCCGCGAGTACCTCCAGCGTGCGAGCACGGTGCCGCCGCTGCTCCTGCGCTCGTTGTGGCAGTACCTCCGGCAGCCGTTCTCCGGCGGGGCGCTGGAGTCGTTCGCCTCACTCGGCCGCGCGATCCCGACGGGCATCTTCGACAACGACACGATCCACCAGTACCTGCACGCGGTCTTCACCCAGCCCGGCCGGACCGACGATTTTCGCGAGCTCGAGCGGCGCCTCTACCTCGTCGCGACCGACCTGGACACGGGCGAGAGCGTGAGCTTCGGCCGGCCCGGGCACGACCACGTTCCCATCTCCCAGGCGGTCCAGGCGAGCGCCGCGCTTCCGGGCCTCTTCCCGCCCGTGGAGATCGAGGGTCACAGCTTCGTGGACGGCGCGCTCAGGAAGACGCTGCATGCCTCCGAGGCCCTCGACGACGGGGCGAAGCTCGTGATCTGCGTGAACCCCCTCGTCCCCTACGACGCGAGCCTCGCCGCCGAGAAGGGCCGGGGCCGGCACCGGCGCCTGGTGGACGGCGGCTTGCCGGTCGTGCTCTCGCAGACCTTCCGGGCCATCATCCACTCGCGGATGGCGGTGGGCATCTCCAAGTACCGCAACCAGTACCGCGGCGCCGACGTGATCCTCTTCGAGCCGGACGCCGACGACAGCGAGATCTTCTTCACCAACATCTTCAGCTACTCCACCCGGGCGCGCCTGTGCGAGCACGCCTACGACCGCACCCGTCACGACCTGCTTCGCCGCCGCCACGAGCTCGAGCCGGTGCTCGCCCGCCACGGCGTGCGCCTGCGCCTCGACCTGCTCCAGGACGCGACGCGGCGGATCGGACTGCAGCCGCGCCGCCGCGGGGCGCTGCCGGCCATCTGGCGGCTGCCGACGGCGGCCGCGGAGCTTCGCGAGACGCTCGTGGAACTGCGGCGCTGGCTCGCGGGGAGGAACCGCCCGCCGGCGTGATACCCTTCCCGGCCATGGCGAAAGCTTCCGCCGGCCGGCCCGTCCTGGACGGAAACGCGGTGCGCACCCAGCGCACCCGCGAGCGCATCCTCGCCGTGAGCCTCAGGCTCTTCAACGAGCGCGGCGAGGCGCACGTCACCACCGGCATGATCGCCGACGAGCTGAACATCAGCCCGGGCAACCTCTACTACCACTTCCGCAACAAGGACCAGATCGTCGAGCGGCTCTTCGAGCGCTTCGAGGAGCGCATCTCGGTCGCCCCGCCCGATCCCGTCGCGGGCGCCGCGGCGATCGAGGACCTCTGGCTCTACCTGCACCTCATGTTCGAGGCGATCTGGGACTACCGCTTCCTCTACCGGAACCTGGACGACATCGTCGCGCGAAGCCGCCGGCTGCGGGAGCGCTTCAACCGGATCTTCGAGACGAAGCGCGCGGCCGTCGCCGGCCTGTGCCGGGGGCTGGCGGCGCACGGCCTCATGGCGGCGAGCGCCGGGGAGATCCAGGCGCTCGCGCTGAACGTCCTGGTCGTGGCCACGTACTGGCTCAACTTCCGGGCCATCCGGGGCGGACGCGAGGCGACGGAGCCGGGAGACTCGGGCGCCGGCGCCTACCAGGTGATGTCCCTGGTGGCACCCTACCTGACGGGCGAGGCCAGGCGCCATTTCGAGCGCCTGGGCCGCGGCTACGTCGAATGAGCGAGGAGGAGGCGATGGCGAAGGCGAAATGGAGCGCATTCCCGTATCCCGACAAGGCGTTCGCCTATCCGGGCGAGGCGCTGAAGAAGAACTGGGATCGCCTGCACCGCGGGGACTGCGAACCCTTCCCGAAGGATCCGAAGGTGCAGGAAGCCTGGCGGCTCTACCACCGCGGCGCCTTCGCCGAGGCGCACGCCCTGGGTCTCGCCGCCGGCGGCGCGGGGGTCACCGTGGCCAACAAGGCCCAGTCGATCTACGCCAACGGGCTGGAGAAGAAGGCGGCCGTCCGGATGGCGTTCTTCGAGGAGGCGATGGAGCGGGCCGAGGCGCAGGCCAGGGCCGAACCCCGGAACGCCAATGCGCACTACCAGTTCGCCTACGCCGCCGGGCGCTACAGCCAGGGCATCTCCGTGGCCAAGGCCCTCGCCCAGGGCTTCGGGGGGCGGATCCGGGCCGCGCTCGAGGCGACGCTCAAGCTCGCCCCGAAGCACGCCGAGGCCCACACGGCCTTGGGGGCCTACCACGCCGAGGTGATCGACAAGGTGGGCGCGCTGGTCGGCGGCCTCACCTACGGCGCGAAGAAGGATCTCGGGGAGGAGCACTTCCGCAAGGCGATCAAGCTCGCGCCCGATTCCGCCATCGCGCTGGTCGAGTACGCCAACGGGATGGTGATGATGCACGGCAAGCGGGCGGTGGAGGAGGCCGCCGCCCTCTACGCCAGGGCGGCGGCGCTGGAGCCGCGCGATGCGATGGAGAAGCTCGACGTCGAAGCCGCGAATGCGGAACTCGCGTGATCGCGCGGCTCGATCTCGCTTGTTGCGAGGCGGCGACGCAGAGGGGAGAAAGCGCGTTTTCAGAGTGAAAATCCATTGACAAACCGATTTTGGCGTGTGCATTCTCTCGCCTGTCACGCCGCTCGCAGGCGAGATCAGCTGATTCAAACATCACCACCAGATTGGAGGAATTCGAATGGCAGCGAAGAAAGCCAAGAAACCCGCCGCGAAGAAGCCCGCGGCCAAGAAACCCGCCGCGAAGAAGTCCGCGGCCAAGAAGCCCGCCGCCAAGAAGCCGGCCGCCAAGAAGAAGGCCGCGCCCAAGAAGTCCGGCGCCAAGAGGAAGCCCAACGCGGCGTTCATGAAGCCCCTCACGCCGAGCGCCGCGCTCGCCGCCGTGATCGGCTCCGCCGCCCAGCCCCGCACCGAAGTCACGAGCAAGCTCTGGGCCTACATCAAGAAGAACGGCCTGCAGGACAAGGTCAACCGGCGCAACATCAACGCCGACGACAAGCTGCGCGAGGTCTTCGGCGGCAAGAAGACCGTCTCGATGTTCGAGATGACGAAACTGGTGTCCAAGCACCTGAAGTAGCCTTCCGCCCCGGCCACGGCCGGCAAGAGGAAACGAAAACGGGCCGGCGATCGCCGGCCCGTTTTCTTTCGGGGTGCCGCCGGCTCAGGCCATGAAGCCCAGGTTGGCCGAGGGGAAGCGCGAGAGGTTCGGGAAGATCGTCGGCAGCTCCCCCGGGCCGACGCCGAACCACGAGGCGAGGGTGGCGGCGTACTGGTCCACCGAGGTCGTGGGGATCCAGAGGCCCCCGCTGCCGGTGTCGTCCGGCCCGCCCCGGACGAGCGTGGGAAAGGTGCCGTACATCCTTCCCCCGAGCACGGCGCCGCCCGCCACGAGATGGTGGTTTCCCCAGGCGTGGTCCGAGCCCCGGCCGTTGGACGGGAAGGTCCGGTTGAAGTCCGAGGCGGTGAAGCTCGTCACGAGGTCGGCGCAGTCCAGCTCCACGGTGGCGCTGTGGAGCGCGGCCATCGCGCCGCTCAGCTCGCCCAGGAGCTGCGCCTGCCGGCCGGGCTGCTCGTCGCCGTGGGTGTCGAAACCGCCCAGGGAAGCGAAGAAGACCTGGCGCTTGAGTCCCAGGGCGGCGCGCACCGCGACCAGCCGGGCGATCATCTCCATCTGGTTGCCGAGCCCCGTGTCGGGGAAGGCGGTGGCGAAGGGCGGCACGCTCGCGAGCGCCGAGGCGAGGAGCTGCTGGTTCTGGATCGCGCGGGCGATCACGTCCTTCCACGCGCCCTCGAAGAGGCTGGCCGAGGGCAGGGCGAGCAGTTCCGCTACGCCCTTCGACAGGGGATCCGTCGCCGACGCGCCCTTGTAGAAGTCGAACCCCGACAGGTTGCCCGGGGAGACCTTGAAGGAGGAGATCGTGGTGCCGACCTCGAAGAGGTTGTTGCCCGTGACCGAGATCAGCGTCGAGCTCTGGTTCGCGCCGTTGGCGCTCTTCAGGAGGTCGCCCAGGCGCCCGCCCCAGCCGGTGCGCGGGGCGCCGTCGGAGATGGAGCTCTGCCACTGCGCCTGCTGGTCGCTGTGGGAGTAGAGGTCCGGCGGGATCGGCACGGAGCGCGCCCGGAACTGGGCGCGCGTGGTCGGCGCCAGGAGCGGCCCCGTGTTCGCGACGATCGCGGCCCTGCCCTGGTTGAAGAGCGACTGGAAGGCGCCCATCGCCGGGTGCAGCCCGAAGCTTCGGCCGGGCGTGTTCTGCACGGCGAGCGGCAGGAGGGTGGATTGCCCCAGCGCGAGGACCGGCGTGCGACCCGTCGCGTACTGGAGGTATTCCGTCGCGCTTGTCGGGATCACCATGTTGTTGCCGTCGTTGCCCCCGAAGAGAAAGATGCACACCAGGGCCCGGTAGTCCTCGCCGGCCGCCTTCGGTCCCGCGGGCGCGAGGCTCGCGGCCGCCGCGATCCGCTGCAGGTCGGCCCAGGCGCCGGTGCCCCCGGTGGCCACGCAGGCCGCGGCCAGGCGCTTCAGGAACTGCCGTCGGTTCGTCATTTGCGCTCTCCCCTTCATTTCTGGATCACGAATTCGGGCGACAGGGCGACCAGCACCAGGGCCGCCTTCACGCGGTCGGTGATGGAGGAGCCCGAGCCCGTCTTCGGCGCGGCCATCGCGCCGAGCGTCGAGATGATCGTGTTGCGCGTGGCCGGCGTCATGGCGCCGTTCATGAAGAGCAGGTTCAGCCGGTCGGCGACCTCCGCGGGATTGGCGGCGACCGCGTTGAGCCCCGCGAGGTCCAGGGTGAGCCTCGTGTCGTCCTTGCCGTAGTAGCCGTTCCTCGCGAGGCGGGCGAAGAAGTTGAGCCCCCCCACCATGCTCGTCTCCGTGGTGATCTGGAACTCCGGCGCGACCAGGCCGGCCGCGGCCAGGGGGCCCGGCTGGCGGTAGTTCGGCGAGAAGAAGTTGAAGACGCTCGGCGCGAGGAGCGGGCTCTGGTTGAGCCCTTCGTCGGCGCTGTCCAGGTACCAGATGCGGTTGCGCCCGCTCGGGCTCCTCGCGTCGAAGGCGCGCAGGAAGTTCGCGAACCGGATCACGGGCTCGCGCTGCTTGCCCCATCCGGGCTCCGAGAGTTTCGCGGGATCGCGGGCCTCGGGATCGAGCAGGACCGCGCGGATCACCGCCCTGAGGTCGCCGCGGACACCGCTGCCGTTGTCCGCGAAGACGCTCGCCACGCGCCGGATGTAGGACGGGCTCGGGTTGGACGTGACGAACCGCTGGATAAGCTGCCGGCCGATGAAGGGGCCGACGTTCGGGTGCCCGAAGATGGCGTCGAGCGCATCCTTCATGTCCTGGCGCGCGCCCCGGCCCGCCGGCAGCGTGATGCCGTCGAAGAGGGTCTTCGGCGCCGTGTCGTGCCAGCTCTCCCACGGCACCAGGGGCTCCAGCCAGTTCTCCTTCGCCGGATCGAACACCGAGGGCTTGCTCGTGTCGTTGCCCGCGAAGCTCCAGCCGGTGAAGGCGGCCGCGAGTCCCTTGACGGCCGCCTCGTCGTAGGTCGGCACGGGCGCGCCGGCGCCGTCGAGGATTCGGGAGCCGTCCGGGTTGAGCCGGTACAGGCCGATCGAGAAGAGCTGCATCACCTCGCGGGCGTAGTTCTCGTTCGGGTGCGTGCCGCGCGCCGGGTCCTCCTTCTTGCTGCCGATCATGTTGAGGTAGTAGCCCATCGCGGGATGGAGCGTCACCTCCTCGAGGAGCTGGCGGTAGTTGCCGAAGGCGTTGCGGTTGAGCATGTCCATGTAGGACGCCATGGCGTAGGTGTCGAGGTCCGGGGCGATGTTGGAGATGACGAAGATCTCCGACAGGGCGAAGGCCATGCGGGCGCGCAGCTGCCCGGGTTCGAAGAGCCACTGTTGCCAGATCGCCTCGTAGGCGCGCTCCTCGTGGGCCTTCTCGCCGGCGGCCTTGCGGTCGTTCACGTACTGGACGTGCGAGGCGGCGTTCAGGGAGAACTGCGTCGCGAGCCAGGCCTCGTAGCCCTGCGCGCGAACCGACGCGACCTCCGCGGCGCCGCGCATCCCGAAAGTCGCCTGGGTGAGGAAGCGCGCGGCGTCCCGGGTGGCTGCGTCGAGGAGGACCGCGGGACCGGCGACGGTGACGGCCACGGCGGCCGAGGTCGTCGCGCCGCCCTTGTCGTCGGTGGCGGTCGCCGTGAGGCTCCAGGCACCGGGGCCGGCGGGCGTCCAGGTCACGGACCAGGGCGGCGCAGCGGCCTCGCCGATCTTCGCGGCGTTCGCGAAGAACTCCACCCGCGCCACGGTCCCATCGGGATCGGAGGCCGACGCCGAGACCGCGACGCTCGCCGCCGGGGCCACGAACGCGTTGGCCGCGGGCGCGGTGAGCGAGACCTTGGGCAGCTTGTTCGCCGCCGGCGTGCCGCCGGAGCCGCCCTTGTTCACCTGCACCGGGGAACTGGTGGCGAGCGCGGTCGCGCCGCGATCGTCGCTCGCCCGCGCGGAGAAGCGGTGGCTGCCGGCCGGGACGCCGGATACGGTGAAGCGGTAGGGCGCGGACTTCGCCTCGCCGATCTTCTCGTGGTCGCGGTAGAACGAGACCTTCGTCACGCGGCCGTCGCTGTCGCCCGCGGCCGCCTCGAGCGTGAACGTCGCCGGCGCCACCGGCGGGTCGGACTTGGGCGTGACCTTGAGGGTCACCGTGGGCGGCGCGTTGCCGGTGGCGGTGCCGAACGGCTGGCGGGTGATCGTCTTCGTCTGCGTGAACCCGTGGACCGTCGTCGTGAGCCGCGCCGTCGCGCCCTGGAAGACGATGGTCGCGCTGCCCACCTCCGTGAGCCGGGTATTGGCGGCGACGAAGGGCCTGCCGAAGGGCGTGCCGGTGGTCGTGTAGAGCTTGCCGGTGAAGGTGTTGCCCTGGAAGGTCCCGCCCGGCAGGACGATCCACAGGGGCCGCTGGTCGGCGTCGTACGTGTACCAGACGCCGAAGATGTTGTCGCCGTGGTGGGTGAGGGTGATCCCCCATCCCGATTCGTCGGCGTTCCACCAGAGATCGCTCAGGTCGTGGGGCGCGTTGGCCGGCGCCGCGCCGAAGGGCTGGCGCGTCACGTTCTTCGTGACGGTCGTGCCGGACACCGAATAGGTGATGGTCGCGGAGACGTCATCCGCGCCGAAGTCGATGCGCGCGGTGCCGACGCGCTGGATCTTCACGCGGCTCCAGCTGAAGTTCGGGTCCCGGTAGGAGGGGCCGGAGGCGCGGTGGACGTCGCCGGAGAAGGTGCGACCGTCGTTCGAGAACTTGCCGTCCGACATGAAGACCCAGAGGGGCTTGCCGTTCTCGTCGTAGATGTACCAGACGGCGAAGACCTTGTCGTGGTGGTGCGTGAGGGTGACCCCCCAGCCCGATTCGTCGGGGGTCCACCAGATGTCGGTGTAGTTGGCGGCGCTTGCCGGTGCCGCGAATCCCGCGAGGCACGCGAGCGCGAGGAGCGCGGCCCTGATCCAGCGAAGCGCCGCGCGCGCAAGGGCGGCGGCATTTTCCGTTGCAGTCACGAGGGTCCTCCCGGGGAAAGGATGTTGTTGCGGACCCTAGGGCAACTTTGATGCCATCTTCCCAACGCCTTGTTGCGAAAGGAAAATCAAGCATGCACCGACGCGCCTTTGTCGCCGGGGGGCAACAGGCTCGCGGCGAGGCGCGTTCGGAAAACGGCGGGGCGGGCGCCGCCTAGAGGCCGCGAAAACGTTTCGGGATCTTCGTGTCCTGGGCGGCTTCGGCGCTCGCCGGCCCCTTCGCGGGACGCTTCGCCCGTCGCGAGGCGGATGCGGAAGCGGCCGGCGCGGCGACGGCGTCCGGCGGCGTGGCACCGAGGTCTTCCTCCTCCTCCCAGGGCGACATGAGCGTGAGCCACATGAAGCGCTCGAACTCCTCCCGGAAGCGCGCGACGATGTTGTCCGGGTCGGGCACGAGCCCGGCGTCCGTGATGAGACCGAACTGGATGCGTCCGTCGTAGGACAGGATGGAAACGCCCATCCCGATGCC
>CALEJW010000138.1 GCA_937898635.1 uncultured Pseudomonadota bacterium | reverse complement strand
CCCGCGCCTACAACACGGTGGTGCCGGCCTCGGGCAAGGTGCTCACCGGCGGCGTCGACTCCAACGCCCTGCAGCGGCCGAAGCGCTTCTTCGGCGCGGCGCGCAACGTCGAGGAGGGCGGCTCGCTCACGATCATCGCCACGGCCCTCATCGACACGGGCTCGCGCATGGACGACGTGATCTACGAGGAGTTCAAGGGCACCGGCAACATGGAGATCCACCTCGACCGCCGCATGGCCGAGAAGCGGGTCTATCCCGCCATCAACGTGAACCGCTCCGGCACGCGCCGCGAGGAGCTCCTCATCGCCCCGGAGATCCTCCCCAAGGTCTGGATCCTGAGGAAGCTCCTCTTCGGCATGGACGAGCTCGAGGCGACCGAATTCCTGATCGACAAGCTGCGCGCGACCAAGAGCAACGACGAGTTCTTCAACTCGATGAAGAAGGGCTGACGCGCCGCGGCCGAGCGTCGCCCCGGGGTCGCTCCTCCCGCCGGGACTTCCCGGGCCGCGGGGGAGCGAGAACCACCCCGCGGCGGGCCTGTCCATCCTTCCGGACCCCGCCGCGGCACGATTCCCCGGCCACGGCGGCCCCATAAGTCCTTGCTTGGCATAGGATTTGCCTAAAAACCCCGTTTCGGCGATAATTCGCGTTTCCCGGCAGCCGGCACGATCGAACCCCGCCCGGCGCCCTCGAGAGCGAGAAAGGCGCGACAGACCATGAAAGAAGGCATCCACCCGAACTACCGCGAGGTCGTGTTCCTCGACACCAGCTGCGATTTCGGTTTCGTCACGCGCTCGACCGTCTCCACCAGCGAGACGATCAAGTGGAAGGACGGCAAGGAATATCCGGTCTACAAGATCGAGATTTCCGCGGAGTCCCACCCGTTCTACACGGGCAAGCAGAAGATCGTCGACACCGCCGGCCGCGTCGACAAGTTCAAGAAGCGCTACGCGCGGAAGTCCACGACGCCGTCCTGAAGCGCACCGGTCGCCGGGCACGAGTGAGCGCCCGCTCGCCATACCAGGAAAGGCAGCCTCGGCTGCCTTTTTTGTTGCCGCGGCTACAATAGTCCATGCCCCTCCGCCGCTCCCCGGACAGCGCGTGAACCGCACCGCCGATCCCCTGGTGGACTCGCTTCGCCAGCGCATCTCGTGGGACGGGACGCGAACCCCCGTCAAGTCCGCGCTCTTCCTCCTGGTCTGCCTCGCCTGGCTCCTGCCCGGGCTCGTGGGGCACGACCCGTGGAAGATCGACGAGGCACTCGCGCTGGGCGCGGTGTCGGGGATGCTCCGATCCGGGGACTGGGCGGTGCCGATGCTCGCCGGCGAGCCCTATCTCGACCGGGCACCCCTCTTCTTCTGGACCGCGGCCGCTTTCGCGAAGGCCTTCGGGAGCTGGCTCGCCCTCCACGACGCGGCCCGCCTCGCCTCGGGCTTCTTCATGGCGCTCACCATGGCCGGCGTCCACGTCGCCGCGGTGACCCTGCACGGGCCGCGCGCCGGGCGCATCGCCGTCCTGCTGCTGATCGGCTGCCTGGGCCTGCTCATCCGCGCCCACGAGATGAGCACGGACCTCGCCGGCCTCGCTGGCGTCTCGCTGGGCATCGCCGGGCTTGCCCTGGCGGCGCGGCGCCCCTGGGCCGGGGGTCCGCTGCTCGGCGCGGGCCTGGCGGCCGCATTCCTCGGCGACGGGCTGATGCCCGCCCTGCTCGTCGCGCTGCTGGCGCTGGTCCTTCCCGTGATCGGCCCCGCCTGGCGGACGCGATCCTATGCGCTCGCGGCGGCCGGCGGGCTAGCGATCGCCGCGCCCCTCGTGTGCGCGTGGCCCGTGGTCCTCGCGCAGCGCGACCCGGCCCTTTCCGCCGAATGGCTCGGCGTGGCCATCGCGACGCGCTGGAGCGGGGGCGTCAGCCGCGGCGCCTTCGCCGACCTCGCCTACTTCGCGAAGATCCTGCCGTGGTACGCGTGGCCGGCCCTGCCGCTCGCGCTGTGGACGGCCTGGCGCGCCCGCAGGACCCTCGCGAGCCGCGCCGACATCCGCCTGCCGCTCGCGGCCGCGCTCCTCTTCTTCGCCCTGCTCTCGCTCCTCGCCGAGGCCCGCGAGGTGAACGCGATGCCGCTCCTCGTCCCGCTGGTGCTGCTCGGCGTGGCCGAGCTCGACTCCCTGCCGCGGGGCGCGGCGAGCGCCCTCGACTGGTTCGGCGTCACCACGTTCTCGCTCATGGCCGTGATCCTCTGGCTGGGCTTCACCGCGGCCCTCACGGGAAGTCCCGAGGTGATCGCGGCGTGGCTCCGGCGCGAGGTTCCCGGCTTCCAGTACCCCTTCCGCTTCGTGCCCTTCGCCCTTGCCGCCCTCCTCACCTGCATCTGGGTCGCGGTGGTGGCGCGCTCCGTTCGCACCACGCGCCGGGCCGTGGTCAACTGGAGCGCGGGCATCACCATGGTGTGGATGCTCACGATGATGCTGGGGCTGCCCCTCATCGACCAGGCGCGCAGCTACCGGGGCGTGGCGACCAGGCTCGCCGCGGAGATCGGGACTTCGACCTGCACCCTCGGCGCGGGCGTCGGCGACGCCCAGCGCGCGCTCCTCGACTACTTCACCGGCCTGCGGATGCTTTCTCCCGGCAATCCGGGCGCCCGGCGCTGCGACACCCTCGTGGCCCAGGTGACGCGTTCCTCGTCGCCGGCGGTGGACCCGTCGCGCTGGCGCGAAGCCTGGCGCGGCTCGCGCCCCGGGGACCGCACGGAGGCCTTCGTCCTGTACCGGCGCGTGCGCTGAGCGCCGCGCCTCACGACTGGCGGTAGAGGACCCCCGCGCGGACGAGCGCCTTCTCGATCTCCACGCCCGCGAACACCACGCACGAGAGCGCGAGGCAGAGGACCAGCTCGCCGAAAGTGAGGGGCTGCGTGTGGAAGATGCCGTTGAGCCAGGGCACGTAGATCACCGCGAGCTGCAGGCCCAGCGTGAGGACGACCGTCGCGAGGAGGGCGGGATTGGACCCGAGCCCCTGGGTGAAGAGCGAGTCGCGCTCCGAGCGGATGGCCATCGCGTGCCCGAGCTGGGAAAGGGCGAGCACCGTGAACACCATGGTCTGCCAATGCGCGTTGCCCGACGCGTGGGCCCACGCCTGGACCGCGATGCACACCCCGCCCAGCAGCAGCCCCACCCAGACGATGTGCTGCCACATGCCGCGGGCGAAGACGCTTTCCCCCGGCGGGCGGGGCGGGCGGCGCATGAGCCCGCGCTCGCCCGGCTCCACGGCCAGGGCGAGCCCCGGCAACCCGTCGGTCACGAGGTTCACCCACAGGATGTGGATCGGCAGCAGCGGGATCGGCAGGCCCAGGAACGGGGCGAGGAAGATCGTCCAGATCTCGCCCAGGTTTCCCGCCATCGCGTACTTGATGAACTTGCGGATGTTGTCGTAGATGCGCCGGCCCTCGCGCACGGCGGCGACGATGGTGGCGAAGTTGTCGTCCAGGAGCACGAGGTGCGAGGCTTCCCGCGAGACGTCGGTGCCCGAGAGCCCCATCGCGACGCCGATGTCGGCGCGGTTGAGCGCCGGCGCGTCGTTCACGCCGTCGCCCGTCATCGCGACGATCTCGCCGCGGGCCTGGAGGGCCTCGACGATGCGGATCTTCTGTTCCGGGTTCACCCGCGCATAGGCGGCCGTGCGGCCCGCGTGATCGTCGAGTTCCTCCGCCGAGAGGCTCGCGAGCTGCCCGCCGTCCATCACCGCCTCCCCCTCGCCGAGGATGCCGAGCTGCGTCGCGATGGCGCGCGCGGTGACGGGGTGGTCGCCGGTGATCATCACCGGCGTGATCCCGGCCGTCTTGCACTCGGCCACGGCGGCCGCGGCCTCCTCGCGCGGCGGGTCGACGAGCCCCACGAGGCCGAGGAGCGTGAGGCCGTCCTCGACCGCGCCCGGATCCTCGTCCGGCGGCTGCCCCGGCCAGGACCGCTCGGCGAGCGCCAGCACGCGCAGCCCGTCGGCCGCCATCCGCTCGGCCTCGGCCAGCACCGCCCGGGCGTCGATGTCCCTCTCGCCGTCCGCGGTGGCGATGCGCGCGCAGCGGTCCACGACCGACTCCGGCGCGCCCTTCGTGTAGGCGATGCAGCGCTCGCCGTCGCGATGCGCGGTGGTCATGCGCTTGCGCTCGGCGTCGAAGGGCAGCTCCATCACGCGCGGCAGGTCCGCGGCGAGCCGCGCCTTGTCGAAGCCCGCCGCGCGCGCCGCTTCGTGGAGCGCCGTTTCCGTGGGATCGCCCTTCAGCGTGCCGTCGGCGGCGGCCTGCGCGTCGTTGCAGAGCGCCATCGCCCGCATCAGGCGCGTCCAGGACTCGTCCGGCGGGGTCTCCTCCGCCGCCTCGCGGGACCGGCCGGTCCAATAGCGGGCCACGCCCATCCGGTTCTGCGTGAGCGTGCCGGTCTTGTCCGAGCAGATGACCGTCACCGAGCCCAGGGTCTCGACCGCGGGCAGCCGCCGCACCAGGGCGTTGCGCCGCGCCATCTTGCCCGCGCCGATCGCGAGCGCCACCGTCACCACGGCGGGCAGGGCCTCGGGGATCGCCGCGACGGCGAGGCTCACCGCGGTGAGGAACATGAGGACCAGGGGCTCGCCGCGCAGCAGGCCCGCCGCGAACACGATGGCGCAGATGGCGAGCGCCGCGAACGCGAGGCGCCGGCCGAAGTGCGCGAGCCGCCGCTGCAGCGGCGTGCGCCCCTCGCCCGCCCGCTGGATCAGCGAGGCGATGCGGCCGAGTTCCGTGGCCATCCCCGTGGCGGCGACGATGCCGCGCCCCCGCCCGTAGGTGACCACCGTGCCCTTGTAGGCCATGTTCGTGCGCTCGCCCAGGGCGGTGTCGCCCTCCCCGATCGGCAGCACCTGCTTGTCCACGGCATGGGATTCGCCCGTGAGCGCGGACTCCTGCACCTTCAGCCGCGCCGCCTCGACGAGGCGAAGGTCCGCGGGCACGATGTTGCCCGCCTCCAGCAGCACCACGTCGCCGGGGACCAGCTCGCGGGCGGCGACGTCGCGAACCTCGCCGTCGCGAAGCACGCGCGCGTGGGGCGCGCCCATCCGGCGCAGCGCCGCCATCGTGCGTTCCGCGCGGTACTCCTGCACGAAGCCGATCGCCGCGTTGAGGACCACGATCACCACGATCGCGATGGCGTCCTGCGGCTCGCCCACGACGCCCGAGATGATCGCGGCGGCGATGAGCACGAGGATCATGAAGTCGGCGAACTGGCCGGCGAGCATCAGCCAGGGGGACCGGCGCTCGCCCTCCGCGATCTCGTTGGCGCCGTGCTCGGCCAGGCGGCTGCGGGCCTCCGCGTCGGCGAGCCCCGTGGAGAGCGCCGTGGCGACGCGCTCGGCCACCTGCCCTGCCTCGAGGCGGTGCCAGTCCGTGGGCGACTCGGGCCGGGTGTCGCGCGGTTCCGTCATCGTCCCTCCGTCAGAAGCCGAACGCGCGCAGCACCACGAGGTAGACGAGGATGCTCAGCGTGTCCTGGAGCACGGTGGCCATGGGACCGCTGCCGTGCGCGGGATCCCCCCCGAGGCGCGCGAGCCACCAGGGCAGCGCGATGCCGATGCCGCTCGCGATGCTGCCGGCGGCGAAGATCGACAGGCCCACGGCGCCCGCGAGCCGCGGATCGCCGAAGGCGACGGCGATCGCGAGGAAGGCGAGCGCGCCCAGCGCCGCGCCGATGAGCGCGCCGGTGCGCAGTTCCCCCGCGACGAGGTGCGCGATCCCCGAGCGCGTGAGCGAGAGCCCGCGCACGGCGATCGCCTCGCTCTGGGTGCCGATCGCGTCGGCCATGTACACGAGGGCGGGCACGAAGAACGCCACCGCCACGTGGGCCTGGATCAGGTCCTCGAATCCCGCCATGGCGGCGGTGGCGCCGGCGCTGCCCACGAGGCCCGCGAGGAGCCAGGGCAGGCGGTGGCGCGCCCGCCGCAGCGGCGGGTCCTCGATCGCGTGCCGCGCGCGCGCCGCCTCGCGGGAGATCCCCGCCAGGCGGTGCAGGTCCTCCACGTGCTCGCGCCGCAGCACCTGCATCAGCGCCTGCGGCGGGAGAACGCCCAGCAGGGCCCCGTTCGCGTCCACGACCGGGAGCGCGTTCACCGCGTGGTGGAGCGCGACGGAAGCCGCGTGCTCCTGGTCGTCCTCGGCGCGGACGCGGGCAGGCTCGAGCGCCATGACGCTCCCCATGGGCGCCTCCGCGGGCGCCTTGAAGAGCCCCGCGATCGTGACCACGCCTTCGAGGAGCCCGCCGGGACCGACGACCGCCACGATGTCCAGGCAGGCCGGCGGCGAGGCCGCGAGCCGCTCCCGGACCCGGCCCGCGGGCTCGTCGCGACCGGCCCTCGCGACGTCGGCGACGAGGTGGTCGGCGACGCTCTCGCGGTGGACTTGCGGCTTTGGATCCATGGCCCTTGGCGCCCATCGGATCGACATGCCCACTCTCGCACCCCGGGCCCGGTCCGGAGTGACCTAGGTCAATCCCCCCGACCGCCCTTCAGGCGAGCCGCTGGTCGAGGAGGCTGATCCAGTGCGAGACGGGCTTCGAGGCCCCCGACTCGAGGTGCAGCAGGCAGCCGATGTTCGAGGTGCAGATGGCCGCCGGGGACCCGGACTCGAGGGCCTTCACCTTGTTCGCGAGGAGCTGCCCGGAGAGATCGGCCTGCAGGATCGAGTAGGTGCCCGCGGAGCCGCAGCAGGCGTGCGCGTCGGGCACGGCGGTGAGCGAGAAGCCGGCCCCGGCGAGGACCGACTCGACGATGCCCTTCTGCTTCAGCCCGTGCTGCAGGCTGCACGGCGCGTGGTAGGCGATGGGTGCGGCCACCGGCGCCTTCCCCGCGAGGAGCTTCGCGAGCGCCTCGCGCTCGGCCGCCACGACCTGTCCCACGTCCTTCGCGAGCTCGCTCACGCGCGCCGCCTTCGTCGCGTAGGCGGGATCGCGCGCGAGCAGGTGCCCGTACTCGGCCACCATCGTGCCGCAGCCGCTCGCGGTGACGACGATCGCCTCGGCGCCGGCCTCGAGGTGCGGCCACCACGCGTCGATCTGGCGGCGGATCCGCTCGAGCGCGGCTTCCTGCGCGTTGAGGTGGTACTCGATCGCGCCGCAGCAGCCCGAGCGCGGCACGGAAACCAGCGAGATGCCCAGCCGGTCGAGGACCCGCGCGGTCGCCGCGTTGATGTCCGGCGCGAGCGCGGGCTGCACGCAGCCGTCCAGGACGATCATGCGCCGGGCGTGCCGCGCCGCGGGCCACGCGCCGGCCGTGCGCTTCGGCGGTACCTGCCTCGCGAGCGCCTCCGGCAGCAGGGGCCGGAAGAGGCGGCCCAGGGCCACGCCGAACGAGAAGAGCGGCCCGGAGAGGAAGGCGAAGCGCAGGAAGCCGCGGAAGGCGCCGTCGAGGAGCCCGCGCGGCACCTTGCGCTCGACGACCTCGCGGCCGATGTCCACGAGGCGGCCGTACTGCACGCCCGAGGGGCAGGTGGTCTCGCAGGCGCGGCACGTGAGGCAGCGGTCCAGGTGCACCCGCGTTCTCTCCGTGACGGGCGCGCCCTCGAGCGCCTGCTTCATGAGGTAGATGCGCCCGCGCGGGCTGTCCAGCTCGTCGCCCAGCAGGTTGTAGGTGGGACAGGTGGCGAGGCAGAAGCCGCAGTGCACGCACTTGCGCAGGATGGCGTCGGCCTCGAGGCCCTCCGGCGTGTCCTTGATCCAGTCGGCGAGGTTCGTTTGCATCGCTTGCTCAGAAGTTGTCCATGCGGCCGGGATTGAGGATGCCGGCGGGGTCGAAGGCTTCCTTCAGGCGGCGGTGGATCTTCGCGATCGCCGGCGCGAGGGGGTGGAAGACGCCCGCGGCGCGCTCGCCGCCCCGGAAGAGCGTCGCGTGGCCTCCCGCCTTGCCCGCGGCCTCCCGGGCCTGCGCGGCCCCCAGGGCGCCGACCACCCAGCGAAGGCCACCGCCCCATTCGACGAGCTGCGGATGGGCGAGCCCGAGCGGCGCCGCGGTCTGCGCGACCGACAGCCGCCACAGCGGCCGGCCCGGTTCGAAGAAAGGCAGGCGGTGCTCGCGAAGCGCCTCCCAGTACGAGGCGCCGTCGGCGACCTCGGTGCCGCCGAGCTTGCGGCGCGCCGCCGCGACCGCGCTCGCCGCGCCCGAGAGCCGCACGCGCAGCACGCCCGCCTCCCACGCGGTGGCCGAGAGCGGCAGCGGCTGCCCGGCCCAGCGGTTCACCGACTCGACCATGGCCGCCTCGTCCATCTCGAAGGCGAGCGTGGCCTCCTCGGGCGGGCGGGGCAGGACCTTGAAGGAGATCTCGGTGAGCACGCCCAGGGTGCCGAGCGCGCCCGCCATGAGGCGCGAGACGTCGTAGCCGGCGACGTTCTTGATGACGCGCCCGCCGAAGGAGAGGTCCTCGCCCTTGCCGTTCACGATGCGCGCGCCGAGCACGAAGTCGCGCACGGCGCCCGCGTAGGGCCGCCGCGGCCCGGAGAGGTTGCACGCCACGGTGCCGCCGATCGTGGCCGCCTCCCCGAAGGCCGGCGGCTCGAAGGCGAGCGCCTGGCCTTCCGCGGAGAGCGCGCGGTGGATGTCCGCGAGCCGCGTGCCGGCCCGCACCACGAGGACCAGCTCGCGCGGCTCGTAGGCGACGATGCCGGCGTGGCCCGACACGTCGAGCGGCTCGCCCGCGAGGCTCCCGCCGAGGAAATCCTTGGTCCCGCCGCCGCGGATGCGCACGGGGGCCTTCCGGGACGCGTGGTCGCGGATGCGTCCGGCCAGTTCGGTGATGAAGTCGTCTGCCATGGCGAAGAGGCTCAGAAACGGGGGATGTCGGGGCGCGGGAGGCGGCCGTCGCGCACGTGCATGCCGCCCCACTCCGCGCAGCGCTTGAGGGAGGGGACCGCCTTGCCGGGGTTGAGCACGTCCGCGGGATCGAAGGCGCGCTTCACGTCGTGGAAGGCGGCGATCTCGCCGGGGCGGAACTGCAGGCACATCTGCCGGAGCTTCTCGATGCCGACGCCGTGCTCGCCGGTGATGGTCCCGCCATGCTCGATGCAGCGCTCGAGGATCCTGCCGCCCAGCTCCTCGCTGCGCTCGAGCTCTCCCGGCTTCGCCGAGTCGTAGAAGATGCAGGGGTGCATGTTGCCGTCGCCCGCGTGGAAGACGTTGCCGATCACGAGGCCGTACTCCCGGCCCAGCGCGTAGATCTCCTCGAGCGCCTCGGCGAGCGCCCGGCGCGGGATCGTGCCGTCCATCGTGTAGTAGTCCGGCATCACCGTCGCGAGCGCCGCGAAGGCGCCCTTGCGCGACTTCCACAGGTTCGCGCGCTCCGCCTCGTCCTTCGCGACGCGCACTTCCGTGACGCCGCAGCCGGCGAGGATCGCCTCCACGCGCGCGCGCGTCTCCGCGGTCTCCTCGGCGCCGCCGTCCACCTCCACGAGCAGGAGCGCCTCGGCCTTGGGCAGGCCCAGCGCCATGAAGCGCTCGCAGGCGTCGATCACCACGCGGTCCATCATCTCGATCGCCGCCGGGATCACGCCCGCGCCGATGATCGCGCCCACGGCCTCGGCGCCCGCCTTGACCGTCGCGAACGCGGCGAGCAGCGTCTCGGTGGATTCCGGCCGCGGCAGCAGGCGAAGCGTCGCCTGCGTGATGACGCCGAGGTTGCCCTCGCTGCCGTGCAGGAGCGCGAGCAGGTCGTAGCCGGGCGCGTCCAGGGCCGCGCCGCCGACCTCGAGGAGATCGCCGTCGCCGTCGACGGCCCGCAGGGCCACCACGTTGTGGACCGTGAGCCCGTACTTGAGGCAATGCACGCCGCCGGCGTTCTCGGCGATGTTGCCCCCGATCGAGGAGACGACCTGGCTCGAGGGATCGGGGGCGAAGTAGAGGCCCGCCGGCGCCGCGGCTTCCGTCACCTGCGCGTTGGGCACCCCGGGCTCGACGACGGCCAGGCGCGCCGCCGCGTCCACCGCGACGATGCGGCGCATGCGCGTGAGCACCAGCATGACGCCGTCGGGCCTCGGCGTGGCGCCGCCCGAGATGCCGGTGCCCGCCCCGCGCGACACGATCGGCACCCCGAGGCGGGCGAGCGCGCGAACGATCGCGACCACCTGCGCCTCGGAATCCGGGAGCGCCGCCGCCATCGGCGTCGCGCGCCGCTGGATGTAGGCGTCCATCTCGAAGGCGGCGAGCCGCTCCGCCTCGGCCACGATGCGCAGTGCCGGGCGCACCGACGCGAGCGCCGCCAGCGCATCGGGACGGCGGTCCTCGCGGCTCGCGGCCCGCATCAGAACCTCGGCAGTTCCGGATGCGGGAGCCGTCCCCGCTCGACGCGCATCGCGCCGTACTCGGCGCAGCGGTTGAGCGTGGGCACGGCCTTGCCGGGATTGAGGAGCCCCTGCGGGTCGAAGGCGGCCTTCACCGCGTGGAACTGGGCCAGCTCCGCGGGCCGGAACTGCGTGCACATCTGGCGGATCTTCTCCACGCCGACGCCGTGCTCGCCGGTGATCGTGCCGCCCACCTCGATGCTGAGCTCGAGGATCTCGCCGGCGTATTCCTCCGTCTTCTCGAACTCGCCGGGGATGTTCGCGTCGTAGAGGATCAACGGGTGCAGGTTGCCGTCGCCCGCGTGGAAGACGTTCGCGCAGCGCAGGCCGTAGTGCTTCGAGAGCTCCCCGATGCGCCGCAGGACCTTCGCCACCGCCCCGCGCGGGATGGAGCCGTCGATGCAGTAGTAGTCCGGGGAGATGCGGCCCACGGCCGGGAAGGCGGCCTTGCGCCCCGACCAGAACTTCAGGCGCTCGGCCTCGCTCCCCGAGACCGCGAAGCGCGTGCAGCCGGCCGCGCGCATGACCTGCGTGATCTTCGCGATCTCCTCGGCCACCTCCTCCGGCGTGCCGTCGGATTCGCACAGCAGGATCGCCTCCGCCTCGAGGTCGTAGCCCGCGTGCACGTAGTCCTCGACGGCCTGCGTGGCGAGCTTGTCCATCATCTCGAGGCCCGCCGGCACGATGCCCGCGCCGATCACCGCGGCCACCGCCTCGCCCGCGGCCTCCACGTCGGTGAAGGAGGCCATGACGACCTGCGCCACCTGCGGCTTCGGGAGGAGCTTCACGGTGACCTCGGTGAGGAGCGCGAGGAGCCCCTCGGAGCCGGTCGCGAGCGCGAGCAGGTCGTAGCCGGGGGCATCCGGGGCGTCGCACCCCAGCTCGATCGCGTCGCCCTCGATCGTGAGCGCACCCACCTTCTGGATGTTGTGCACCGTGAGGCCGTACTTGAGGCAGTGGACGCCGCCCGCGTTCTCCGCGACGTTGCCGCCGATCGAGCAGGCGATCTGGCTCGACGG
Organism: uncultured Pseudomonadota bacterium; assembly: GCA_937898635.1. Classification (GTDB taxonomy): domain Bacteria; phylum Pseudomonadota; class Gammaproteobacteria; order Burkholderiales; family Usitatibacteraceae; genus FEB-7. Next base: position 24,066 of record CALEJW010000138.1, on the reverse strand, counting down.
GTCCGGCGCGTAGTAGAGGCCGTGGGGAGCGGCCGCTTCCGTGATCTGGGCGTTCCTCACGCCGGGCTGCACCCGGGCCGTCCGCGCCAGCGGGTCCAGGGAAAGGATGCGGTTGAATTTTCCCATCGACAGGAGGATCCCGTCGGCGAGCGGCAGGGCGCCGCCCGAAAGGCCGGTGCCCGAGCCCCGGGCCACGACGGGCGTTCCCGTCTCGCGGGCGACCCGCAGGACCGCGGCCGCTTCCTCGACGGTGCCGGGCAGGGCGGCCACGAGGGGCGTCTGGCGGTAGGCCGACAGGCCGTCGCACTCGTAGGGGAAGAGGTCCTCCCGCGCGGTGAGCACCGCATGGGCCGGCAGGCGCGCGGCCAGCGCGGCGGAAACCTTCGCCCGGCGCTCTGGGATCCCGACAGGTGGGAGGGTCGCGTTCATGGGGGGGAAAGGGGGGCGTTCATACGATAGCATGGGCCCTCGCCCCCCACCGGCGCGCGCCGGTAACAGCCCTTTCGCCCGCCATGGATCCCGTCTACTACCAGGCCATCGCCGCCCTCCTCGTCGTCGTGGGGATCGCCGGCACGGTCGTCCCCCTCCTGCCGGGCATCGCCTTCGTCTTCGGCGGGCTGCTGCTCGCCGCCTGGGCCGACGATTTCCAGCGGGTCGGCGCCTTCGCCATCGTGATCCTGGGCCTGCTCACCGCGCTCGCCATCGCGGCCGACCTCCTCGCCTCGGCTTTCGGGGCCAAGCGCATGGGCGCGAGCCCGCGCGCGGTCGTGGGCGCGACGATCGGCGCCGTCGTGGGCATCTTCTTCGGGCTCCCGGGGCTCGTCGTGGGGCCCTTCGTCGGGGCGGTGGCGGGAGAGCTCTCCGCCCGGCGCGAGCTCTTGCACGCGGGCCGCGCGGGGCTGGGCACGTGGCTGGGGCTCCTGCTCGGCTCGATCGCCAAGCTCACCCTCGCCTTCCTGATGGTGGGCGTCTACGCGACCGCCTGGCTCCTGTCGGGCTAGGCGGGGCTCAGGACATCACCGCGAGCTGCTCGTTCGCGGCCTCGAGGCGCTCCACGAGCGTGTTGAGGAAGCGCTCGTCGAAGAGCCGGCGGCAGGAGAGCGAGGAGGCGCGCAGGTCCTCGGCGCGGATCTTGATCACGATGCAGTCGGAGGTGGTGGTCACGGTCGCCGAGCGGTGCGGCGAGTCCTTGCGGGCGAGGTAGGACATCTCGCCGAAGCAGTCGCCCGCGGAGAGCACGCTCAGGGTGCGCTTGCCCCGCGTCACGCGCACGTAGCCCCCGGCGAGGACGAAGAAGGAATCGCCGTGGTCGCCTTCCTTGATGAGCGCGGTGTTGGGCGCGAACTTGCGCCACTTGGAGATGCGCAGCACCTCCCAGAGCTCGTTCTCCGGGAAGTCCTTGAAGAACGGGAGGTTGCGGCACAGGCTGAAGCGCTCGGTGTCGGACTGCTCGCGCTCGCCCTCCCGGTTGAGCTTCTTCCAGACCTCCGCGAGGGCCTGCCCGAACTCCTCCCAGGAGGCATAGCGGGCGGCGGGGTCGCGCGCCATGGCCTTCATCACGATCGCGTCGAGGTCCGCGGGGAGCCCCTCGCGGTGCACGCCGGGCGCCTCGGGCTCGGTGTTCACGATCTGGTAGATGACGCTCATCGTGTTGGCGCCGGAGAACGGCAGGCGCCCCGCGAGGAGGTAGTACATGACGATGCCGAGGGCGTAGATGTCGGTGACGGCGGAGGCCTGCGCCGTGCCGGTCACGAGCTCCGGCGCCATGTAGGCGGGGGAGCCGACGTTCGTGATCACCGTGCGGTCGGACACCGTGTTGATGGCGGCGCCGAAGTCGGCGATCTTGATGTCCGTGCCGTCGACGTGGAGGATGTTGCCCGGCTTGATGTCGCGGTGGGTGAGGCCCAGGCGCTGCGCGAAGGCCAGCGCCCGCACGCACTTGAACATGATCTCGGCGACCTCGGCGGGGTCGAGGAGGGAGTCGGCCCCGCAGAACTTCTCCAGGGTGCCGCCCTCGACGTACTCCATCACGATGTAGCTGAACTCGTCCTCGACCACCGCGTCGTAGATCTCGACGATGTGCGGGTGGTTCAACTTGCCGGCGAGGGCCGCCTCGTTCAGGAACATCTTCTTGTAGAAGGCGCCGTCCTCGGAGCTCTTGAGGGCCTCGGGAAAGGCCACCTTGATGGCGACCTGCCGGTCGCCGAAGGGGTCCGTGGCGAGGTAGACCTTCCCCGTCGCGCCCTTGCCCAGTTCCCGGACGATCTGGTATTTCCCGATGTTCTTCATGGACCGGATTATAGGGAAAAAGGGGGCGATCCCCCTTTATTCCCGCGGCCGGGGCCGGCCCCTAGAAGAGCCCCAGGATCCGCCCGTCGTCCCCCACGTCGATGGAGCAGGCCGAGGGCACCTTCGGCAGCCCCGGCATGGTCATGATGTCGCCGCAGATCATGACGACGAATTCCGCCCCCGCGGCGAGCCGCACCTCGCGCACGTTGACCACGTGCCCCGAGGGCGCGCCGCGCAGCTGCGGGTCGGTGGAGAAGGAGTACTGGGTCTTCGCCACGCAGATCGGGTAGTGGCCGTAGCCGGATTCCTGCAGGCGCTTGATCTGGGCGCGGACCTTGGAGTCCGCGGTGATGTCGGACGCCCCGTAGATCTTCGTGGCGATGGCCTTCATCTTGTCCCACAGCGTCGCCTGCTCCTCGTAGACGAACTTGAAGCTGTTGGGCTCCTCGCACAGGCGCACGACCTCCTTCGCCACGTCCACCGCGCCCTTGCCGCCCTCGGCCCAGTGGCGGGCGAGGATCACCCGGGCGCCGTGGTGGGCCATCTTGTCCTGGAGCAGCTTCACCTCCGCGGCCGTGTCCTCGGTGCGGTGGTTGATCGCCACCACGCACGGCAGGCCGTAGTTGTTGCGGATGTTGTTCACGTGCCGCTCGATGTTGGCGATGCCCTTGGCGAGCGCCTCGAGGTTCTCCCGGCCCAGCTCCTTCACGTCGATGCCGCCGTGGAACTTGAGGGCCCGGATGGTGGCCACGAGCACGACGGCCGAGGGCTTCAGGCCCGCCTTGCGGCACTTGATGTCGACGAACTTCTCGGCGCCGAGGTCCGCGCCGAACCCGGCTTCCGTCACCACGTAGTCGCCGAGCTTGAGCGCCGTGCGCGTGGCGAGCACGGAGTTGCAGCCGTGCGCGATGTTGGCGAACGGCCCGCCGTGGATGAAGGCGGGCGAGTGCTCGAGCGTCTGCACCAGGTTGGGCGCGAGCGCGTCCTTCAGGAGGGCGGTCATGGCCCCGTGCGTCTTCAGGTCCCTCGCGAGGATCGGCTTCTGGTCGCGGGTGTAGCCGCACACGATCTTGCCCAGGCGCTCCTTCAGGTCCTTCACCGAGGTCGCGAGGCAGAAGATCGCCATCACCTCGGAGGCCACCACGATGTCGAAGCCGTCCTCGCGCGGGAAGCCGTTGGCCGGCCCGCCGAGGGCGACGGTGATCTCGCGCAGCGCCCGGTCGTTCATGTCCATCACGCGCTTCCAGGCGATGCGGCGCACGTCGAAGCCGAGCTCGTTGCCGTGGTTGATGTGGTTGTCGATCATCGCGGCGAGCAGGTTGTTCGCGAGCCCGATCGCGTTGAAGTCGCCGGTGAAGTGCAGGTTGATGTCCTCCATCGGGACCACCTGCGCGTAGCCGCCGCCCGCCGCCCCGCCCTTCATCCCGAAGACGGGCCCGAGCGAGGGCTCGCGCAGGCAGATGACGGCCTTCTTCCCGATGTGGTTCAGGGCGTCGCCCAGGCCGACCGTGGTGGTGGTCTTGCCCTCGCCCGCCGGCGTGGGGCTGATCGCGGTGACGAGGATGAGCTTGCCGTCCGGCTTCGCCTCGAGCGTGTCGATGTAGTCGAGCGAGATCTTGGCCTTGGTGCGCCCGAAGGGCTCGATCGCCTCCTCGGGGATGCCGAGCTTTCCGGCGATCTCGCCGATGGGCTTCATCTTCGCCTTCTGGGCGATCTCGATGTCGGACAGCATGGGTGCAATCTCCTCGTCGGAATGGGGGCGAAGGGGCGCTTCGGGTTGCCCCGAGTATAGGAACGCCGCAAAATGCGGGGCCTTGACTCGGGTCAAGGCTTGATCGCCGTCAAGAAGGGCGCACCGCCATGCATCCGCACGAGGTCCTCGTCCGCGAGTTCTACGCCGCCTTCGCCCGCCGCGACGCCGAGGCGATGGCGCGCTGCTACCACGACGAGGTGTTCTTCTCCGACCCGGCCTTCCCGCGGCTGCGCGGCGAGGAGGCGCGGGACATGTGGCGCATGCTCGTCTCCCGCGCCGAGGACCTCGAGGTCGTCCTCGAGGAGGCGCGCGCGGACGGCGAAGGCGCCCGGGCGCGCTGGACCGCGCGCTACACCTTCACGCGGACGGGCCGCAGCGTCGTGAACCGCATCGAGGCGATGTTCGCCTTCCGGGACGGGCGCATCGTGCGCCACTACGACCGCTTCTCCTTCTGGCGCTGGTCGGCGCAGGCGCTCGGCCCCCTCGGGCGCTTCCTCGGCTGGTTCGCGCCGGTGAAATGGATGGTGCGCCGGCAGGCGGCGAGGCAGCTCGAGCGCTTCCGCGAGCGGCGCGCCGCCTGAGACCCTTTCAGCCCGCGCGGCGCAGGATGATCACGTTGCCCGCGACCGAGACCGCCACGCCGAGGATCGCGAGCGGCCCCCAGTGGTAGCCCTCGAACGCGGCGGAGACCGCGAGCGCCACGATCGGCACCATCACCCCGATGTAGCCCGCGCGCGCGGCGCCGATGCGACCGAGCAGCGTGAGGAAGCCGCCGAAGGCGAGGATGGAGCCGAAGACCACGAGGTAGAGGAGCGAGGCGACGTAGGCGGGCGTGGGCTCGAAGCCGAGCGGGCGGCCGAGGGCGAGCGCGCAGGCCATCGAGAAGAGCGCGCCGTAGAGCATTCCCCAGGCCATCGTCTGCCAGATCGGGAGCCCTGCGCCCTGGTTGCGGTGCGCCGCCATGCTGGAGAGGGCCGACAGGATGACCGCCGCCGCGGTGAAGAAGGCGCCGATCGCCACGAGCGCGTCGGCCCTGAGGCGCGCGAACTCCGGCCAGAAGACGAGGGTGATGCCGGCGATGCCCAGGAGCGCCCCCAGCGCCACGCGCCGGGTCATCGCCGCGCCGAAGAAGTAGCGCATGCCGAGCATGTTGAGCAGCGGGCTCGCCGAGTAGCCCACCGCCACGAGCCCGGAGACCACGTGCTTCTCCGCGTAGTAGACGCAGATGTAGCTCGCGCTGAACATGAGCACGCCCTGGAGCGCGATCCACAGGTGGTCGCGGGGCGGGAAGGCGAGCCGCAGGCCGCGCGCCCGGCAATAGGCGAAGAGCATCGCGGAGGCGAGGAGGAAGCGGTGGAAGACGCTCGCCTCGGGGGCGGCCGCGCCGAGCTGGAAGGTGATCGCGATCCAGGTCGAGCCCCAGATCGCCACGCACGCGGCGTAGAGCTGGAAGTTCGTCATCGCGCGAGCCCCGCCTGGTCGAGGATGAAGGCGTAGTTGAAGGCGAGCTCGCGCAGCGCGTCGTAGCGCCCGGAGGAGCCGCCGTGGCCCGCCTCGAGGATGGTGCGCAGGATCACGGGGTTCGCGTCGGTCTTCAGGCGCCTCAGCTTCGCCACGTACTTGGCCGCCTCCCAGTAGGGCACCTGGCTGTCGTTGAGGGAGGCCTCCACGAGCATCGCCGGGTAGGCCTGGCGCGAGAGCCGGTCGTAGGGCGAGTAGGCGCGGATCGTCCGGTAGCCCCTCGCCTCGTTCGGGTTGCCCCACTCGACGTATTCCTGCGTGGTGAGCGGGAGCGAGGCGTCGAGCATGGTGCCGAGGACGTCCACGAAGGGCACTTCGCTCACGACCGCGCGGAAGAGTTCCGGCCGCAGGTTCGCGACGGCGCCGACCAGCAGGCCGCCGGCGCTGCCGCCCTCGATGACGAGCTGCCCGGGCGAGGTCCAGCCCTTCGCGACGAGGTGCTCCGCGGCCGCGATGAAGTCGGTGAAGGTGTTCCCCTTGCGCTCGAGCCGGCCCGCCTCGTACCAGGGGCGCCCGAACTCGCCGCCGCCGCGCACGTGCGCCACGGCGCAGACCATGCCGCGGTCGAGGAGCGAAAGCTGCGCGGAGCTGAAATGGGCGTCGAGGGCGTGGCCGTAGGCCCCGTAGCCGTGCAGGAGAAGCGGCTGCGGGCCGTCCCGGCGCATCGAGCGCCGCCAGACGAGCGAGACCGGCACCTTCGTCCCGTCCCCGGCCCGGGCCATGAGCATCGCGCAGTCGTAGTCGCGCGGGCGGTAGCCGCCCAGCACGGGCTGGCGCTTGCGCAGCCTCGCCTTGCGCCTCGCGACGTCGTAGTCGAACACCGAGCGCGGCGTGACGTAGCTCTCGTAGACGAAGCGGAAGGACTTCGCGTCGTACTCCGCGTTCGTGCCCGGCGCGACGGCGCGGACCTTCTCCGGCAGGGCGATTTCGTGGCGCCCTCCCCCGCGCAGGTCGCCCACCCGGAGCCTCGGCACGCCGCCCTGGCGCTCGGCGGCCACCCAGAAGTCGCGGAAGAGGTGGACTTCCTCCAGCACGACGCCGCGGCGATGGGCGAGCACCTGCTTCCAGTTGCGCGGCCGGGGATCGGACTGCGGGGCGCGGACCAGGCGGAAGTTCTTCCCCCGGTCGTTGGTCCGGATCCAGAACTCGTCGCCGTGGTGGCCGACGTAGTACTCGTGGCCGGCGCGGCGCCGGGCGACAAGCGCGGGCGGCGCCTGCGGCCTCGCCGCCGGGATCACGCGCACCTCCGAGGTGTCCATCGAGCAGGAGGTGACGACGATCCAGGCCTCGCTCCGCGTCGCGCCCACCTCGACGCTGAAGAGCTCGTCCCTTTCCTCCCACACGAGCGGGTCGTCCGCCTCGCCGAGGCGGTGCCGGAACAGCCGGTCGGCTCTCTTGGCCTCGTTCTGCCGCGTGTAGAAGAGCGTCGCGCAATCGCCCGCCCACACGAGGTCGTCCACGCGCTCGAGCCGGTCGGCGAGCAGCCTGCCCGTGGCGAGGTCCTTCACGAAGACCGTGTACTCGCGGTAGCCGCTGTGGTCGACCCCGTAGGCGAGGTAGCGGCCGTCCGGGCTCACGTCCCAGAAATCCACGCTCGTGTACGCGTGGCCCCGCGCGAGGCGGTTCACGTCGAGCATGACCTGCTCGGGCGCACGCATCGAGCCCTTGCGCCGGCAGTAGAGCGGGTACTGGCGCCCCTTCACGTCGCGCGCGTAGTACCACCACCCGTGGTAGCGGTAGGGAACGGTCTCGTCCGTCTCGCGGATGCGGGAGAGCATCTCGCGGTAGAGCCGGCGGCGAAGGCCCGCGAGGTGCCGCGTCGCGGCGCGGGCGTAGGCGTTCTCCGCCTCCAGGTAGGCGAGGACCGCGGGGTCGTTCCGGTCCTGCATCCACGCGTAGTCGTCGACGCGCGTGTCGCCGAACATCGTGGTCCTCGCCGGGACCCGCTTCGCCACGGGCGGGGTCGGCGCAAGGGATCGGGAGGCGGCGGGCGCGGGACTCATGGCGGGGAGGGCCGCGCCGGCGTCGTGGGCCGGGCAGGCAGCCCCATGGGGGGGAGCGCGAATTATAGCGAAGCGAAGCGCCGGTCCCCGGGGCGGCAAGGAGATGTAACGGCGTCAACGCCCGCCCGGAGGCTGCCGTTGTAGGCTCGTGCGGGCCGAGCCGCGCCTGCCCATCCAACCCAGGAGAACTCCATGCATCCCAGGACCCTCATCGCCGCCGTCGCCGCCGCCGTCGCTTCGGCCCTCGCCCTCCCGGCCCTTGCCCAGGCCGAGACGCCCCGCGTCGACAAGCGCCAGGCCAACCAGGAAAAGCGCATCCAGAAGGGCGTGCAATCCGGCCAGCTCAACGCCGCGGAGGCGGCCCGCCTCGAGAAGGGGCAGGCGAACGTCCAGAAGCTGGAGGACAAGGCCAAGGCCGACGGCACCGTGACCAGGGCCGAGAAGGCGAAGCTGCACCGGGCGCAGGAACGGCAGGGCAAGCGCATCGCCAAGCAGAAGCACGACCGCCAGAAGGCCCCGGCCGCGCCGGCGACCGGCTCGGGAGGCTAGGACACCCCGGGCGGGGTGGTAACCTAGCGGCGATCCCCCGGGACCGCCGCCATGTTCGCCGCCACCTCGCCCGCCGCTGCCACCGCCAAGCCCGAGCTCTACGCGGAACTCCTCGCGCAGGCCCGGGCGCTTTTCTCGGGCGAACGGGACGCGACCGCGAACGCGGCCAACCTCGCCGCCCTGCTCTTCCACGGGCTGCCCGAGCTCAACTGGGCCGGGTTCTACTGGCTGAAGGACGGCGGCCTCGTCCTGGGCCCCTTCCAGGGCAAGCCCGCCTGCGTTCGCATCGCGCTCGGCCAGGGAGTGTGCGGCACCGCGGCCGCCGGGCGGCGCACGGTGCTGGTGCCCGACGTGCACGCCTTCCCCGGCCACATCGCCTGCGACTCCGCGTCGGCGAGCGAGGTGGTGGTCCCCGTCCTCCAGGGCGTCCGGCTGCTGGGCGTGATGGATCTCGACAGCCCGCGCCGCGCGCGCTTCGACGAGGAGGACGCCCGCGGCCTCGAGGCCCTCGCCGCGGCCTTCGCCGGGGCCTGCGACCCGTAGGCGACCGGGGGCCGCCCCGGGCGAATCCCATGACGCTGCGCTCACTGCTCGTCGACTTCAATTCCTATTTCGCCTCCGTCGAGCAGCAGGTCGAGCCGCGCCTGCGCGGGCGGCCCCTCGCCGTCGTGCCGATGATGGCCGACACCACCGTGTGCATCGCCGCGAGCGTGGAGGCGAAGACCTTCGGCGTGAAGACCGGCACGAAGGTCGGGGAGGCGAGGAAGCTCTGCCCCGGCATCGAGCTGGTGCTCGCCCGCCACGAGGTCTACATCGACTTCCACCACCGCGCGGTCGCGGCCGTGGACACGGTCGTGCCGGTGCGCGAGGTGCTCTCCATCGACGAGATGGACTGCGAGCTCACCGGCCGCTGGCGGGAGCCCGGGCGCGCCCTGGGGCTCGCGCGCAAGGTGAAGGAGACCCTGCGAAGCCGCGTCGGCGAGTGCCTGCGCACCTCCATCGGCATCGGCCCCAACACCTTCATCGCGAAGACGGCCTCCGACATGGTGAAGCCCGACGGCCTCGTGCTGATCGAGAAGCGCGAGCTCCCGCAGCGCCTCTTCGGGCTGAAGCTTCGCGACCTCTCGGGCATCGGCGCGCAGATGGAGAAGCGCCTCCTCGCGCACGGCATCCGCACCGTGGAGGAGCTCTGCGGCCGCACGCGCGAGGAGCTTCGCGCCGTCTGGGGCGGCGTGGGCGGCGAGCTCATGCACGGGCGCCTGCGCGGCGAGGCGATCGCCGGCCGGGAATCGTCCACGCGCTCGATCTCGCACTCGAGCGTGCTCGCGCCCGAGCGCAGGAATCCCGCCGACGCCGCGGCGATCCTGAATCGTCTCGTGCAGAAGGCCGCGATGCGCCTGAGGAAGTCCGGCCACTACGCCGCGCGGATCGCGATCGGCCTGAAGTACCTCGACGGCACCCGGTGGGACGCCGACATGCGCCTCGTGGACACCCAGGACACGGTCGCCTTCCTGCACGCCCTGGAACGCCTCTGGGCGGGGCGCCCGAAGCACCGGCGCACGATCCTGCAGGTCGGCATGGCCTTCTCCGATCTCGTGCCCGAGGAAGGACATACCGGCTCCCTCTTCGCCGCCGAGTCGAAATCGAAAAGCCTCTACGAGACGCTCGACCGGCTGAACGCCCGCTTCGGGCGGCAGGCGGTGTACTTCGCCTCCGCCCACGCGGCCCGCGACCGGGGCGGGATGCACATCGCGTTCAACCACATTCCCGATCCGGAGACGGAGAAATGAGCCCTCCCGCACGCGAGGGCGGACGACGCCCGTGAAGGACAACGTCGTCATCGTCACCGGCGCCTCGAAGGGCATCGGCGCGGAACTCGCCCGGCAGCTCGCGGCCCGGGGGGCGATGCTCGCGCTGGCCGCCCGCGACCGCCCGGCGCTGGAGCAGGTGGCGGCCGAGTGCGTGGCGCTCGGCGGGCGCGCGGAGGTGATCGTCACGGACGTCGCCGTCGAGGCCGACTGCCGCCGCCTGGTCGAGCGCACCGTCGCGGCCTTCGGGCGCGTGGACACGCTGGTGAACAATGCGGGCGCCTCGATGTGGGCGCGCTTCGAGGACATCGCCGACATGGCGATCCTCGAGCGCATCATGCGGGTGAACTACCTCGGCGCGGTGTACTGCACGCACTTCGCGCTCCCGCACCTCAAGGCCTCGCGCGGCCGCCTCGCCGCCGTGGCGAGCCTCGCGGGCCTCACCGGCGTGCCGACGCGCTCGGGCTACGCGGCCTCCAAGCACGCGATGCGCGGCTTCTTCGACACGCTGCGGATCGAGCTCGCGGACTCCGGCGTCTCCGTCACGGTGGTCTACCCGGGCTTCGTCTCCACGGGCATCCGGGAGAACGCCACCGGCCCCGACGGCAGGCCGCTCGCCGTGAGCCCCGTGAAGGAGGGCGAGGTGATGGACCCGCAGACCTGCGCCCGCATCACGCTCGAGGCCATCGCCGCCCGGCGGCGCGAGGTGGTGATGACGGCCCGCGGTAGAATGGCGCTTTTTCTCAAGCTCGTCGCGCCGGGGCTGGTCGACCGCATCGCCCGGCGCGCCATCGAGAAGGGCCGCTGATGGAACTGTCCGTCTGGATCACCTACTTCGTCGCGACCGTCATCCTGTCGGTCTCGCCGGGCCCCGGCGTCTTCTCGAGCCTCGCCGCGGGGTTGAACCACGGCTTCCGCCGCGGCATGTGGAACGCGGTGGGCATGCAGGCCGCCAACTTCGTGCTGATGGGCGTCGTGTCCGTCGGCCTCGGCGCGATCCTCCTCGCCTCCGAGACGCTCTTCGCCGCGGTCAAGTGGGGCGGCGTGGCCTACCTCGTCTGGCTCGGCTTCGCGACCTGGCGCTCGGAGCCCCACCATTTCGACGCGCGCGCCGATGCGCCGAAGGGCAGGGACTCGCGCGAGGTCTTCCTCAAGGGCTTCCTCGTGAACCTCACGAACCCCAAGGGCATCATCTTCTACGCGGCCGTGCTGCCCCAGTTCATCGACGTCGCGCGCCCGCAGTTCGCGCAGTACGCCATCCTCGGGGTCACCACCCTGGTGGTGGACCTCGCGGTGATGGCGGGCTACATCGGGCTCGCCTCGCGCGTGCTCGCCGCGATGAAGGACGCCTCGCACCTGCGCTGGGTGAACCGCATCCTGGGCGGCGCCTTCGTGGCGGCGGGGCTCGCGCTGGCGGCGTTCCGCCGCGGGCACGCCGCGATGCCTTGAAGCGATTCCGGACTCCCAACCACCAAGGAGCAAGAACATGACCATCAAAGTCGGCGACCGGCTGCCCGCGGGCACGGTCCAGGAGTTCATCGAGGTCGAGGGCGGCGGCTGCTCGATCGGCCCCAACACCTTCAAGGTCGAGGATCTCGTGAAGGGGAAGAAGATCGCGATCTTCGGCCTGCCCGGCGCCTTCACGCCGACCTGCTCGGCCAAGCACGTCCCGAGCTACCTCGCCAATTTCGACAAGCTCCGGGCGAAGGGCGTCGACGAGATCTGGTGCTTCGCGGTGAACGACGCGTTCGTGATGGGCGCCTGGTCGCGCGACCAGAAGGCCGGCGGCAAGATCCGCTTCATGGGCGACGGCAGCGCCGAGTACACGAGGAAGCTCGGGCTGGAGCTCGATCTCGGGGCGCGGGCCATGGGCATGCGCTGCCAGCGCTTCTCGATGCTGGTCGACGACGGCGTGGTGAAGAGCCTGAACGTCGAGGCGCCCGGGAAGTTCGAGGTCTCGGACGGCGAGACGATGCTCCGCCAGCTCGGCTGAACGGCGGGGCCCGTCCGCGAAGGCGGCGGGCCCCGGGCGATGCGCCGTTGCCCCCGGCTACGCGGCGGGCGGCACCGGCGGCGGCGAGTCCGCGAAGAGCGGCGCGAGCTCGGGCACCTCGCCCGCCCTGGCCCACTGCGCCATGCCGGCCTTCCAGACCAGGGAGGACCGCGTGAGCCCGCCCCCCGCCACCTGCTGGCGCAGGGCCGCGACGTCGAAGGGCCCCGCCTGCTTGCCGTCGATGGCGACGTGGAAGGCCGCCGCGCCGGGCACCGGCGGCGGCATCCCGCCCGCCCCGCCGCCCTGCCCGAGGGCCCCACCCATGCTGTTCACCATCTGCGCGCCCATCGCGATGCCCGCGCCGAGGCCCACGCCCGCGCCGGCCGCGCCGCCGGGATTGGCGGCCGCCTCGCGGATGGAGGAGGCCGTCTCGTACTGGGTGTAGGCCTGCAGGTTGCCGATGGCCGCCATGGCGCCGCGCTTGTCGATCGCCTTCTCGACCTCCTCGGGCAACCCGATGTCCTGCACCTGCACCTCGACCAGCTCGAGGCCCAGGCCCTCGAATTCGCCGGAGAGCCTCTCGCGCAGGCGCGAGCCGAGCTCGGTCACCTTCGCCTCCAGGTCGAGGACGGGGATGCCGAGCTCCGGGATGATCTCCTTGATGCGCAGCCCGATCTTGCCGCGCAGGTTCTCCTGGATCTCGGCGGTGGTGAAGCGGTTGTCCGTGCCGACCAGGTCCTTCACGAAGACGCCGGCGTCCTTCACGCGGATGGCGTAGAGGCCGAAGGCGGTGACGCGCACCATGCCGAACTCGGCGTCGCGCATCGTCGCGGGCCCGGGCGTGCCCCACTTGAGGTCCGTGAACTTGCGGGTCGAGCAGAAGTACACCTCGGCCTTGAAGGGGCTGTTGAAGCCGTACTTCCAGCCCTTGAGCGTGGCGAGGATCGGCAGGTTCTGGGTGGTGAGCGTGTAGGTCCCGGGCCGGAAGACGTCGGCGAGCTGGCCCTCGTTCACGAAGACGGCCACCTGGCCCTCGCGCACGACGAGCTTCGCGTTGTACTTGATCTCGTTCTGGTAGCGCTCGAAGCGGTAGGCGAGCGTGTCGTTCGTGTCGTCGAGCCACTCGACGATGTCGATGAATTCGCCCAGGACCTTGTCCCACAGCGCCATGGCGTCCCCTTTCAGGAAAGGAATGCTGCCGGGGATCCCCCGGCCGGGACGGGTAAAGTAACGCCGATCCCCCCCCAATTCAATCCTCGTCGATCCCCCGACTCCATGAGCGCCATTGTCTCCCAGCTGAACGTCTATCCCGTCAAGGGGCTCAAGGGCATGGGCCTCGCCTCGTCCCTCGCCACCGCGCGCGGCCTCGAGCACGACCGGCGCTTCATGGTCGTGGACGCCACCGGCGAATTCCTCTCGCAGCGGGAGCTGCCGCGCATGGCCACGATCTGGACCGAGATCGCGGACGGGGAGCTGCGACTCGCGGCCCCCGACCACGAAGAGATCGCCCTGCCCCTGGAGCCCGCCGAAGGCGAGCCCCTGCTCGCGAGGGTCTGGGACAGCGCCTGCGAGGCGATCGCGCCCTCTCCCGAGGCCGACCGCTGGCTCTGCGCGGTCCTCGAGCGGCCTTGCCGTCTCGCGTACATGCCGGCGTCCACGATCCGGCGCTCGAGGGCGCGGGGGCCGGGCACGGACGCGCCCGTGAGCTTCGCCGACGGCTACGCCTTCCTCGTCGTCTCCGAGGCTTCCCTCGCCGACCTGAACGCGAGGCTCGCGCGACCGGTGCCCATCGACCGCTTCCGCGCCAACATCGTCGTGGGAGGCGTCACGCCCTTCGCCGAGGACGGCTGGCGCGACTTCTCCGTGGGCGGCGCGCGGCTGCGCATGGCCAAGCCCTGCGGGCGCTGCCAGGTGACGACGACGGACCAGTCGACGGGCGAGGTGACGGGGCCGGAGCCCCTCGCGACACTCGGCGCCTGGCGACCCAGCGAGGAGTTCGGCGCCCGGTTCGGGATGAACGCGGTGACGCTCGAGCCCGGGGAGATCCGGGTGGGCGACGCGGTGACGCCCGGCTAGCCGCGCCCGCCGGCGAGGGCGTGCACCGCGAGGAGGATCCAGCCGGCGATGAGGGCGCTGCCGCCCAGGGGCGCGAGGATCCCCGCGGAGGTGCCGGTGAAGGCGAGCCAGTAGAGGGACCCGCAGAAGAGCGCGACGCCGGCGGCGAAGGCCGCGCCGGCGAGGCCGAGCCAGCGCGAGGAACCGGAGCGCGCGAGCGTCCCCGCCAGGACGAGCGCGATCCCGTGCACGAGCTGGTAGAGCACCGCGACCTGCAGCAGCCGCGCGGCCTCCGGGTGCGCGGCGCGTCCCGCGGCGTGGGAGGCCACGGCCCCGAGGGCCACGCCCGCGGCGAGGACGAGCGCGCCCCCCGCGACCAGGGCGCGCCAGGACCCGCCCGGCGCGCCGCTCACGCGGCCTTGTGCGGCTTCAGCAGGACCGCCGCGAGCGCCGGGAGCAGGAAGATCGCGCCGAGCATGTTCAGGAAGAACATGAAGGCGAGGAGGATCCCCATGTCGGCCTGGAACTTGAGCGCCGACATCGCCCAGGTGCCCACGCCGATGGTCATGGTGACCGCGGTGAAGACCATGGCGGTGCCGCGCTCCTTGAGGGCCTCGAAGAAGGCGGTCGAGAGCGCCTTGCCCTCCTCCAGGTGAACCTCGATGCGGTCGTAGAGGTAGATGCCGTAGTCCACCCCCACGCCCACGCCGAGCGCGATCACGGGAAGCGTGGAGATCTTGAGCCCGATGCCCAGCAGCGGCATGAGCGCCTCGCACAGGACCGAGACGATCGCGAGCGGGACCAGGATGCACAGCGTCGCCCGCAGGCTCCGGAAGGTCGCCATGCACATGAGGAGCAGCGCCCCGAAGATCGCGAAGTTCATCTCCCAGCGCGCGGCGTCGACCGCCTCGTTGGTCGCGGCCATGACGCCCACGTTGCCCGTGGCGAGCTTGAACTCGAGCTTGTCGGAGTTCGCCTTCGCCGCGAAGGCCTTCACGTCCGACACGAGCGAGGCGATCGTCTCGCCCTGCTGGTCGGTGGTGAAGACGAGGACCTGCATCGCGCTGCAGTCCGGGTTGAGCAGCCCCGTCGCCGTGTCGATGGGCGTCACGCTCTGGGCCATCACCTGCGGGTCGCGCGGCAGCTGGCGCCACTTGAGGTTGCCCTCGTTGAATCCCGCGTTCACCCCGCGCGCGAGGCCCGGCAGCGAGATCACCGACTGGGTCCCCGGCGCGTTCTGCATGTACCAGTCGAAGCGCTCGATGACGCTCATGATCTCGTAGTTCGTGCAGGCTCCCTGGACGCCGCTCGTCTGGGCGACGATGCCCAGCGTGTTGGTGCCCATGGCGAACTTGTCGACGATCGTCGCGTTGTCGCGGTTGTACCTCGACTCGGGACGCAGCTCCGGGACGCCGATGCCGTAGTCGCCCACCCGCAGCTGGTGCGCCCCGATCACGCCGACGGCGAGGATGCCCGCGGCGATCGCCACGATGAGCCGCGCCCTGCGGGTCTCGACGCATCGCGAGGCTGCGCGCCAGAGGCGCTCGACGCGGCTCTCCTGGTAGGCCTCCTTCGTCGCGGCCCCCTTGGACATCGTGAGGTGCGACAGGAGGATCGGCAGCAGCATCTTGTTCGTGACGATCATCCAGCCCACGCCGAGGGAGGCGGTGATGCCGAGCTCGCGCACGATGTCGATCGGGATGAGCATGATCACCGCGAAGCCGAGCACGTTGGCGAGGAGCGCGAGCGTGCCGGGGATGAAGAGCCGCGCGAAGGAGCGCTTGGCCGCGGTGAGGCTGTCGGTGCCGGCCACGACCTCGTGCTCCCAGGTGCGCACCATCTGCACCGCGTGCGACACGCCGATCGAGAAGATGAGGAAGGGCACGAGGATCGACAGGGGATCGATGCCGAAGCCCAGGGCGGGGAGCGTCCCCAGGAGCCACAGGACGGGCATCATCGCCACGACGAGCGCCACCCCCGTGAGCTTCACGTCCTTCACGAACCAGAGCATCAGGGCCGCGGTGATCACGAAGGCGATGCTGAAGAACTGGAGCACGCCGCGCGCGCCGTCGCGGATGTCGCCCACGGCCTTCGCGAAGCCGATGATGTGCACCGAGTGCCTCGGCCCCTCGTACTTGGCGCGCAGCGCCTCGAGCTTCGACGACACCTCGAAGTAGTTCAGGCGCCTGTTGGTCTGGGGATCGATCTCGAGGAGCCCGGCGGTCACCAGCGCGCCGCTGAAGTCGGTGGCCACCGTGCGCCCGATCTCGCTCGACTTCTGCACGTTCGCCCGCACCTGCTTCAGGTCCGCGTCGGTTCCCTGGAAGGTCGCGGGGATCACGTTGCCGCCCGCGAAGCCCTCCTCGATCACCTCGATGAAGCGCGTGTTGGGCGTGAAGAGCGACTTGACCGAGGGGCGGTCCACGCCGTTCAGCAGGAACACGTCGTCGGTGAGCGCCTTGAGCTTCTCCATGTACTCCTTGTTGAAGATGTCCCCGTCCTTCTGGACGATGGCCACCGCCACGCGGTTGGCGCTGCCGAAGACCTTCTCGTAGCCGCGGTAGACCTTCATGTACGGGTGGCTCAGCGGCACCATCTTGTTGAACCCCGCGTCCACGACGAGCCGCGAGGCGGAGGCCGCGAAGAGGAGCGTCATCGCCGTGAAGAGCACGAGGAGCTTCCTGCGGTTGCCGAAGACGAAGTCGGAGACCTTCTGGATCAGCGCGTCGAGGGTCATCGCCGGGCTCCTAGCGCTGCTTGGCGAGGGGGAGCGCGGCCTGGCGCGCGCCGGTCTCGCCGATCAGGATCGCCGCGCCGGCGGGCCCCAGGACCGCCTTGGCGAAGGCCTTCGTGCTCCCCGTGGCGAGCGGCACGAAGGACTGGCCGTTGTCGCGGGAGACGAGCACCGTGCCGCCGTTGCCCGCGAGCACCAGCGCCCCGTCCGGGAACTTCGTGCCGCCCATGAGCGTCGCCGTGGAGGCGTTGTCGACCGCCTTCCAGGACTTGCCCGCGTCGGTGGAGCGGTAGATGTGGCCGCGCAGCCCGAAGACGACGACGGCCCCGTCGTCCGCCACCACGCCGCCGAAGAGGGAGCCGCGGTAGGGGGACGTGACGCTCTCCCACGTCCGCCCCTGGTCGGGCGACGCGAGGATCGTGCCCGCCTCGCCCAGGATGAGGAGCCGCCCCTCGGGCAGGCGCACGAAGGCGTTGAGGTGCCTGTCCTCGGAAATCACCTTGCGGGGGTTCCAGCTGCGCCCCCCGTCGGCCGTCTCGTAGAAGGCGCTGTAGGCGCCGATCGCGTAGCCGGTGTCCTTGTCCACGAAGAGCACGTCGAGGAGCGGGCGCTGCTCCGCGGGCGCGGAGAACTGTTGCGCCCAGGTCTCGCCCCCGTCGGCGGTCGCGAGGACCACCGAATCGTGTCCCACGGCCCAGCCGTGCTTCGCGTCGAGGAACTCGACCGCCGTGAGCAGCGGCGCCGGCGGCGACTTCGCGCGGCGCCAGGTCCTGCCCTCGTCGTCCGAGACCACGATGTAGCCCCGGTCCCCCACCGCAACCACGCGGCCGCCCGGGCGCGCGGCGTCGATGAGGAGCAGGCGCTCCATCGTGACCCGGGGCAGCGCGCCCGCCTCGGGCAGGATGTCCGTGATCTTGCGGGGCCCCTCGGCCCGGGCCGCGCCGGCCGCGAGCGCGAGGCCCGCCGCGAGTGCGATGGCTGCGTGGAACTGCCTCATCTTCGTCTCCCCGACGAAAAGGGGGCAATCCCGGCGCGCCTGGCGCGCGGAACTGCCCCCGGCCGGCCCTTCGCCGGGAACGGCACTAGCGCGTGCCGAGGCCGCGCAGGCTGTTCGGGTTGTAGTCGCCGCCCGAGCGCTTGATGGGCTGGTAGATCGTCGTTTCCTCGTTCCTCAGCCCCATCGCGATGTAGCGGCCGGACTGCAGGTCGTTGTGCACCTCGACCGTGGGGAAGGTCATCGGGACGTTGTACCAGTTCTCGGAGTGCTGCTCGGAGAAGCGCCAGAGCTCGCCGCGGCCGTCGTACTTGTCGGTCGCGAGCACGGTCCAGGTGTCCTCGTCGAGGTAGAAGACGCGCTTGGCGTAGATGTGGCTCGTCCCCGGCCGCAGCGTCGCCTCCACGATCCAGACGCGGTGCAGCTCGTAGCGGGCGATGTCCTGGTTGATGTGGCCGGGCTTCAGGAGGTCCGCGTACTTGTACTTCGGGTTGGTGAGCTGGTAGGAGTTGTAGGGCATGTACATCTCGCGCTTGCCCACGAGCTTCCAGTTGTAGCGGTCCGTGGCGCCGTTGAACATGCCGAAGTCGTCGTTGGTCCTCAGGCCGTCGGCCGCGGTGCCGGGGTTGTCGTAGGCGACGTTGGGCGCGAGGCGCACGCGGCGCTGGCCGGGGTTGTAGGTCCAGGCCGAGCGCGGCTCCTTCGCCTGGTCCACCGTCTCGTGCACGAGCAGGATCTGGCCCGCCAGGCGCGCCGGCGCCGTCGTCACCTGCAGGTAGTTGAGGACCTTGTTCGCCTCGCGCTGGGCGACGGGCTTGGAGCAGTTGCCGTACTGGAAGTCGTACTCGTACTCGAACTTCACCATCGCGTAGTCGCCCGTGCGGGTGACCGCCGCCTGCGACCAGTGCATCGCGAAGGTGTCGCCGCGGTAGCGCAGCGTGGAGTTCCAGATGGCCTCGTTGCCGTCCTTCGGGACCGGGAAGGGGATGCCGCCCGTGCAGCCCACCACGCCGTTGCCGCCGGGGGCGAGCTTCGCCTTCGCGGCGCACTCCCTCGTCTCGTTGTAGTGGCACTGCGGGAAGGCGGCGCTGCGCCGGGTCGGGTACACGACCATCTTGTAGTCCGGGTACTTCTTGAGCATCGCCATCTGCCCGGGCGTGAGCTGGTCCTTGTACTTGTCCGCGCTCTTGCCGTCGATCGTGAAGAGCGGCCTGTCGCTCGCGTAGGGATCGGGATAGTGGCCGCCGGGCTTGTAGCCGGCGACGGGCTTCGTGAGCCCCCCGTCCCAGGCGGGGATCGTGCCGGCGGCGTTGCCGGCCTTCTCCCCACCCACCGGCGTGAGGGTCGTGCCGAGCTTGGCGAGGTCGGCCGCGGACATCTCCGCGGCCGCGGGAACTGCGAAGGCGGCACCGGCGGCGAAGAGCACCGCGGCCTGCTTCGGGATCGGGAACATGGCGAATCTCCTCCGTTCGTGTTTTTTGGGCGTTGCGGGGCGCCGCGCGGGCGCCCCCCGTGCGTCAGAACGAGTAGCTCACGCTGACCGAGTAGAAGTCGCGGTCCTTGAGCGGGTTGGCGCTGGAGCACCAGCTGGCACTCTGCCCCGGCGTCACGGAGCTTCCCGGGGGCGGCGTGTCGGTGCCGCAGTAGGTGCGCCCGCCCAGGTACGACGTGTACTGCGCGTCCACCAGCCACTTGCGCTGGTAGTCCCAGCTCGCGCCGACCGAGATCGACTTCGTGCCCTCGTTGAAGCTGGGGCCCACGCCCCTCACGTCGTGCGACCAGGCGACCCGCGGCGCGAGGTTGCCGCCCAGGAACGCGTTGGCGTACTCGAGGCGGCCGACGAGCCGGTAGCCCCAGGAGACGCTGGTGAGGAAGCCCTGGTCCTGGACCGCGAAGGCGCTCGCGAGCGTGGCGCCGAAGGCCGTCGCCGGGAGGTACACGGCGGGGCCGTTGAACTTCACGTCGGAGGGCAGGTTGTGGAAATAAGTGATGCCCGCCTCGCCCAGGAGGATCAGCTGCTCCGCCCCGAACACGTTGGGCTCGCTCTTCGTGCCG
The DNA here is from genome assembly GCA_937898635.1 of uncultured Pseudomonadota bacterium. Classification (GTDB taxonomy): domain Bacteria; phylum Pseudomonadota; class Gammaproteobacteria; order Burkholderiales; family Usitatibacteraceae; genus FEB-7. Next base: position 4,312 of record CALEJW010000138.1, on the reverse strand, counting down.
GTCATCTGGAACTGGCTCGCCTTCAGGCGCTGGTAGCCCCTCAGGTAGCTGCCGTCCGGGATGAGCGCGGCGGCGGTGGCGCCCGTGGGCGCGCCCGGGATCTGCGTGAAGCCCGTGATGAGGTTGGGCAGGCCGAGGGCGGCGAGGAGCAGTTCCGGCGTGGCGTACTGCACCGGCAGGTTGGAGCGGTAGGAGTACTCGCCCTGCAGCGCGATGCCGGCCGGGCCGGCCGTGTTGAAGCTCACGCCGAACATCCGGATGTCCTCGGGGAACTCCGCGAAGTAGGTCGCGGTGCCCGTGTGGCACAGGGCGCGCAGCGCGGCCTGGGCGCAGATCGAGGAGACGAGCGGGCCGCCGGTGAGGATCGAGCTCGGCGTGCCCTTGATGCCGGAGAAGAGCGGGATCCGGCTGTGGTAGTTCATGTAGTAGAGGCCGAACTCGGTGTTGTTCAGCTCGCTCGCGAGGTAGCGCAGCGCGAGGCCGTATTGCCCGTTGTCGCTCGGGTCGCGGTCCGCGGCGCGGGGCGCCCAGACGGAGGCGGCCGGGTCGAAGGGCCCGTAGAGGGCGGAGGCGGCCGTGCCGAGCGTCGGGACGACGGGCGGCACCGGGTTGGAGGGCGGCGTGTGCTGGTCGCGGCGGCGGCCGAAGGACAGGATCACCCGCGTCGAGTCGTCGGAGGCGAAGTCGTTGTTGGAGAAGTAGGTGCCGCGCGGGTCGATGCGGATCTTGTCGTGGTTCGTGAGGTACACCGCTTCCAGGCTCGCGTTCCTCGTGAGCTCCAGGTTCGCGAGCACGCCGGTCGTGGGGATGAAGGCCTCCTTCAGCTCCGAGCCCGGGATGCGCAGCTTCGAGAGGTCCACGGAGCTGATCACGTTGATGCCGTTGGGAATGAACGTGCTCTCGCCCCAGCTGATCACCTGGCGCCCGGCGCGCAGCCGCAGGTTGTGCCCCATCGGCTCGAAATTGGCGGTGACGAAGCCGTCGAGGCCCTTCACGTTCTTGCCCACGCGATCCTTGGCGGTGGGGCCGAGCTTGTCGCTGTCGGCGTTCTCGAAGTCGTAGAACGCGAGGCCGCGCCCGAAGAAGCCGAAGTTGCCGAACTTGAGCTCGAGGTCCGTCGTCGCCTTGGCGATGTTCGCGAAGGCCTTGTTCTTGTCGTAGTTGAGGTTGCCGTCGTCCTCGTTCACCGAGCGCGAGGTGCCGCCGTTGGCGATGCCGATGAGCGACGGGTCGCGGGAGGCGGCGCGCACCGAGATGCCGTAGGAGAGCGTGGTGTCCAGGCTTCCGGTGAGCCCGTTCTCCAGCTTGAACTGGAAGGCGAGGGCCGGGCCCGCGCCCGCGAGGGCGATCGCGAGCGCCAGGGGCTTGAGGACGGGACGAAAGGCGGGATTCATGCGGTTTCTCCTGGATTTATCGTTATGGGGTTCGGGTCGGGAAGCGGTTGTGCGTGGCAGGGGGGTATTGTCGTGAATCAGGGGCAAAAAGACAATGCGGCGGTGCAGCGGAAAGAGCCTCGAATCAGGGGCTTGGGCGGCGCGCTCGCCGCCCGCTTCCTCACTCCTGGATCGTGAGCGTGCTCAGGTTCGCGTCCGCGCCGATCTCGGCCTCGGTGAAGGGGAACGCGATCCACTGCTTGTCCCGGAAGCGCATCGTCTGGTCGGCGAAGTGCGGCGAGGCGGGATTGGTCGACTGCGAGTAGCTGAGGAAGCCCTGCGCATTCACCCCGGCGTCCGTGAACTGCACCGTCTGGATGTAGCTCGTCCCCGTGGTGACCGCGTAGCCCAGGTTGGGCACGAGGGAGCTGCTGATCTTGTTGTAGACGCCGAGGTTCTCTTCGCCCCCATGCACCGGGATCGGCGTCGCCCCGCGCAGGGTGAATTGCACGGTGCCGAGCGGGGCGTCGATCGCGAGCCCCGCGCCGCGGATCTTGTCGCCCGCCGACTTGAGGGCGCCCGCGAGCGCGGTCGCGACCGCGGCGCTGTCCACGTTGAAGCCCCGCGGCGTGTTGAGCGGGTCGAGGTAGTTGAACGGCACGCGGTAGACGTTCGGGAGGTTGCGCGCGGCGTTGAAGAACTCCCGGAAGAGGTGCGCGCCGCGGCTCGCGAGCTCGTAGCTGCGGTCCCAGGCGGACAGCGCCCCGCATTCGGCCTGCACCGCGGCCGCGGCCGAGCCCTGGCAGAGGGCCATCACGTCCGCCATGTAGAGATCCGCCGTTAGGCTGCGGTTGGAGAGCGCGATCTCCTGCAGGTTCGCGAGCGTGAACTTGTTGCCGGTGCGCCCGTCGGTGCCCGCGAGGCGCGCCTGCGCCTGCAGCACGCCCAGGCGCGTGCGCATGCCCTGCACGTCCGGCACCACGCCCACCACCGCCGGGATGTCCCAGCGGTAGGCGTCCACCGCGGGGTTGGCGAGCCAGTAGCTGTCGTTGGAGTTCTGCGCGAAGTCGCGCCGCTCGATGAAGGGCATCCGCCCTCCCGGGAGCAGCCCGGGCTGCGGGGCGCCGTCCGCCTCGTCCCACTCGCAGGCGGAGCGCGAGCCGTCGAGCACGGCGGGCCCCTTCAGCGAGAAGACCACCGCGAAGGTGACGTCGGGCGTGCACAGCGACTGCTTCTCGCGCGGCACGTTGGGCGCGGTGCTGATGTCGGCGTAGAACGCGTTGCCCTCGCGGTCCGCGGCCGTGGTGTTCACCCAGGGGATGCCCACGATCGACTGCAGCGCCGCCTTGATGTCGGCGGTGCCCGTGGCCTTGTTGATCGCGCGCCACTGGTCGGCCAGGCGCCAGTTGTCCATGTTCGTCTCGCGGATGGCGTAGGCGAACGCGCCCGTCCACGGGATCGGCACCGCGGTGCTCGTGGTCACCGGCCCGAAGTGCGAGAAGTAGAAGGTGTTCGACCGCGGCGAGAGGCTGCCGTCGGCGTTCTTCACCTGCACCGTCACGGTCTTCGTCGTCATGTCCCGCAACTGGCCGTCGTAGAGGTAGCGCGTCGGGTTCGCCGGGTCGAGCTTGAGCTGGTAGAGCGTGAAGTGCCAGGCCACGTCGTTCGTGTGGCTCCAGGCGACGTCCTTGTTGAAGCCGATGTTGATGAGCGGGAAGCCGGAGAGGGAACCGCCCATCACGTCGAGCTCGCCCGGGATCGTCGCGTGGAACTGGTAGAAGCGCAGCGTCCCCGTCCACGGGAAGTGCGGGTTGCCGAGCAGCAGCCCGCGCCCGTTGTCCGTGGCGTCGCCGCCGAGCGCGAGCGCGTTGCTGCCGATGCCCGAGCGCCAGTCCGGCCAGAAGTCCGCGTCGAAGCCGGGGATGCCGCCGTCCGCCTTCGGTCCCAGCTTGGCCGCCGAGGCGCCCGTCGGGGGCTTCGCGGCGACCATGCCCTCCATGAAGTTGTTGGTGGAGGCCTCGAGCAGGTAGCGGCGCACCAGCCGCATCATGTCCGCGTCGTCGATGGCGCGCACCCATGCGGCGTCCTTGCAGGGCGCCGGCAGGTTCGCCACGCCCGTGTCGCGCAGGTAGCGGTTGTAGCCGGCGACCCAGCCGCGGAAGGCCGCGCGCACCTCCGGGCCCATCTTCTCCAGGCCCGCCAGGAGCGGCGCGGGGTCCGCGTTCACGAGCGTGTAGTAGAAATCCGAGACGAGGTTGTTGCGCAGGTAGGGCGTGGTGCCCGATTCGCCGAAGTGGCGCGAGCGCTCGCCGCGCACGGTGACGAACTCGTCGGCGATCATGCAGAAATTGTCCTGCGCGAACGCGTAGCCGACGCCGTAGCCGAGGCTGCCATAGCTGGCGGCCTTCACGTGCGGCACGCCGAAGGAAGTCCGGCGGATCTCCGCGCTGTAGGTCTGGGCGAGCGCGAGCGCCGCGCCGCAGCACGCGGCAACGAGTGCGGCGAGCCCCGCCGCCCGAATGATCCGGATCTTCATCGATTCCTCCTCCGTCGTTGTGCGCCCCGGCGATGCGTGCCGCCGGGATCGTGGTGAACTATACCCCCGCCTTCGCCGCAGCGGCTCGCGCGCCTCAGTCCATCGCCTCGAAGAGCCCGGCGGCGCCCATGCCGGTGCCAATGCACATCGTTACCATTCCGTAGCGGCCCTTCGTGCGGCGCAGGCCGTGGGCCATCGTGGCGGCCCGGATCGCGCCGGTGGCGCCCAGCGGGTGGCCGAGCGCGATGGCGCCGCCCAGGGGGTTCACCTTCGCGGGATCCAGGCCCAGTTCCTTCACCACCGCCAGCGCCTGGGCGGCGAAGGCCTCGTTCAGCTCGATCCAGCCGAGGTCGTCCTGCTTCACGCCCGCCAGGGCGAGCACCTTCGGGATCGCCTTGATGGG
>CALEJW010000137.1 GCA_937898635.1 uncultured Pseudomonadota bacterium | reverse complement strand
CCGGCGCAGGTCTCGGGCGACATGTACTTCGGCACGGGGTAGCTCGTGTCGGCCTCCCAGCAGGCGGCCTTGGCGAGAGCCGGGATGTCCGCCTCGCGCAGCGTCTCCAGCACTTCCGGTATCCCCAGCGCCTCGTTCATCGCCACGATGGAGGCGAGGAACTTCCTCGCGAGCGCCGCGGGCTTCTCGCCTTCCTCGCCCACCTTGGCCGCCACCGCCAGCAGCGCGAGCCGCTTCGTGACCGCGGGCGCGAGGTGGCGCAGCACGTGCGGCAGCATGATCGCGTTCGCGAGCCCGTGGGGGGTGTGGTAGCGGCCCCCGAGCTGGTGCGAGATCGCGTGCACGTAGCCCACGTTGGCGCGCGTGAAGGCGAGCCCGGCGTAGGTCGCGGCGAGCGCCATCCGCTCCCGGGCCTCCAGGTTGCGCGGGTTGCGGCAGGCGACCGGGAGGTTTTCGTAGATGAGGGCGACGGCCGCGAGCGCCATGCGGTCGGTGTAGGCGCTCGCCCATTGCCCGATGAAGGCCTCGACCGCATGGGTGAGCGCGTCCATGCCCGTGGCCGCCGTGATGTCGCGGGGCAGCCCGGTCATCAGGGAAGGATCGAGCGCGGCCATGGCCGGCACGAGGCGCGTGTCGGCGATGACGAGCTTCGTGCCCTCGTCCGGGTCCGAGATCACCGCGGCGACGGTCACTTCCGAGCCGGTGCCCGCGGTCGTGGGCACGGCGTAGACCGGCAGCGGCGCCGAGAGACCCTTGAAGTAGCCCACGAGCTTCCTCGGGTGCTTGCGGTTGGCCACCGCGTAGGCGATCACCTTGGCCGCGTCCATGGGCGAGCCGCCGCCGAAGGCCACGACCGCGTCGCAGTTGCGCCGCTGGCAGTAGGCGATGCCCTTCTCGATCACCGGGATGGGCGCGTCCGCGGTGACGGCGTCGAAGACGACGTAGTCGGCGCCGCCCTTGCGAAGCGCCTGCAGGAACGCCTTGGCAAGCCCCAGCTTCGCCACGCCCTTGTCGGTGACGACGAGGATCTTGCGGTGGCCGAAGCCCGCGAGCGCCTGCCCCAGGCGCTTGCTCGCCCCCGGGCCCACCAGCAGCATCGGCTGCGGGATGGGCAGGAGCCCCGTCACCACGCCCGCCGCCTTCATCGCCGTGGAAAGCCCCACGGAGCGCACTACGTCGCCCACCACCGCCGGCATCTCGATCATGTCGCGCCCGCCTTCCGGTTCCCGATGGGGGACAGAGTGCCCGATCCGGCCCGGCCCCGGCCACGGTTCCGTCAAGGAATCTCGACATAAATCAAGGTGCTCGCGAACGCCTCGGGCAAAGTGACGCATGGGCCGGAAGGGAGCGCGCGGGAAATGAAGACGGTGGTGGGCATCAGCCTCGGTTCGGGCGCGCAGGACTACGCGTTCGAGACCCGGTTCCTCGGCCGCCGCCTGCGCGTGCGCCGCGTCGGCACCAACGGCAGCGCGAAGCGCGCGGAGAAGCTCCTCGCGCACTGGGACGAGCACGCGGACGCGATCGGCCTGGGCGTGGTGAAGGATGCCTACAGCGTCGGCGGCACGCAGTTCGTGGAAGAACACAGCGCGCGCCTGGCGGGGATCGCGACCCGCGTGCCGGTCACGACGGGCGGGCGCCTGGGCGACATCCTGCAGGAGTGGGCGCTGCGCCACGTCCAGTCGAAGCTCCGCGGCTACTTCACCAACGCGAAGGTGCTCTTCTTCTCGGGCGCGACCAACTACAAGCTCGCCCAGGCCTTCGCCGAGTTCACGCCGAACCTGGAATTCGCCGACGCGCTCTTCCAGCTCGGCATCCCCAAGATGCTCACCTCGCTCGACGCCCTGGAGCGCTACGCGAGCGGGGCGCACTTCGTGACCGAGCGGGTGCCGGAGGTGCTCACCGACAACCTGCTCGCCAGGGAGTGGCGCCACTTCGTCCTGCGCCACGCGATGCGCGACGCGACGGTGATCGTGGCCCCGGCGCACGAGCTGGACGGCTTCGGGACCGAGGAGCTCGCGGGCAAGACCGTCCTCACCGCCACCGTGAACGACAAGCGCCTCGCGCACTTGAAGCGCAAGGGCGTGCACCTCGTCATCGACGGCGCGCCGGCGTTGGCCGGGCACGTCATCGACCCGAGCCTCCTCGACGCGATGATCCTCGCGGCGAAGGACAAGGAGCCCGAGGACCTCCTCGAGGACGACTACCTGGAGATCATCCAGGGCCTCGGGCTGGAGCCGCGCCTCGTGTACCCCAACGGCTTCCGGCGCGTGAACCGCTTCGCCTTCGTGATCCACCCGCTGTCGCAGGAATACTTCAAGAACGTGAAGCCCATCGAGATGCTCTCGCAGGTCTCGCCGCCGGTCTTCATGAACGCGCTGGAAAAGGCGATGGCCTACGCGCCGCCCTTCGTGTATTCGAAGGTGAGCGGCATCAAGTCGCCCACGGGCGTCGAGGCCGAGGGCTGGTTGATCTCCGTGGGCGGCACGCCCAAGGAGATCATGAGCCACAGCCCGGAGTTCACCTACCGCCGGCTGCTGGAGGCCGCGCGCGTGGCGCGGGGCCTGGGCGCGCAGATCATGGGCCTGGGCGCCTTCACCAAGGTGGTGGGGGATGCGGGCCTCACGGTGGCCCGCCGCGCGCCGCTGCCCATCACCACGGGCAACAGCTACAGCGCCTCGGGGGCGCTCTGGGCCGCGCACGACGCGATGCTCCGGCTCGGGCTCGTGCCCGTGGAGCCGGGGAAGAAGGTGCGCTTCAAGGCGATGGTCGTGGGCGCGACCGGGGCCATCGGCTCGGTGTGCGCGCGGCTCCTCGCGATGGTCGCCGAGGAGGTCTACCTCGTCTCCCCGGAGACCGCGAAGCTCCTGTCGCTCAAGGGCTCGATCCTCAAGGAGACGCCCGACGCGCGGCTCTTCCTCTCCTCGAGCACCGACCGCAGCATCGGCGCCATGGACATGATCGTCACCGCCACCTCCGGCGCGGGCAAGAAGATCCTCGACATCATGAAGGTGAAGCCCGGCTGCGTGATCACGGACGTGGCGCGCCCGCTCGACCTTCCGGCGGAGGAAGTCGCCCGGCGCCCCGACGTGCTGGTGATCGAGTCCGGCGAGATCCACCTGCCGGGCGAGGTGCGGATGAAGAACATCGGGCTGCCGCCCAACGTGGCCTACGCCTGCCTCGCCGAGACCATCGTCCTCGCGCTCGAGGGCCGCTTCGAGAACTTCACCGTCGGGCGCTCCATCGAGTGGGAGCGCGTGCGCGAGATCTACCGCCTGGGCCTCAAGCACGGCATGACGCTCGCCGCCATCTCCGGGGTGAACGGGCCCTTCTCGGACGCGGACATCCGCCGGGTGAAGAAGCTCGCGCTCGCGGCG
>CALEJW010000136.1 GCA_937898635.1 uncultured Pseudomonadota bacterium | reverse complement strand
GGCGCGCTGATCGTGGGAATCTCGAGCGGCGGCGGGGGCGCGGCGATCTCGACCGGCGGCGCGAAGCTCGGCGTGAGGGCGGGCAGCCCGCTCTCCCTCAGCGCGGGCGCCGGGATCGCAGGTAGGGGTGCTTGAACCGGGGCGAGTTCGACGGGAGCCACGAAGCGGGGCGCCACCGCGGGCGCGCCACGCTCCTCGAGCGCCGGCGCCGGGATCGTGGGCAGGGGCCGCGGGGGCGCGATCTCCGCGGCCGGCGCGAGGGCGGGCTGGGCGGTCGCCTGCGGCGTCCAGTCGATGGCGGGAACCGTGATCACCGGCACGTCGGCCTTCACGGGCTCGACGCGCGGCGCGGGCGCGAGGTCGGCCTTCGCGGGCGTGAGCGGGGCGAGGGGCGCGAGCGGCGCGGGAAGCGCGATGTCGGCGACCTTGCCGGCCTCGAGGTCGGGTTGCGGCTGCGGTGGCGTGGGCGGCGGCGCGGGCGCGGGTGGCGCGGCCGGCTCGCGCTCGCGCGATTCCCGCGCCTCGCGGCCCGGCAGGCGCAGCTCGGGGCTGCGGTCGAGCTTGAGGCCGACGCCCGAATCGAGCAGGGGCCCGCGGATCGTGACGTCGAGCGATCCCCAGGTCGCGCGCCCGTCGGGGGATCCGCCGGTGGGCGTGCCGAGGCTCAGGATGACGAGTGCATGCAGCAGGAACGACAGGACGACGAACTGCAGGAGCGAGGGCCGCTCGACCGACCGGTGGGCGTTGCGTTTCCCCCGCGGCGGCGGCGGGCGTGGCTCGAGTCTTCGGGAAGCGGAGAGAGGCAAGGTTCGCGGGGTTCGGGAGCGGCCGAACCCAAAGCATAGGGCATCCGGCGGGGCGGTTCAGGCCGGGACCGATTCCTCGTCGCAGGCCCGAACGAGGCTCGCGCGCCGCCCTGGCGCCACGCTAGGGCCTCGGCGGGCGCAGGAAGTCGAAGTCGACGCCCTCGTCGGCCTGGGTGACCGTGTCGAGGAAGAGCTTCAGGTAGCCGCGCGCCGCGACGGGCGGCGAGACCGGCCGGGCGGCGCGGCGCCGCGCGAGCTCGGCCTCGTCCACGAGCAGCAGGAGGGAGCGGCCCGCGACGTCGAGCCGGATGCGGTCGCCCGTCTGCACGAACGCGAGAGGCCCGCCCAGGGCCGCCTCCGGCGTTACGTGCAGCACGATGGTCCCGGCCGCCGTGCCGCTCATGCGCCCGTCCGAGATCCTCACCATGTCCTTCACGCCCGCGCGCGCGAGCTTCCTCGGGATCGGCAGGTAGCCCGCCTCGGGCATCCCGGGGGCGCCCTTGGGCCCGATGTTCTTCAGCACCAGGATGTCGCTCGCGTTCACGTCGAGGTCGTCGCGGTCGATCCGGCTCGCGAGGTCCGCGGCGTCCTCGAACACGACCGCGCGCCCCTCGTGCTGCATGAGCTTCGCATCCGCCGCCGACTGCTTGATGATCGCGCCGCCGGGAGCGAGGTTGCCGCGCAGCACCGCGATGCCGCCCTGGGCGAAGACGGGCTTCGCGAGCGGCCGCACCACGTCCTGCGGGAAGCCGGGGCCGGAAGCGTCGATCTCCTCGCCCAGCGTTCGTCCCGTGACGGTGAGCGCGTCGAGGTTCAGGAGGGGCCTGAGCTCCCGCAGGAGCGCCGGCACGCCGCCCGCCTTGTGGAAGTCCTCCATGTAGAACTGCCCGGAGGGCTTCAGGTCCACGAGCACGGGCGTCTCGCGCCCGAGGCGGTCCAGGTGGGCGAGATCCACGGCAAGGCCCAGGCGCCCCGCGATCGCGGCGAGGTGGATGATGCCGTTCGTGGAGCCGCCGATCGCGAGCAGCACCCGCAGCGCGTTCTCGACGGACTTCGCGGTGATGATCCCGGCGGGCGCGATGCGGCTCTTCGTGAGCGCCACCGCCGCGGCGCCGGTGCGCTCGGCCACGCGGATCCGGTCGGCGGTGACGGCGGGCGGCGAGGCGCTGCCGGGAAGCGCCATGCCCAGCGCCTCGGCGACGCAGGCCATGGTGCTCGCGGTCCCCATCACCGAGCAGGTGCCCACGCTCGCCACGAGCTGGTCGTTCACGCGCGCGATCTCCGCCTCGCCGATCTCCTCCGCCCGGAAGCGCGCCCAGTAGCGGCGGCAGTCGGTGCAGGCGCCCACGCGCACGCCGTCGTGGGAGCCGGTGAGCATCGGGCCGGTGACGAGCTGCACGGCCGGCACGCCCGCGGAAGCCGCGCCCATGAGCTGCGCGGGCACCGTCTTGTCGCAGCCGCCGACGAGGACCACGGCGTCCATGGGCTGCGCGCGGATCATCTCCTCGGTGTCGATCGCCATGAGGTTCCGGAGGAACATGCTCGTCGGGTGCGCGAAGCTCTCGTGCACGGAGATCGTCGGGAACTCGATCGGCAGCCCCCCGGCGAGCATGACGCCGCGCCGGAGGGCCTCCAGGAGCTGCGGCGCGTTGCCGTGGCAGGGGTTGTAGCCGCTCGCGGTGTTGGCGATGCCGATCACGGGCCGGGAGAGCGCGTCGTCGGTGAAGCCGGCGCCCTTGATGAAGGCCTTGCGCAGGAAGAGCGAGAAGTCGAGGTCGCCGTAGCTCGTCAGTCCCTTCGCGAGCCCTTCGTCGCGCGGCGGTTTGCGGTCCTTTGAGCCCGGGTCGTGCGTCATCTGCGTCAAGCCGGATAGAATGCGGGAGTAGAAGAGCCTACCCGAAAAAGCCGTCCCGCCCCGCCTCCCCGCACAGCCTCGCCCGCCGACCATCGCCATGCCCAGACTCGACGAGAACGCCAAGGGCGTCTATCTCATCACCGTCACGCCCTTCCGCGACGACGGTTCGCTCGACTTCGAGTCGAACGACCGGCTGGTCGACTTCTACCTCGACAAGGGCGTGACGGGACTCACGGTGCTGGGCGTGATGGGCGAGGCCCCGAAGCTCACCGCCGACGAGTCGCGCGCCTACGTGAAGCGCGTGCTCGCGCGCGTGGCCGGCCGCGTGCCGGTCGTCGTGGGCGTGTCCTCGCCCGGCTTCGCCGCCATGGGCGAGCTCGCGAAGGACGCGATGGCGCTGGGCGCCTCGGGCGTGATGGTGGGCCCGGCCTCGACCGTGAAGACGGACGACCAGGCCGTCGCCTACTACGAGATGGTCGCGGAGACGCTGGGCAAGGACGTGCCCTTCTGCGTGCAGGACCACCCGCTCGCCTACGGCGCGCAGCTTCCGGTGCCGGTGCTCCTGCGCATCTTCAAGGCGATCCCCACGGCGGTGATGCTCAAGCACGAGGACTGGCCGGGGCCGGGGCTCGCGAAGCTCTCGGCGATCCGCGCCGCGAGCGACCGGAAGGAGATCCGCCGCATCTCCATCCTCGCCGGCAACGGCGGCGGGCTCTTCCTCCCGGAGGAACTCTCGCGCGGCGCCGACGGCGCCATGACCGGCTTCAGCTATCCCGAGATGATGGTGGGCGTGGTGGCCGCGCACGCCGCGGGCGACGTGGAGCGCGCCCACGACCTCTTCGACGCGTACCTGCCGCTCGCGCGCTACGAGCAGCAGTCGGCCCTCGGCCTCGCGGTGCGCAAGTACCTCCTCCTGAAGCGCGGCGTGATCGCCTCCGCCGCCATTCGCAAGCCGGGGCCGAAGCTCTCCGCCGCGGACATCGCCGACATCGATCGGCTCATCGCACGACAGGAAAAGAGACTCGAGGAGCTCGGCTGATGGCACTGGACAGGAAGGTCATTGAAACGCTTTCGCAGATCACCACCGCGACGATCACGACGCTGCTCCTGAAGAAGGGGCTTCGCAACGTCTGGATGCGCGGCACGATCCCGCTCAACCCCGGCCAGCCGCGCCTCGTGGGGCCCGCCTTCACGCTGCGCTTCGTGCCCGCCCGCGAGGACCTCGCCACTCCCGAGTCGTGGTCCAAGCCGATCTCGACCCGCGCCGCGATCGAGGCCATGCCCGAGGGCTGCATCGCCGTCGCGGACGCCATGGGCGTCACCGACGCCGGCATCTTCGGCGACATCCTCTGCGCGCGCATCCGGAAGAAGGGCGTGGCGGCGCTGGTCACCGACGGCGTCATGCGCGACGTCGCGGGCGTGCGCGCCACGGGGCTCCCGGTCTGGTGCCAGGGCGCCGCGGCGCCGCCCTCGGTCGCGGGGCTCACCTTCGTGAACTGGGGGGAGCCCATCGGCTGCGGCGGCGTGGCGGTGTTCCCCGACGACGTGGTCGTGGTGGACGACGACGGCGCCGTCCTCATTCCGCAGGCGCTCGTGGACGAGATCGTCGCCGCGGCGCCGGAGCAGGAGCGCCTCGAGGGCTGGATCATGTCGGAAGTCGAGAAGGGCGCGTCGCTCCCCGGCCTGTACCCGCCGAACGCGGAGAACAAGGCCCGCTACGAGGCCTCGAAGAAGGGCTAGCGCGCCGTGATCGCCGGCCTCGTCCAGATCCTGCTCTTCCAGGGCCTGGGGGAGATCGTCGCGAAGTTCTTCCTGCCCCTCATCCCCGGCCCCGTCATCGGGCTGGTGCTGCTCCTCGCGTGGCTCCAGGTCCGGGGGCGCGTTCCCGATTCCCTCGATCTCGTCGCCGGCGCCTTCAGCCAGCACCTGGGGCTGCTCTTCGTGCCGGCCGCCGTGGGCGTCGTCATGTTCTGGCCGAGCATCCGGTCGCACGCCGTCGCCGTGGTCGCCGCGCTCGTCGTGAGCGTGGTCGCGACGATGGCGGTGACGGCGCTGGTGCTGCGCGCGCTCGCGAAGGACGAGGAGGGCGCGCCCGAATGACGCCCGCGCTCCCGGCCATCCACGAGATCTGGGTCTACCTCTCGGGCAGTCCGCTCCTCGCGCTGGTGCTCACGCTCTCGGCGTACCAGGCGGGCGTGATGATCTACGAGCGCGCCGGGCGCCACCCGGCCGCGAACCCCGTGGCGATCGCGATCCTCATCGTCGCCGCGGTCATCACCGCGATCGACATGCCCTACGCGAAGTACTTCGAGGGCGCGCAGTTCGTGCACTTCCTCCTCGGCACCGCGACGGTGGCGCTCGCCGTGCCGATCTACAAGGGACTCGACGCGCTGCGCGGCCGGATCCTGCCGCTGCTGGCGGCGCTCCTCGCCGGGGGCGCCACCTCGATCGCGAGCGCGGTGGGCGTGGCGAAGCTCCTGGGCGCGGACGCGGCCATCGTCGGCGGCTTCTGGGCGAAGTCGGTGACGGCGCCCATCGCGATGGGCGTGGCCGAGCGCATCCACGTCTCGCCCACGCTCACCGCCGTCTTCGCCGTCACCACCGGGATCCTCGGCGCCGTGCTCGTGCGCTTCGTGCTCGACGCCGTGGGCGCGAAGAAGTGGTGGCAGCGGGGATTCGCCGTGGGCGTGGCCGCCCACGGCATCGGCACCTCGCGCGCCTTCAGCGTGCATCCCGAGGCCGGCACCTACGCGAGCCTCGGGATGGGACTGCATGGCGTGCTGGGGGCGGTGCTGATCCCGCTCGCCGTGCGCTACCTGCCGGCCTAGGCG
>CALEJW010000135.1 GCA_937898635.1 uncultured Pseudomonadota bacterium | reverse complement strand
CCCGCCTTCGCCCCCAGCCGGAGGTAGAAGTCCGCGAGGAACTGGAGATCGTTCCACGCGAGCCACCGCCACCCCGCCGCGATCGCCGCCGCCCCCACGAGCGAGCGCCACGGCCAGCGCACGAAGAGGGGTGCCACGAGCGGCAGCAGCAGGTAGTACTGCATCTCGATCGCGAGCGTCCACAGCGCGCCGTTCACCGTCATCGACGAGGAGGTCAGCGGCGAGGTGTAGTGCAGGAACGTGAAGTGCGCGCCGAGGTTCCCGACGACGAAGGGCGTGGACTGGATCCAGATGCGCGGGTAGACGAGTGGCAGCACCACGAAGAAGAGGATCACGAGCTGCACGTAATAGGCCGGCAGGATCCGCCTCGCGCGCCGTGCGTAGAACGCCCGCCAGTCCGGGGCGGTGAGCCCCGCGTCGGCATGCCGGAACCACGGCAGCGTGAGGAGAAAACCCGTGATGAGGAAGAAGAGGTCCACGCCGAGGTAGCCGTTCCTCGCGAAGGCCTCCAGCGGCGCCCAGGATTTCAGGAGCGCGAGGAATCCGTCGTCGAACTTCCCGTCCCGCAGGACGAAATAGTGGAAGACCATCACCCACGCCACCGCCACGCCGCGCAGCCCCTCGATCGCGGGGATGTCGCCCACTTCCGAGCGCACGCTCTCCGCGGCTGAGGCGATCGGCGAATCGACCGGAGGGACGGCGGCGCTCAAAACCGCAGCCTCCCCCCGTATCCGGTGAGCTCGAGATAGCCGCGGGCCTTCGCACCCCCCGGTCCCGAAGCGCTGACCGCGCCCTCCCAGTAGAGCGTGCCGGTGGAGCCGCGCGCGTCCATCTCCTGGTCGTCCATCATCGGCGCCACGGTCCACGCCTCGCCCGCGATCTCGAAGCCCATCTCCACGGGCCACGCGACGCCGGTGCGCGGCGATCGCCAGCTGCGCCGCGGGGCGAATCGCACCTCGTCGCGGCCGAAGACGCGCACTTTGCCGCCGCGGCGAAGGGTCGCAGACGCCCACACCGTCGCGCCTTCCTTGTCGCGAAGCCGGAACGCCATGAGCGCGCCGCCGTCCTCGAGGTTGAGCCCCACCCAGTCCCAGCCCACGGCGCCCTCGGCGAGGATCTCGCTGGACCACTCGTGGTCGAGCCACGCCACACCCTTCGCCGCGATCTTTCGCGCGCCCACCGTGATGCTTCCCGTCACCGCGAGCTGCGGCTCGCTGTAGTAGCCGCTCGCCTGCGTGGGCTTCGGCCCCTTGCGGCTGTAGCCCGCCTCGCCCTGGAGAAGAAGCGGCTGCGTGGGCCGCATCACGAGGTCGAAGGCGAATCCCTCGCCGGGAATGCGCACCGCGTAGGCCCCCTCGACGCGCTTGAAGGACCAGTCGTCGATGAAGACGTTGGTGTCTCCCTTGCGCGCCTCCGCGAGCCCGGGGAAGGCCCGCGCGATCCGCTGGTCGTGGCGAAGCCGCCCGTGCGCAGGCTCGGAAACCGCCGCGTGCGCGAAGAGAAGTTGCGACGGCGCGAAGCGGCTCGGGTTCGCATCGGCCTCCTTGTTGCGCAGCCGGAAGAAGGTCACCTGGAAGCCCATCGGCCCGGCCTCCGTGTCGAGCTGCCCCGTCGCGTACCACCACTCGATGCGGTGCTCCGGGTGCGCGCCGTAGTCCTGCGGGAAGGCGAGCTTGAGTCCCGGGAGCACGCTCGCGTACTCGGCCGCCTGCGCCGCGAAGGCGAGGAGGGCGAGCGCGAGAGTCGCCGCGAGCCTACGCATCGTCCTTCACCGCGTGCACCGCCTCCCGCGCCACCGCGGCCCTCCCCGCGGCCGAGGCCCCCAGCGCGCACAGGAACACGACCGTCCCCACGAGGGCCGCGAGCGCGAGCCACGGCCAGTGGATCGCCATGCCCCAGTGGAAGGACTGCCGGTTCACCACGTGCACCAGCACCACGCTCACCGCGGCGCCGGCCGCGAGGCCGAGGAGGGCGCCGATGATCCCCGCCGCCGCGCCCTCCAGCGCCAGCAGCCGCAGCACCTCGCCGCGCGCGAGCCCCAGGTGGCGCAGCACGCCGAATTCGCGCCGCCGCGACCACGCGAGCGCCGCGAAGCTCGAGGTCACGCCCGCGAGCGCGATGAGGATCGCCGCGGCCTCCAGCGCGTAGGTGGCGGCGAAGGTGCGGTCGAAGATGGCGAGCGCGCGGCCGTGGATGAAGCTCGCGTCGTGCAGCTCCGCGCCGGGCACCTTCGCGACCTCCTTCGAGATCGCCTCGGCGACCG
>CALEJW010000134.1 GCA_937898635.1 uncultured Pseudomonadota bacterium | reverse complement strand
GAGTAGTTCACCCGGCCGTGCTGGATGAAGACGTCGTAGTTCCAGTTCTTGAGGATCTCGCCCTTCATGCCGATGACACCCCGGTAGGAGGTGTGGCCGATCGTGTCCTGGCGCCCGCCGCCCTCGACGTTGCGGCGCAGGATGAACATGTCGGCCGTATCGCCCGGGGCGTTGAGGCCGAGGAGGGTGCGCCAGCCCGCCGACAGGAGCGGGTTCTCGAACGTGATGGCGCGCGTGTTGGGCGCCAGCAGCGGGTTGTCGGAGGCCACGAGGCCGAACAGGCCGCTGGGCGCGATCTGCGCGGTGGTCTGGTCGTCGTGCAGCATCAGCTCGGTGTACACGCGAGCGCTCGGGTTCACGTCGAAGTGAGCGAACGCGCCCGCCGTGTAGCGCTCGGAAGGACGCTGGAAGTAGTTGAGCGGCCCGTAGTTGTACAGGTTGAGGCTGGCGTTGAAGGGCACGGGGTTGCTGTCCGAGCCCACCGTGTGGTCGACGTGGTCCAGGCTGCCGTCCAGCGCGTTGCCGAAGAAGCGGCCGGGGAAGCTCGTGGACGAGCCGCCGCAGGTGAAGGCGGTCGCGCCAGTTCCCAGCGCGCAGGAGCTGTAGTCGCGCTCGGACTGCAGCAGGGCACGGGTCTTCTTGTAGCCCAGGAACATGGTCGCGTTGCCGCGCCCGTCGGCGAAGTTGCTGCCGAGCGTGATGTTGTATTCGGATTCCTCGCCGTCGCGGCTCTTGTCTCCCGGAACCTGGAAGGCCGGGTTCGTGAGAGCCCGTCCCGCGACGATGTCGGCCACGCCCTGCGGGTTCTGCTGGGAGTGGTTGTAGAAGCTGTGGTTCAGCTCTCCCTGCACGCCCTGGAACTTGTCGTCCATGATGAAGTTCACGACGCCGGCGACGGCATCGGAACCGTAGATCGCGGAGGCGCCGCCCGTCAGCACTTCGACGCGCTTGATCAGGCCGGCGGGGATCGCGTTCAGGTCGGTCGCATACAGGCGCGGAGAGCCTGCCGGGAGGCGGCGGCCGTTCACGAGCACGAGGGTGCGGTCCGCGCCGAGGTTGCGCAGGTTCACCGTGGCCGTGCCGGAGGCGCCGTTGGAGATGTTGCCGCCCTGGTCCGCGAAGACCTGCGGGAGGTTGTTGAGGAGGTTCTCGACGTTGCGCACGCCCTCGAACTTGATGTCCGTGGCGTTGATCAGGTTCACGGGGCTGCTGCCTTCGAGGTTCGGGGGCGGGATGCGCGTTCCCGTGATCTCGAGCTTCTCCACCGTGGTGGCTTGCGCGAATGCCAGAGGCGCGGCCATCAGCGAGATCGCGATCTCGGTGGCGACGACGCACGTCTTCCTCCTGAATGACTTCGCCGGCTGCTTGTTCTTGATCATCAAGGGCTCCTCAAATTGACTTGGTTAAGCGAAACGTCCGATCGAACTCGTTCGATTCCCGCACGACGCCGTCACGCACCCCGTTACGGGCGACAGCTTCGGGCCGGGTATCATCGCGTTGCCCAGGCGAGGTAATAGTTTTTTGAAATCAAACACTTGTGGGCCTAAGGGTTGGCCGCTGGGCCGTCCGGACGCGATTGATCGCCGGATAATAGCCACAGTCTTGCGAAACATCCAACAATTTTCGCTTTTTGTCGCATTTCCGCAACTTCCACCGCCGCCGCACTTCCGAATGGGGGCCAAGGCCACCCGGAAAAAGGCCGCCGCGAAAGCCGGCGGGCTTGAGCGGTGGCGGCGGGTCCGGTGCCCGTTGGCCGCTGCGGCGCGCGTGCCGGGCCTACAGGCCCTTGGCGCCGCAGTCGCGCAACAGGTAGTCCTCTATATGGCGGAGCTGGTCGCCCATGATCTTGCGGGTCCAGGCCGGGCCGTGGGCGTAATCGGTGAGCTCGTGGTAGACGACCGGGTGCTTGGTGCTCTTGGCCTTCGAGACGAACCAGTCCGACTGCACCAGGGGCACGATCTGGTCGCGGTCCCCGTGGTAGACCATGATCGGGATCTGGATGGCATTGGCGCGATCCACCGGGTTCAGGCCGTCGACGGTCGGCGCCTGCCGCTCCCGGAAGAACGGGTTGGTGTAGAACTGCGCCCAGATCTGCTTGATGTCCGAGACGCCGGCACCGGCGATGGCGCATTTGTAGAGCCCGTTGGGGCGTATGGAGGCGGCGAACGCCGAGTAGCCGCCGTAGGAGAAGCCGAACATGGCGATCCGGCCGCGTTGCGCGATGCCCTGTTCGATCATCCACTTGGCGCCGTCGTCCTTGTCGTCCTGCATCTTCTGTCCCCACTCGGCGTCGCCGGCCGTCCAGAGCTTCCGGCCCCAGCCTTGCGACCCGCGGAATTGCGGCCGCAGCACGGCCATGCACCTCGAGGCCATCAGGGGCACCCACATCGAGCCATCGAAGGTCATGGTGTCCCGGGACCACGGCCCGCCGTGGGGATGCACGACCGCGGGCCAGGGCCCGGGCCCGCAGAGTTCCGGATTCGGCGTGGTGACGAAGGCCGGCACGTCCAGGCCGTCGCGGGCCTTGTAGTAGACGAGGCGTGTCTTGCCCAGCGATGCCGGGTCGACGTCCGGGTAGGCCTTGGCCAGCATCGTGAGCTTGCCGTCGCGCAACAGGTAATACTCGGGCGGACGCGACGGCCCGCTCACGGTCACGATCGCGGTCGACAGGTCGGCCGTCGCGGCGGAGATCACGAACGTCGCGTCCAGGTCGTAGTCGATCTGGGCACTCTTGCCGGTCGCGGGATCGACTACCGTCATCGCCTGGGGCCGGATGCCGAGTGCATCCCGCACGGCCTTCTCGACGGCCTTCGCCCTGGGCGAAGTCCACTGCACGTCGGCTCCGCCGCCCCGCGGACCGTCGTAGCCGACGCCGAGGATCTCGCCGAAGGGAATGTCCCCGGCATTCTTCGAGCGGTTCATCAATACGCGGTTCGCGTCGAAGAACAGGTGCTTGAAAAGGATCTCCTTGCGCGTGCGCGTGGCGACGTCGTACTCGTAGATGGCGGCCTTGTCCTCGCCGACGTTGGTGAGGAGAAAGGCGGTATTCGGGTCCTTGGCGAAGCCCACGATCTGGACGACGTCGCGGTTCTTCACGTAGGAGCGGAAGTGCTCCACCCACTTGCCGCTGCCGGGCTCCCGGATCTCCGCGGCGATGAAGGCGCCGGTTCCGTCGACGTCCGCCCGCGTTCGCGCGCGCAGCTCCCCGTCGAGATCGGTGACGTAGCCGGCGATCTTGTCGTCGGAGCGCTGCACGCGCTCGGCGCGATTGCGGCGCACGTTCACCTTGAAGACATCGCCGGAAGTCGTGCCCACGTCGTTCACCACCAGGATGTGGTCCGGGTCGTCGGGCAGGATGTCGAGCACGCCGGGGCTGGAGACGGCCTGCAGCTTTTCCTCGGCGCGGCTCATCGCGCGGCCCTGGGGCATCGGCTCGTTCCACTCCTTGCCGGCGAGGTCGGTGATGAACAGCTTCGAGATGAACTGCTTGGCGAGGGTGTCCAGGCGCGAGTCGTAGGGCTGCCACATCGTGACGGCCAGCAGGTCGTTCTTGATGAACTGCACGCCGGAGATCTTCATCCGGCTCGAGCCGATCGCCGTCGGCGCCTTGTCGAGCGCATCGGCCTTCCAGACGAGGATCACGCGGTCCTCGCCCCGGCCCTCCAGGGCGGCGAGGTGCTTCCCGTCCGGGGAGACGGTGAAGCCCGAGAGCTTCGGATAGGCGGCCAGCTGCTCGATCGTGGGCGCCTTGGGCTTGGCCTGGGCCAGGGCGACGGCGAGCCCGATGGCCATCGTGACGGTGAATCGGGTCCAGCGCGAAAAGGTCCTCATGGCGGTGGGTCTCCTGCCGGGGCTTGGTCCGCCGGCGAAAGTAAAAACGCCACGCCACCCCGGGAGGTGACGTGGCGTGATGCGGCTCCGGTCAGAAGGAGTGCTGGACGTTCACGAAGAAGGATCTCCCGATGTAGTCGAACCCGCTGTAGAGGGGCGCATTGCCCCGGCGGTTGGCGAAGCCCTGCGAGATGGGCGGCGGAGCCTTGTCGCCCAGGTTGCGCACGCCCACCGTCGCGGACCACTTGTCGCCCGTGTACTGCACCGAGGCGTTGTGGAGCCGGTAGCTGGGCGTCTCCATCTGGTAGGTGCTCGTCGCCGGGTCCTCCCCGTAGTACTCGTAGCTGGACATCTTGTCGACCCACTCCATGCCGTAGCGGAAGCGCCAGCCCTTGTACCGGTAGGTCACGTCGAGGTTGCCCGTGAGGTCCGGGGCGCCGATGATGCCGTTGAAGCTCTCCAGCGGGTCTTCCGGGAACAGCTTGTTCGCCTGTTCCTTGTACTTCGAGACCAGGCCGTTGACGATGAGCTGGCCGGGTCCCACGTTGCGGACATAGCGCAGCGTGACGTCGTAGCCCTTTACGATGTCCGTGGACAGGTTGACGTAGCTGTCGTTGACCGTCAGCGCGCGGTTGGTGCCCGCCACGTCGCGCGTGATCAGGCGGCAGAAGCCGCCCGCGGCGCGGAAGCCCGTGTCGTTGTAGCAGAGGCTCAGGATGGCGGTAGCCCCGGCGCGCGCCACGCCGTTGTCCACTTCGATGTCGTAGTGGTCGAACGCGAGGGACAGGTCGCCCCAGCCGGTGGGCAGCTCGGGCTGGATCACGAGGCCGAGGGTGACGTTCTTCGACGTCTCCGCCTTGAGCCCGGCGTCCGCCCCGCCGATCGTGTTGACCCGGACCGAGCTCGTCGACTGGAAGTCGGGAGCCAGGCCCTCGCTCGCGCAGTTCTGCGCGACGATCGAGTTCGGGTCGCCGGCGCCCCAGTTGTTGCAGGGGTCGTTCTGGCTGCTCAGGAACCCGCTGGTGGATCCCAGGAACTGCTCGAAGAGCGCCGGGGCGCGGTACGAGGTTCCCTGCGCGGCGCGGAACGTGAGCCACTTGACCGGCGTGTAGAGCACGCCCGCCTTGTAAGTGGTGTCGCTGCCGTAGGACTTGTAGTCGGTCCACCGGCCGGACAGGTTGACGACCAGTTCCTCGGCGCCCCTCATGCCCCTGAGCAGCGGCACTTCCACTTCGCCGTAGAGCTCCTTGACGGAGTCCTTGCCGCGCGTGATGGCGGCCGACGAGAAGTTGTACACGTTGGAGGTCTGCATGTTGATCGACGGCGTGTCGTCGATCTTCGCTTCCCGCCACTCGAGGCCGATCGCGCCGCGAACGTCGCCGTGGGCCAGCTCGAAGAGCGTGCCGGTCGTGTTCAGCGTGGCGGTCTTCTCGTCGTACGTGGTGTTGCCGGTGTCGGGCACGAAGGTCCAGTTCACCCAGTCCCGCGGCAGCGTTCCGCCGATGACGGCGGAGCTGAGCATCGGGGCGGCCACGCAACCGTTCGACGGGTCGCGGCACGTGAAGGTGCCGCCCGGGCCGGCCACGACGTCCATGCTCTGCGCCAGGCGGTCGGTGAGCCACTGCTCGAACGTGTAGCTCGCCTTCGACTTGGAGAAGCTCGCGTTGGCGTCGTACTTCCAGTTGGACCACGGCAGGTCGCCGCGCAGGCCGCCGGTGATCTTGTGGTAGTCGATTTCCTGCTCGCTGTTGTAGTTGCCGAAGCCGATGAAGGCCCGGATCTGCAGCGGCTGGCCGTAGGTGAGCACGGTCGGGGCGCCCTGGAGGTTCGGGACCCCGGCGAGGCCGGCGGGAATCAGCGGGCTGCCCCGCGCGTAGTCCAGCGAAAGCTGGCGGTAGCCGACCTGGCTCGACTCGCGCTTGTGGAACAGGCCCTCGAAATAGGCCTCCGCGTTGCCCAGCGCCTTCACGTCGAGGGCGCCCTGCAGGAAGGCGGTGCGCACCTGGACGGGCGAGATGAGCGACTGGTTCATCATCTTGGGATCGAAGGTGTCGCGGACGTTGATGCTGTTCGCGCCGCCGCCCACGCCCTCGAAGCCGACGAGCCCCGTGGAGACGCCGGAGTTCGGCCGCCACCGGTTGAAGCTGGTGCCGACGGAACCCGCCGCGCCCACGCCCGCAATGGTGCCGGTGCCGATCGTGTTGATCGTGACGCCGTTGTTGCCCGTGCCGGTGATGCCGTAGCACTTGGGCTGGCCGGTGAGCGGGTCGATGAAGTCGCGGCTGCCCCATTCGCCGGGGACGCCGCCGGTCACGAGCCGGCGATAATCGGTCTGGCAGGCCATCCACTCCCGGTCGCCCCAACGGATCTCGTTGCGGTCGTAGGCCTCGAACGACCCGCTGATGAAGCCGCGGTCGCCGGTGTAGCCCAGGGTCGCGGAAAGGCGCTTCTCCTCGCCGCCGCCGTCCTCGGGGTTGTTGTACTGGGCCTCGAGGGTGACGCCCTCGATGTTCTTGCGCGTGATGATGTTCACCACGCCCGCCACCGCGTCGGAGCCGTAGATCGAGGAAGCGCCGTCCTTCAGGATCTCGATGCGGTCCACGACCGCGCTCGGGAGCACGTTCAGGTCGGCCGAGCCGACCGAGCCGCGGGAGCCGGCGGGCGCGACCCGGCGGCCGTTCAGCAGGACCAGCGTGCGGGTGGCGCCCAGGCCGCGCAGCGACAGCGTGTTGGCGCCGGGCCCGCCGTCGGTCACGAAGCCGCCGAAGGCGTTGTTGATCTGGGCGGCTCCCGCCGTCACGGACGTGGACTGCAGCGCGGCCGTGGTGGAGTTGAAGCCGGAGAGCATCGTCTCCTCGCGCGTGACCACCTGGATCGGCGAGGTCGAGTTGAAGGTGTCGCGGCGGATGCGCGAGCCCGTGACCGTGATCTTCTCGACCGCCGCGGCCTCGAGGCTCACCCGGGAATCGACGCCCGCGGCCACGATGACGTCTCTCGTGACGCCGTCGCTCGACACCTTGTAAGTGCCGGGAGCCAGCTTCGAGAACGAAAAGGAACCGTCCGGCAGCGCCCTGGACTGGGTCGTCGTGCCCGAGGGCGCGGTCAGCGTGACGCTCGCCCCGGCCTTCGCCTTGCCCTGGATGTTCCCATCGGCACCCTGCGCATGCACCACGCCCGCGATGCACATGCCAACGGCTATTGAGATCGCGGTGCGGCGGAAGGCCGCAGCGGCGCTTTGCTTCTTCATGGCGATTGCCCTTTCATGGTTTTCGACCTGAACGCCCGACACCGGCTCGCCATGGTGCCCGGCAGGGCTTTGGCATCCCCGCTCGGTCCCGCGCGCCTCCCTTGCCCGGCTGTGGGCGGATTCTAGCGAACAAATCGCAAGATTGTGAAGAATCGTTGCGGGAAGCCCGGATCCTTGGCGGCGGGCGCGAGGTACGGGTCGGTGGGGGTCCGCCGTCCCGGCGCCGGGACGCGGATTCGACCGTGCGCCGCCGGTTCGAGGTGCCCGTCCCGGGATATCCGGCAGGCGCGAGTTCTGCTATACTTTTGCGGTTTCGGAAACCAGATGGGCGGCAGCGCCCATTTTTTGTTTGTGAAACCGATTTCGGGCAGTGAAGACTGGTTGAGGACGACCCTCGAGTCCCTGGGCTACGAGCTCGTCGACCTCGAGGGGTCGAGAAGCGGCCTGGTGCGCGTCTTCATCGACAAGCCCGGGGGGATCACGGTGGAGGACTGCGCCGCGGTCAGCCATCACCTGACGCGGGTGTTCGAGGTCGAGGGGTTCGACTACGAGCGCCTGGAAGTGTCCTCGCCGGGGCTGGACCGCCCGCTCAAGCGCCTCGAGGATTTCGCGCGGTTCGCGGGACGGGATGCATCGCTGCGCCTGAAGCTGCCCCGGGAGGGCAGGCGGCGCCTGGAAGGCAGGATCGAGGGGGTCGAGGCTGGCTCGGTCCTCGTGGAGGTGGAAGGAAAGCGCTGGTCGATCGCGATGACGGAAATCGACCGGGCCCGGCTCGTGCCGGAAGTCTGAAGCCGGAGGTGGTGGAGATGACGAAGGAAATCCTGTTGCTGGTCGATGCGCTCTCGCGCGAGAAGAACGTCCCGAGGGACGTGGTCTTCCTCGCGCTCGAGATGGCGCTCGCCTCGGCCACGAAGAAGCGCTTCAAGGACGAAGTCGACGTTCGCGTCGAGATCGACCGCGAGACGGGCGAGTACAAGGCCTTCCGCCGCTGGACCGTGGTTCCCGACGAGGAACACGAGGAGCCCGCGCACCAGGTGGCGATCACCGACGCGCTGGCGGAGAACGCCGAGGCGAAGCTGGGCGACGTGTTCGAGGAGCCCCTCGAGCCCGAGACCTTCGGCCGCATCGGGGCGCAGGCCGCCAAGCAGGTGATCCTGCAGAAGATCCGGGACGCCGAGCGCGAGCAGATCCTCAACGACTTCCTGGAGCGCGGCGAGTCGCTGGTCACGGGCACCGTGAAGCGGGCCGAGCGCGGCAACCTCATCGTGGAGTCCGGGCGCGTCGAGGCGCTCCTGCCGCGCGACCACCTGATCCCCAAGGAGAACCTGCGCGTGGGCGACCGCGTCCGGGCCTACATCGACAAGATCGACCGCCAGGCGCGCGGGCCGCAGCTCATCCTGTCGCGCATCGTGCCGGATTTCCTGGTGAAGCTCTTCGAGCTCGAGGTGCCGGAGATCGAGGAGAACCTCCTCGAGATCAAGGCCGCGGCGCGCGACCCCGGCCTGCGCGCCAAGATCGCCGTCAAGTCGAACGACCCGCGCATCGACCCGGTGGGCACCTGCGTGGGCATGCGCGGCTCGCGCGTGCAGGCGGTGACGCAGGAGCTCGCGGGCGAACGCGTCGACATCATCCTCTGGTCCGCGGACCCCGCGCAGTTCGTGATCAACGCGCTGGCCCCGGCCGAGGTGAGCTCCATCGTGGTCGACGAGGAGCGCCACTCGATGGACGTGGTGGTCGAGGAGGACCAGCAGGCGATCGCCATCGGCAAGCTCGGCCAGAACGTGAAGCTCGCCTCCCAGCTCACCGGGTGGGAGCTCAACATCATGACGGTCGAGCAGCGCCAGGAGAAGGCGGGCGC
The DNA here is from genome assembly GCA_937898635.1 of uncultured Pseudomonadota bacterium. Lineage (GTDB taxonomy): Bacteria > Pseudomonadota > Gammaproteobacteria > Burkholderiales > Usitatibacteraceae > FEB-7. Next base: position 10,839 of record CALEJW010000134.1, on the reverse strand, counting down.
CGAGACGGAGTCGCTGCGCTCGCTCTTCATGGAAAAGCTCGACGTCGACGAGGAGGTCGCCGACATCCTCGTGGCCGAGGGATTCACCTCGCTCGACGAGGTCGCCTACGTTCCGATCAACGAGATGCTCGAGATCGAGGCCTTCGACGAGGAGACCGTCAACGAGCTGCGCAGGCGCGCCCGGAATACCCTGCTCACCGAGGAACTCAAGAAGGAGGAGACGGTGGAGGACGCCGCCGGCAGTCTCGAGAGCATGGAGGGGATGGACGGGCAGACCGCCAGGCTCCTCGCCTCGAAAGGCATCACCACGATGGATGCGCTCGCCGACCTCGCGACCGAGGAGCTCACGGAGCTCACCGGCATGGAGGCCGAGCGCGCCAGCCAGCTGATCATGACGGCGCGCGCGCCGTGGTTCAAGGAGCCGGCGCAGGCCTGATCGCCGCCCGGAGGAAACGCAAATGGCCAAGTCCAACGTCGCCCAGTTCGCCGAGGAACTCAAGCTCCCGGTGCCGCGGCTCATCGAGCAGCTGCAGGCCGCCGGCGTGAAGAAGAAGGCCGCGGAAGACCCCGTGACCGAGCAGGACAAGACGCGCCTGCTCGACTACCTGCGCGAGGTGCACGGCCACAAGGAAGAGAAGAAGAAGATCACGCTCACGCGCAAGCAGACCACGGAGATCAAGCGCGCCGACTCCACGGGCAAGGCGCGCACGATCCAGGTCGAGGTCCGCAAGAAGCGCACCTTCGTGAAGGTGGACAAGCCCGAGGCGGTGGAAGTCGAGAAGCCGGCGGCCCCGGCGGCGCCCATCATCGACCTGGACGAGGCGAAGAAGCGCGAGGAAGAGGCGCGCCGCCAGTCCGAGCTCGCCGCCCGCCAGGCGGCCGACGCGCAGTCGAAGACCAAGAAGGCCAGGACCAAGAAGGAAGAGGCCGAAGCTGCGGCGGCGGCCGCCGCCGTCGCGCCCCCGCCCGCCGAGGGCGAGGCTCCGAAGAAGAAGCGGGTCATCCGCAAGAAGGGCGAGGAACCGGCCACCGAGGCCGAGGCGCCCGTCCTGGTCGAGGTGAAGGCCGAGGCCCCGGCCGAGGCGGACGCGAAGGCGCCCGCGGCGGCCCCCGCGAGCGAGGGCACGCTGCACCGGCCCGCCGCCCTCAAGACGCCCGAGAAGAAGGCGGTGAAGAAGCCCGCGCGGCCCACCACGTCGTGGTCCGACGAGATGGCGAAGCGCCGCACCATGAAGACCCGCGGCGACGCGGGCGGCGGGCGCGGCGGCTGGCGCGCGGGCGCGCGCGGCTCGCGCCACCGCGACGAGGACGCGCAGTCCTCCTACAGCGCGCCGGTGGAGCCGAAGGTGATCGAGGTCCTCGTGCCCGAGACGATCACCGTGGGCGACCTCGCGCACAAGATGTCGGTGAAGGCCGCCGAGGTCATCAAGACGATGATGAAGATGGGCACCATGGTCACGATCAACCAGGTCCTCGACCAGGAAACGGCGATGATCGTCGTGCAGGAGATGGGGCACACGGCCAAGCTCGCGAAGCTCGACGATCCGGAGGCCTTCCTCACCGCCACCGCGGAAGGCGAGGCGGGCCAGGTGAGCGAGACGCGTCCGCCGGTCGTGACCGTCATGGGCCACGTCGACCACGGCAAGACCTCGCTCCTCGACTCGATCCGCAAGGCCCGCGTGGCGGTCGGCGAGGCGGGCGGCATCACCCAGCACATCGGCGCCTACCACGTGAAGACGCCGCGCGGCGTCGTCACCTTCCTCGACACGCCGGGCCACGAGGCCTTCACGGCGATGCGCGCGCGCGGCAGCCAGATCACGGACCTCGTGATCCTCGTGGTGGCGGCGGACGACGGCGTCATGCCGCAGACGGTGGAGGCGATCAACCACGCCAAGGCGGCCAAGGTGCCCATCGTCGTGGCGCTCAACAAGATCGACAAGCCCGAGGCCAACCCGCAGCGCATCAAGCAGGAGCTGCTCGCGCACGGCGTGGTGCCCGAGGAGTTCGGCGGCGACACGCAGTTCATCGAGCTCTCCGCGAAGACCGGCCAGGGGATCGACCGCCTGCTCGAGGCGATCCAGCTCCAGGCCGAGGTGCTCGAGCTGCGGGCCGTCGTCAACGCTCCCGCCCGGGGCATGGTGATCGAGGCACGGCTGGACAAGGGCCGCGGCCCGGTGGCGACGGTGCTCGTGAAGTCGGGCACGCTCAAGAAAGGCGACAACGTCCTCGCCGGCGCGGTGTTCGGCCGCGTGCGCGCCATGACCGACGAGGACGGCAAGGCCGTCTCGGAAGCCGGTCCCGCGATCCCCGTCGAGATCCAGGGCCTGCAGGAAGTGCCGCGGGCCGGCGACGACATGCTGGTGCTCAACGACGAACGCAAGGCGCGCGAGATCGCGCTCTTCCGCCAGGGCAAGTTCCGCGACGTGAAACTCGCCAAGCAGCAGGCGGCCAAGCTCGAGAACGCCCTCGAGCAGATGTCCGAGGGCGGGCCCGCGAAGTCGCTCGCGCTCATCATCAAGGCCGACGTCCAGGGCTCCTACGAGGGCCTCGCCCACGCGCTCACCAAGCTCTCGACCGACGAGGTCAAGGTGAACATCATCCACACCGGCGTCGGCGGGATCACGGAGTCCGACGTGAACCTCGCGCTCGCCTCGAAGGCCGTGGTGCTCGGCTTCAACGCCCGGGCCGACGCGGCCGCGAGGAAGCTCGCGGAGCACTCCGGCGTGGACATCCGCTACTACAACATCATCTACGAGGCGGTGGACGACCTGAAGGCGGCGATCAACGGCATGCTCGCCCCGGAGCGCAAGGAGACCATCCTCGGCGTGGTCGAGGTGCGAAACGTCTTCAAGATCTCCAAGGTGGGCACCGTCGCCGGCTGCATGGTGACCGAGGGCCTGGCGAAGCGGGGCGCCTCCGTGCGCCTGGTGCGCGCCGGCGTGGTCGTGCACACCGGGGAGCTCGATTCGCTCAAGCGCTTCAAGGACGACGTGAAGGAAGTCAAGGCGGGTTTCGAGTGCGGCCTGTCCCTGAAGGGCTACAACGACCTCCAGGTCGGCGACCAGCTCGAGGTCTTCGAGGTCGTCGAGGTGGCGAGGACGCTCGCCTGAGCGGGCGCCGGGAACCGGACCGCCCATGGGCACGGCTCGCCTCGCCCGGATCGCCGAGCAGATCCAGCGCGAACTCTCGGAGCTCGTGCGCCAGGAGTTGCGCGACCCGCGCGTGAAGCTCGTCACGATCACCGGCGTGGAGCTCTCGGGCGACCAGTCCCATGCGAAGGTCTACTTCACGACCCTCGGGCCGGCCGGGGAGGCCGAGGCTTGCGGCGAGGGCCTAGCGCGGGCTGCCGGCTTCCTGCGCGCGGGGCTCGCCCACCGGCTGTCGACCCGGACGGTCCCCGAGCTGCACTTCGCGTTCGACGAGTCGATCGAGCGGGGAGTGCGCCTTTCGCGGCTGATCGACGAGGCCGTCGCCCCGCCGCCGGCCCCGCGCCGCCGGCGACCCGCCGGCTGAGGCTCGCCGCGTGGCCGGCGGTCCGGACGGGGTCCTCCTCGTCGACAAGCCGGCGGGCATCACCTCCACGCGTGCGCTGGCCCTCGCGAAAAGGGCCCTCGGCGCCCGGAAGGCGGGCCATACCGGGACCCTCGACCCCTTCGCCACGGGATTGCTGCCACTGGTGTTCGGGGAAGCCACGAAGTTCTCGCGGTTCCTCATCGACGCCGACAAGAGCTACCTCGCCACCCTTCGCCTGGGCGCCGTTTCCACGACGGGCGACACGGAAGGGGCAATTTCGACGGCCGGACCTGTAAAGGCTGGCCTTGCGGAGATACAAGCGGTTTCGCGGGAGTTAACGGGCTTTTCGACGCAGATTCCCCCCATGCATTCGGCGGTCCGCATGGGTGGACAGAGGCTTTACGACCTGGCGAGGCAGGGTAGGGAAGTGGAGCGCGCTCCACGCCCGGTTCACATTGGCCACCTGGAAGTTGTGGAGTTCTCCGGCGAAAATCTCGTAATTTCGGTGAAATGCTCGAAGGGAACCTATATTAGGGTCCTGGCCCAGGAGATCGGCTCACGACTAGGCTGCGGCGCCTATCTCACCGGCCTGCGCCGGACGGCCACCGGGGGATTCGGGATCGGGGAGGCGATCGGGCTGGAGGAACTCGACGCCCTCGGGCCCGAAGCGGCCCGGTCCCGGCTGCTGCCCGTGGAAGTGCTCGTGCGAACCCTGCCCCGGACCGACCTGGGCGAGCGGGAAGCCTGGGCCATCCGAAACGGCCAGGTGCTCGAAGCCGCACCGGACTGGCCGGCGGGGGAGAGGGCGGTCTTCGGCCCCGGAGGAGAGTTCGTCGGCGTGGCCACGGTGCGCGACGGGCGGCTCGAGGCGGCCCGGCTCCTCGCCACGGGGACCTCAGGATAGGCCCCTGATTCTGCTTGAGTTTGGGGGCCGGAACTTGCTAAAATGCGCCCTTTCTCGAGACCAGCGACATCTAGACGGGCGACAGCGCCCAGGAGAGCAAGAAATGGCCGTAAGCACCGCCGAAAAGGCGCGAATCGTTTCCGAATTCCAGCGCGGGAAGGGCGACACGGGTTCCCCCGAAGTCCAGATCGCCCTCCTCACGGAGAACATCAACAGCCTCACCGGGCACTTCAAGGCGAACGTGAAGGACCACCACTCGCGCCGGGGCCTCCTGCGCATGGTGAGCCAGCGCCGCAGCCTCCTCGACTACCTCAAGCGCAGCGACGTCGACCGGTACCGCGCGACGATCGAGCGCCTCGGCCTGCGCAAGTAGCAGGCGCCGCCCGGACACACCTCCTCCCCGCGACGTTCCCGACAGGGCGTGCGCGGGTTTTTTTCGCCGGGAACCGGGGCTCGACCAGCCGCCCGGCCCCGTTACCCCCATTCCGAGAGGACTAGACCGTGAAACCAATCAAGAAGACGTTCGCGTTCGGCCGCCACCAGGTGACCCTGGAGACCGGCGAGATCGCGCGGCAAGCCGATGGCGCCGTGCTGGTGACGATGGACGATACCGTGGTGCTCGTGGCCGTGACGGCCCGCCGCAGCGTGAAGCCCGGCCAGGACTTCTTCCCGCTCACCGTCGACTACCAGGAGAAGACCTACGCCGCCGGGCGCATCCCCGGGGGCTTCTTCAAGCGCGAGGGCCGCCCCTCCGAGAAGGAGATCCTCACCTGCCGCCTCATCGACCGCCCGCTTCGCCCGCTCTTCCCGGACGGCTTCTACAACGAGGTGCAGGTCGTCGCCACCGTGCTCTCGATCAACCCCGAGGTCGATTCCGACATCCCGGCGATGATCGGCGCGTCGGCCGCGGTGACGCTCGCGGGCATCCCCTTCGACGGGCCCATCGGCGCGGCGCGCGTGGGCTACCTCGACGGCGAGTACATCCTGAACCCCACCAAGACGGAGCTGGAGAGCTCGAAGCTCAACCTCGTCGTCGCGGGCACCGCGCAGGCGGTCCTCATGGTGGAGTCGGAGGCGAACGAGCTGTCGGAGGAGGTGATGCTCGGCGCCGTGGTCCACGGCCACGAGCAGATGCAGGCCGTCATCCGCGCCATCAACGAGCTCGCCGACGAGGGCGGCAAGGACGACTGGGACTGGTCGCCGCCCGAGACCGATCCCGCGCTCGTCGAGAAGATCCGCGCCATCGCGGAGAACGACCTCGCGGAGGCCTATCGCGTGAAATCGAAGGCGGTGCGCTCGGAGAAGCTCGAGGACGTGAAGAAGCGCGTCCTGGACGCCTGCGTGGAGACGGCCGAGACGCCGGCCGACGGCAACGTCGTGCGCGGGATCCTCAAGGACATGGAGTCGAAGATCGTCCGCGGCCAGATCCTCAACGGCGAGCCGCGCATCGACGGCCGCGACACGCGCACCGTGCGCCCCATCGCCATCCGGCCGACGCTGCTGCCGCGCGTGCACGGTTCCGTCCTCTTCACCCGCGGCGAGACGCAGGCGATCGTCGCGGCGACCCTCGGCACGGGGCAGGACGAGCAGCGCATCGACGCCCTGCAGGGCGAGTACACCGAGCGCTTCATGCTGCACTACAACTTCCCGCCGTACTCCACGGGCGAGACCGGCCGCGTCGGGGTCCCGAAGCGCCGCGAGATCGGCCACGGGCGGCTCGCCAAGCGCGCGCTCCTGGGCGTGCTGCCCACGCGCGAGGAGTTCGGCTACACGCTGCGCGTGGTCTCCGAGATCACGGAGTCGAACGGCTCGTCGTCGATGGCGACGGTCTGCGGCGGCTGCCTCGCGCTCATGGACGCGGGCGTCCCGCTCAAGGGCCACGTCGCCGGCATCGCGATGGGCCTCATCAAGGAAGGCGGGCGCTTCGCGGTGCTCACCGACATCCTGGGCGACGAGGACCACCTCGGCGACATGGACTTCAAGGTGGCCGGCACCGACAAGGGCATCACCGCGCTGCAGATGGACATCAAGATCAACGGCATCACCAAGGACATCATGAAGGTCGCCCTGGACCAGGCGAAGGACGGCCGCATGCACATCCTCGGCCTCATGAAGACCGCGGTCCCCGGCCCGCGCGAGGAGCTTTCCACCTACGCGCCCCGCGTGATCAAGATCAAGATCAATCCCGACAAGATCCGCGACGTGATCGGCAAGGGCGGCAGCGTCATCCAGGCGCTCACGCGCGAGACCGGCACCACGATCGACATCGAGGACGACGGCACCGTCTCGATCGCCTGCCTGTCGGTGGAGGCGGGAGAGGACGCCAAGCGCAGGATCGAGCTCATCACCGCCGACGTGGAGGTGGGCCGCGTCTACGAGGGCCCGGTGATCCGCCTCCTCGACTTCGGCGCGATCGTGCAGCTGCTGCCGGGCAAGGACGGCCTGCTCCACATCTCGCAGATCGCCCACGAGCGCGTCAACGCGGTCTCGGACTACCTGAAGGAAGGCCAGATCGTGAAGGTGAAGGTGCTCGAGGCCGACGACAAGGGCCGCGTTCGCCTGTCGAGGAAGGCGCTGCTCGACCCGCCGGCCCGGCGCGAGGAGCCCGCCGCCGCGCCCGCGGGCAACGGCGGCGGCGCGGCCGAGTAGCGTCCGCGCGGCCTTCGTTGTGGGTCCCGAGGCGGGGCGCGTATAATCCGCCCTCGCCTTGGACAGGCCCGACGGGGTGTAGCGCAGCCTGGTAGCGCACTTGCTTTGGGAGCAAGTTGTCGGGGGTTCGAATCCCTCCACCCCGACCCGAATTCACGCCCTTGCAGGATCGAAAAGCGCCCGTAGCTCATCCGGATAGAGCACCGGCCTTCTAAGCCGGGGGTAACAGGTTCGAATCCTGTCGGGCGTGCCAGTTTCACCGATGGTGGCTGTAGCTCAGCGGTAGAGTCCTGGATTGTGATTCCAGTTGTCGTGGGTTCGAATCCCATCAGCCACCCCATCACCCTCGCCGGCCCGCGGCGACGCCGCCCCGGCACCAGAGACCGGGTCCCCCGACGGTCCCGGGAAAGGAGGCTCCATGTTTCCGACCCTCCGTGCCGCGTTCTTCGCAGCTGCCTTTGCCATTCCGGTCCTGTTCGCCCCCGCCGCCCCTGCGGCGACGCGCCCCGACGGGCTGGTCCCCGTCCGGCTGCGCGGCCTCGACGAGGCCTACCTGCTGCCGCGCGCGGACTTGCGGCCCTACACCCGGGTTCTCCTCGAGGGCGCCCGCGTCTCCTATCGCAAGGGGTGGCTTCGCGACGCGAACGAGCGGGGCGCGACGCTCTCGGGCCGGGTGAGCGAGGCGGACGCGCGCGCATTCCTCGATGCCGCGCAAAGCGGATTCGATGTGGAGTGGGCCGAGGCCTTCCGCGCCGCGGGCTACGAGATCGTCGCTTCTCCCGGGGAGGGCGTCCTTCGGGTCGCGCCGAGGGTCGTGGACCTCTCGGTGAGCGCGCCCTCCACGACGACGACGGGCATCGAGCGCAGCTACACGACGCAGGCCGGCGAGGCCACGCTGGAGCTGGAGGTGCGCGACTCGGTCAGCGGCGAGCTGCTGGGCCGGATCCGCGATCACCGCGGGACGATGAAGTCGCCCACCCTGCAACGCGCCTTCGCCGGGGACAGCGAACGCGACTTTCGCCGGCTCTTCGGGCGATGGGCCGAGCTCGCCGCGCGCGAGCTGGGCACCCTCCGGACCCTCTCGCCCCTTCCCGGAACGCTCGCGCCCGGCCCGCGCTAGGCGCGAGCCGGCGAGGGGCGGGGGTTCAGCCCTTCCGGCGGTTTCGCACCAGCCACGCGTCCACGAGGGCGACGGTCTCGTCGACGGAGGCGTTGCGCATTCCGTGCTGCGCGCCGACGGCCTGCACCAGTCGGTCCACCCGCTCGATGTACTGGGCGCCGGCGGCGAGCGCGCGTGCCGCGGAGGAAGGGCTCCCGAGGGAGAGCGCCGCGTTCGCGTACTTCTCGAACGGCACGAGGTCGGCTTCGTCGGCGCCGAGCGTGGTGCAGAGCTTCACCACCCAGTCGTACACCGCGCGCGAGGCCGCAGGATCGCCGTGCACCGCCTCCTGGATCGGGCGCACGGTGTCGGCGAGCACGCAGCGGTAGTTGCCGGCGAGGAGCATCGCCCACTTCGCCAGCGGCACGAAGACCGAATCGTGGACCTTGAGCTTCACGGGCAGCTCGAGGAACTCCTTCCCCGTGTCGAAGCGCGCCGCCTCGATGTCGGAGGCGAGGCCGCGCAGCAGTGCCGTGTGGGCCTCAGCGTCGAAGCGCGCGGCCTTGAAGTTGGTCGGCAGGCGCACCTGGAGCACGTTCAGCGGCTGGTCGGGCGGGCGGAAAGCCTGCGGGTCGGGACTGCAGAGCGTGAGGTCGCGGGGATCGAAGCTCGCCCAGACGCTCGCGTCGGTGTAGCAGTCGCCGCACCGGTCCGCGTCGATGCCGGGAACGCGCCGGAGGTAGGGAAGCGGCGGCATGTTCATGATCGACAGGCACGGCACGCGCGACTTCGCGACCGCGTCGAGCAGCTCGCGCACGCCGGGCGAGCGGTACTGCGGTTCCTGCATCGCCAGCGCGACGAGGTCGTAGGCGGCCGGGTCGACCGACTGCGGGCCGTCGGCGGTGAGGGAGCCGGGCAGGTCGCGCGAGTTCACCTCGACGAGGCCTTCGCGGCCCTTCACGGGCAGGCGCACGATCGCGCCCCCGGCATTGATGAGCGCGGCTTCCGCCGGCAGGCAGACGAGCTTCACGTCGTGGCCGGCGAGCGCCAGTTTCACGCCCAGGAGCGAGCCGTACGAGGCGCCCAGCACCAGGATCTTCCGAGCAGGCATTTTCTCTCCTCCTTCGCTTGTGGCCGCGCGCGCGACGGGACGCCTCGTGGGCGCCCGCGCCGCCGGCGCGGCTCGGTGTCGTGAGGCCATGGTAGGCCGGGCGGATGACCCCGATGGGCGACCGCGGGATGAAACGGCTGTTACCCCTCCGGCCGGAGTGGCCCTTGGGTAGGCGGGTCAGGAAGCGTTGCGCAGGAGCCGCTGGCGTTCGCGCTCCCAGTCGCGGTCCTTCTCCGCCTGGCGCTTGTCGTGCTGCTTCTTGCCCTTGGCGAGCCCGATCTCGAGCTTGATGCGGCCCTTCGCGTAATGGAGGTTCAGCGGCACGAGGGTGTAGCCGCGCTGCTCGACCTTGCCGATGAGCCGGGCGAGCTCCGCGGCGTGCAGGAGCAGCTTGCGCATGCGCGTGGGGTCGGGGTTCACGTGGGTCGAGGCGGTGGGCAGCGCGCTCACGTGCATGCCGATCACGAAGGCCTCGGCGCCGCGCACGATCACGTAGGCCTCCTTCAGCTGCGCGCGCCCGGCCCGGATCGCCTTCACCTCCCAGCCCTCGAGCGAGAGCCCCGCCTCGAGGCGCTCTTCGATGAAGTAGTCGTGGAAGGCCTTGCGGTTCTCGACGATGCTCATGGCGGGGCCGGGGGGCGCGGCGGGAAGGGGCACGGGAAGCGCCCGCGAGGTTCGCATTCTACCGGCGACGCGCCTTAGAATGCCGGTCCCATGCCCACCGTCACCCGGAAGGTCATCGTTCCCCACTCGGCCGGGGCCATGTTCACCCTCGTGGACCGGGTCGAGGACTACCCGGCCTTCCTGCCCTGGTGCAGCGGCGTCGAGGTGTTCGGGCGCACGGGCGCCGAGACCCGGGCGCGGATCGACATCGACTTCCACGGCGTGAAGAGCCACGTCGCCACGACGAACCGCAACGAGCCGCCCGAGTGGATCCACCTCGCGCTCGCCGACGGCCCGTTCGAGCGGCTGGCCGGCCACTGGCATTTCCGCGCGCTGGGCGAGGCCGGCTGCGCGATCGAGTTCTCGATCGACTACGCCTTCTCGAGCCGGATGCTGGAGAAGGTGATGGGGCCCGTCTTCGGCCAGATCCTCGAGACCATCGTCGACCGCTTCGTGGAGCGCGCCGCCTGGCTCGCCCGGGAGGATCCCGGCGCCGCGAAGGCCGCGCAGGGCTGATGCGGATCCTCGTCGCCGTCGCCGAAGCCGCGGGGCAGGACGTGGTCGAGGTGGAGCTCGAGGAGGGCGCGAGCCTCGCGCAGGCCCTCGCCGCCGCCCGCGTGGCCGAGCGCCACCCCGGCATCGATCTCTCGCGCGTGGGCGTGTGGGGCCGGCGGCGCGACCCGGGCCACCGGCTGCGCGACGGCGACCGCGTGGAGGTCTACCGGCCGCTGCAGGCCGACGCCAAGGCGATGCGCCGCGCGCGGGCCGGGCTCAGGCCTTCGCCTCGATCTCGAAGCGGGCCCTGATCCAGTCGGCGCCCTTCTTCGCGATGCGGTTCAGGCGGATGCGGTAGGTCGAGCCGCCGGCGGCGAGGTGATAGGGCGTGGTGGCGGAGAATTC
>CALEJW010000133.1 GCA_937898635.1 uncultured Pseudomonadota bacterium | reverse complement strand
ACGGCGAGGTCGTAGGGCCCCTCGCGAAGGAGCGGCGCCACGGTGGACGAATCCCGCGGCGAGAAGGCGAGCGCGCGCACGCCCCAGGGCCGGGTCGCGTAGAGCGGCAGGATCGCCGGCGGCACCGTCATGTCGATCGCGGCGTCCGGGTGGCTCGCGCGCAGCTTCGCGAGGAGCGGCGAGAGCATGATCGTGTCGCCCAGGAGCAGGTGGTGCGCGACGAGGATCCGCTTCGGGTCCGCGGGCGCCCTGCCGATCCCGGGCGCGCCCAGGCGCCGCGCGAGCGCGCGCGAGACCACCGCCGCGCGCGTGGAAAACCTCTCACCCACGCGCGATCCTCGCCACCGAGGTGAAGACCTCGAGCATGCGCTCGACCATGCGCTCCTCGCCGAAGCGGCCGAGCGCCGCGTCGCGGGCCGCGCCGCCGAGGCGCTCGCGAAGCGGGGCATCGCGCAGGAGGTCCCCGATCGCCACGCGCAGGGCCGCCGAGTCCTCGGGCGCCACCAGCCGCCCGGTCACGCCGTCCTGGACGATCTCGCCGATGCTGCCCACGGGCGTGGTGACGACGGGAAGAGCGCAGGCCATGGCCTGCATGAGCGCCTGGGGCACGCCCTCGTTCGCGTAGGACGGCAGGCAGAAGAGGTCGAAGGCGCGCAGCCACGGCGCCACGTCGTCCCGGTTCCCCGCGAAATGCACGCGGGCCTCGATCGCGAGGGATTTCGCGAGCGTCGCCAGGGCCTCGCGCTGCGGCCCGTCGCCCACCACGACGAGGCGGGCGGTCCGGTCGGGGAGCCCCGCGAAGGCCTCGAAGAGGTAGCGGTGGCCCTTCCAGCTGCGCAGCGTGGCGACGATGCCGATGACGGTGCCCTCGCGGGCGAGCCCGAGGGACTCGCGCGCCTCGCCCTTGTCGCCGGGGCGGAAGCGCTCGAGGTCGATGCCCGTGGGGATCGACACCACGCGCGAGGGCTCCACGCCCGTCTCCTCGATCACCTGCAGGCGCAGGCGCTCGCCGGTGGTTACGATGCGCTGCGTGGCCGAGCGGTAGAGCCAGCGGGTGGCGAAGTTGCGCGGCACGGGAGCGGAGATGTGGCGGGTGCGCACGATCGGCGGGGCGCGGCGCAGGCAGCAGGCGGCGATGGCCGCGAGCCAGCTGTCGGTGGAGCTGTGGGTGTTGATGACGTCGAAGTCGCGGCCGCGCACGAGCCCCACCATCCCGTGCAGCCCGCCGAGGGATTTCCGGGCGATGGGGATCGCCACCGCCTCCAACCCGTAGGCGGGCGCCGCCTGGAAGATGCGCGACTCGGCGGGCGCGGCGAGCGTCACCGCGTGGCCGCGCCGCGCGACGCCGCGGGCTTCCGTGAGCACGCGGATCTCCTGGCCGCCCCAGCCGAGCGAGGATTCCGTGTGCAGGATGCGCAGGCTCTCGCCGGCCACGGCCTAGGCGCCGGCGAACTGCAGGCGGTAGAGGCCCGCGTAGACGCCGCCCGCGGCGAGGAGGCGAGCGTGCGTGCCCTCCTCGACGATGCGCCCGTGGGCGAGCACCACGATGCGATCGGCGTTCTCCACCGTGGACAGGCGGTGGGCGATCACGATGGTGGTGCGACCGCGCATGAGCGTCTCCAGCGCCGACTGCACCGCGCGCTCGCTCTCGGTGTCCAGCGCCGAGGTCGCCTCGTCGAGCAGCAGGATCGGCGCGTCCTTGAGGATCGCGCGCGCGATGGCGATGCGCTGGCGCTGCCCGCCGGAGAGCTTGGCGCCGTTCTCGCCGATCTCGGTCGCGAGCCCCTCGGGAAGCTCGCGGATGAAGGCCATGGCGTTGGCCGCTTCCGCCGCGCGGACGATGTCCGCCTCGTCGGCGCGCTCGCCCTGCCCGTAGGCGATGTTCGCGGCCACCGTGTCGTTGAAGAGCACCACGTTCTGCGAGACGAGCGCGATCTGCCGGCGAAGGCTCGCGAGGGTGAGCTCCTCGAGGCCGTGGCCGTCCAGGGTGATGCGCCCGGCCGTGGGGTGGTAGAAGCGCGGCAGCAGGTGGATGAGGCTCGACTTGCCGCTGCCCGAGGCGCCCACGAGCGCGACCGTCTCGCCGGGAGCGATGTCGAGGCTGATCGCGTCGAGCGCCGGCTGCGTGGCCGTGCGGTAGGTGAGCGAGACGGCCTCGAAGCGCACCGCGCCGCGCGAGCGCTCGAGCACGACCGTGCCGCGGTCGTCCTCGGGGGCCTCGTCGATCAGGCCGAAGACGCTCTCGCAGGCGGCGAGCCCGCGCTGCAGGTGCTCGTTCACGCCGGTCAGGCGCTTCAGGGGCTGCAGCAGCATGCCGGTGGCGGCGATGAACTCCACGAAGCGGCCCACGTCCGTCTGCCCCGCGAAGGCCTGCTCCGCGGCGAAGTAGATGATGGCCGCCACGGCGCAGGCGACGAGGAGCTGGGTCACGGGCACGGTCGCCGCGGCCGCCGCGGCCTGCTTCATGTTGAAGCGCCGGATGAGCTGCGCCGCCTTCGCGAAGCGCCCGCTCTCGTAGGCCTGGCCGCCGAAGACGCGCACCACGCGCTGGTTGGTGATCGCCTCGTCGAGCACCTCGGCCACGCCGCCGACGGCCTTCTGGCTCGCGCGGCTCGTCTCCCGCAGGCGCTTGCTGAAGTAGCGCACGGCGAGCGCGAGCGGCGGGATCACGACGAAGGTGATGAGCGTGAGCCGCCAGTTGGACCAGAGCAGGATCGCGAGGAGGGCGGCGATGGTGACGGTGTCGCGCACGAGCGTGGCCAGCACGCTCGTGGAGGCCGAGGCGATCTGCGTCACGTCGTGCGTGAAGCGCGAGACCAGGCGCGCGGTGGGGATCTCGTCGAACGCGGCGGGCGGAAGCCTCAGGACGTTGGCGAACATCGCCCCGCGCAGGTCCAGGATCACCTTGTTGTTCACCCACTGCGTGAGGTAGCCCGAGGCGAAGCTCGCGAGCCCGCTCACGAGGAAGACCGCGACCACGCCCAGCGGGATGAGGATCGCGAGGTCGCGGTTGCGGTTCACGAAGAGCTCGTTCACCAGGGGGCCGGTGAGCTTCACGAGCGCCGCGTCGGCAAGCCCGCCCACCACCATCGCCGCGATGGCGGCGAAGAGCGCGGCCTTGTAGGGCCACACGTGCTGCAGGAGCCGGGCGTAGAGCGCGCGGCCGTCGGGCTGCGGGGCGGTCATCGCGGCATTATCCCAGTTTGCCCGCGAGGAGCCTTTCGTAGAGGGCGAGGTACTCGCGCGCCATGGCCTCCGGGGTGAGCGCGGCCACCGCGTCCCGGGCGGCTTCTCCCATGCGCCGGGCGGTCGCGGGATCGAGCGCGTCCAGGCACTGCGCGAGCCCGGAGGCGTCGAGCGCGTCGCGCACGAAACCGCTCTCGCCCTCGCGCACGATCTCCGCCGCGCCGCACTTCGTGCTCGTCAGCACCGCGAGCCCCGCGGCCATCGCCTCGAGAGCGGCGTTGGGGAAGGGGTCGTAGAGCGTCGGCAGCACGAACGCGTCGGCCGCGGCGAGGTAGGGCCGCACGTCGGAGACGCCGCCCGTGAAGCGCACGCGCTCGCCGATCCCCAGGCGGGCGGCGAGCGAGCGGTAGCGCGAGGCGTCCTTGTCCTTGCCGGCGACGATCGCCCAGCCGGGCTCGCGCCTTCGCGCGAGGGCGTGCAGGAAGGCCTCCAGCCCCTTCCTCTGGAAGCCGGAGCCGACGAAGGCGAATACCGCCGCCCCACGCGGCAGCGAGAGTTGCTGGCGCACGGCCTCGCCGAATTCCGCGCGAAGCCCCGGGTGGAAGCGCGCGCCGTCCACGGCGTTGCGGATGAGGACGAGCTTGTCGGCGGGCGTGGCGAAGCGTTCCGCGATCTCCCCTCGGACCATCTCCGAATTGCAGATCACGGCCTTCAGGCGCGGCGAGGTGAAGAGGGCGCGCTCGGCGCCGAGGAGGTAGCGGTGGTGCGGCGAGAGGGCCGTGGCGAGCCTCGCGAGCGGGGACTGCACGCGCGCTCTCTCGGCGAGCCAGGCCGCGTGCACGCCGTCGCCCGCGCGGTAGACGTCGCAGCAGGCGATGCGCTCGTGGGACTGGACGAGGTCGAAGCGGCGCTTCGGGAGCTCCGCGCAGACGGCGCGCGCGAAGCCGAGGTCGCGCCAGAGGCTGCCGAGGTAGAAGGGGTCGAGCACGATCGCCGTGCCGTCGCCGTCGGGCCAGCGGCGCGTCACGAGCGTGAGCGTGGCGCCCTGGGCGGAGAGCGCGGCGATGGCCGACTGCACGAAGCGCTCGGCGCCGCCGAAGGCGTCGAACCGGCTTCGCACCAGCGCCACCCGGGGGCCGCTCGTACCCAGCCCCCGGACGGTCGGGTTCACGATTGCGCGAGGAGGTCGTTGATCGCCGCGTGCACGCGCTCGACGGGCAGCTTCACGAGGCACTCGCTCACCTTGCCGCCGCCGCAGCCGTCGTTGCCGCAGGGCCGGCAGGGGAAGTCGCTCGCGACGACGCGGTGCGGGACCATCCACGGCCCCCACTCGTGCTCGCCGCTCGGGCCGAAGAGCGCCACGACGGGCGTGCCCATGGCCGCCGCGATGTGCATGGGCGCGGAATCGACGCCGAAGAAGAGGCGCGCGCGCGCGGCGAGGGCGCCCATCTCCCGCAGCGTGAGGCCGCCCGAAAGGTCCGTCACCGCGACGCCTGCGCGCGCGAGGATGCGCTTCACGATGGCCTGCTCGCGCGCGTTCGGCGCGGCGGTGACCACGAGGCGGTGCCCGTCGGAGGCGAGGCGGCGCAGGAGCTCGGCGTTGCGCTCGTCGGTCCAGGCCTTGAAGAGCCAGCGCGAGGTCGGGTGGACCAGCAGGAAGCCCTTTCGCGCGAGGCCGTGCCCGGCGAGCAGCTCGTCCACCTTCGCCTCGGCGGCTTCGCCGGGCACCATCACGAGGCGCTTCTCCTCGTCGCTCGGGTAGAGCCCGAGGCGGCGAAGCGCGTCGAGGTTCGACTCCACCGTGTGCCGGGGCGTGCCGTGGGTGAGCGCGTAGCGGTGCGAGAAGCAGGCCTTCCAGGCCCAGCCGCCGCGCGCGGGCGCGACGGACCAGCGCGGGCGCAGGAGCTGTGCGAGCCAGGCGCCGCGCCAGTGGTCGGTGAGGTGCACGATCAGCTGGTACTTGCGCTCGCGAAGCTCGGCGAGGAGGGCCGCCTCGCGGCGCGCCTGCACGAGCAGGCCCTGGCGCTTCCACTCGCGGTCGATGCCGTGGACCACGGAGATCGCCGGGTGGCCGGCGAGCATGTCGCGCGTGTCGGCGTAGACCAGGGCGTCGATCTCCGCCTCCGGCGCCCTCGCCGCGAGCACCCGGAAGACCGGCGAGGCGAGGAGCACGTCGCCGTGGTGGCGAAGCTTCACCACCAGCACGCGCCGCAGCGAGTCGACGCCGATCGGGTCCGGGACCATGGCCGCCAGATTAGCAAACGGCCGTCGGCTTGGGGGAAGATGAAGGGGACGCTTCCCTTCGTCAGGACGCCTCGAAGCGCAGGTTGAGGAGGAGGGCGCGGCGCGGGGCGTCGTAGCCGACGGTGTGCTCGTAGCGCCGGTCGAAGAGGTTGGAGGCGACGAGTTCCAGCTTCCAGCGCCGGTCCACGGCATAGGTCACGGTGGCATCGGCGATGGCGTAGCCCGGCAGGCGCGAGGCTGGCGACTCGCTGGCCGAGTCGAAGCGCTCGTCGCTCGCCGTGACGCCGCCGGAGACGCTCCAGGCGCCGAACGCCTTCGAGGCCTCGAGGCGCCCGAAGCGCTTCGCCCTGCCCTGGAGCAGGAATCCCGTGTCCTCGTCGCGCGGGCGCTGGGCGGCGAACGAGGCGCGCAGCTCCACGCCCCAGAGGCTGCCTTCCGCCGTCGCCTCCAACCCGCGGATGCGCGCGCGGCGCACGTTGGCCATCGTGGGGAAGACGTAGGTGATGAGGTCCTCGATGCGGTGGTCGAAGCCGGTGAGGCGCAGGCGCCAGCCCGCGAAGTCCTCGCTCCGGAAACCCAGCTCGCGGCTGCGGCTCCTCTCGGGGCGCAGCTCCGGGTTGGGCACGTAGAAGTCCGAGGACGGGGCATAGAGATCGAAGAAGGTCGGCGCGCGGAATCCCCGGCCGTAGGTCGCGGTGAAGAGCCCCACGCCCTTCCAGGGCAGGCCCGTGCTCACCGCGCCGGTCTGGCGGTCGCCGAACTGGTCGTCCTCGTCGCGCCGGGCGGAGGCCTCGAGGCGGTAGCCGCGCCAGGACTCGTCGAGGGCCACCCAGAAGGAATTCGTGTCGCGTCGCGTCTGCGTGAAGGCGGTGGGCGAGAGCACCTTCTGGCGCAGCGTCTCCACGCCCGCGAGGAACTTGCCCGCGGGGGTGGCGATCTCGTGCACCCAGGCCGCCTGGTCCTGGCGCGTCTCGAAGCGCGCCGGGTCGTAGCCCTCGATCGAGAGCTCGTCGCGGCCCTGGCCGATCGTGAGGCGGCTCGTCCACCAGGCGGCGTAGGCCATGGAAGAGGCGAGGCTCAGGCCGGAGAGCGTCTGCACGTTGCGGTCGTTCGCGAAGTTGCCCTGGGCGTCGGGGCAGCCGTCATAGCGCGCGCGGCCGCGGCTCGTGAAGCCCGACAGGGTGAGGGTCTCGGTGGGCGTGAGCCGGCCCTGCGCCTGGAGGTTCGCGTAGGCGTTGTCGTAGCGGTCGCGGTCCGGGTCGTGGCAGAAAGCGCGTGCGTTCGTGGCACTCGCCGCATCCACACGCCGCCCGCCCGCGGAGAAGGAAACGGTGGTCCTGCCCTCCACCGCGGTGAAGCCCGCGGCAAGGCGCGAGTCGGCGTCGGTGCCGTACCCCGCGGTGGCGAAGAGCCGCGGCTTCGCGCCCGCGCGCGTGAAGACCTGCACCACGCCGCCGATCGCGTCGGGCCCGTAGAGGCTCGAGAGCGGCCCCTTCACCACCTCGATGCGCTCGATGAGCTCCAGCGGCAGGTTCTCGATGGAAGTGGTGCCCACCGTCGCGGAGCTCACCCGCAGGCCGTCGACGAGCACCAGCGTCTGGCCGGCGTTCGCCCCGCGCAGGAAGAGCCCCGCGGGCTGGCCCGCCCCGCCGGTGCCGCGGAACTCCACGAGGGCGCGGCGCTGCAGGAGCTCGGCGAGGGAGACGGGCCCGGCGCGGTCGATGTCCTCGCGCGTGATCACTTCCACGTCGCGGAGCGCCTCGTTGGCGCGTTGCGGGCTGCGGATGGCGGTGACGACCATCGCGTCGAGGGGCTGGAAGGCGAGGGAGGGGGCGGGCGTGGGAGGAAGGGTCTGGGCGTGCGCGCCCAATGCGGCGGCGGCGGCAAGGCCGGCCAATGGCGAGGTTTTCATCGAGGTTTTTCCAGGTCCGGGCGAGCCAGCGTCCCCGCAGGCTCTTGGGTTTCATTCCCCCTTTCGGGGCCGTTGCCGTCGGGCCGGTCTCCGGGCTCGCCAGACTTGACCACCGCCTTCCCGAGGCCCGAAGGCCCCAGTGGCTGGGGGGGAGGTCCACACTGGCTTACCGTTGCGGGGGCAGCGCCGGCCTTTCACCGGCTTCCCGGACACCCGAGGGCAGGCGCGATCATAAGCCCGCGCCGGGCGAAAGGCCAATCGTTACATTCGAAATCACTTTCAAAATAGATGCTTACACATTGACCGGCAACCGCTTTTCCAATAATGTGCGCGAATGGATGCCGAGCTTTCCGCCCTCGAAGCGAAGGTCGAACAAGCCGTCCTGCAGCTCAAGCAGTTGCGGGACGAGGGGCGTGAATTGCGCCAGCTCCTGGCGGCCCGGACGGACGAGAACGCGCGCCTCGCGGAGAAGCTCGCGGCCGCCAAGGCCCGCATCGAAGCGCTGCTGAAGCAGATCCCGGAGACCGAGGGTTGAACGACGAGGCCGCAAGATCGCGCGAAAAGGGACTCCCGATCCTGCTCCTGGGACGCGAGTTCCGCGTGGCCTGCCCCGAGGGCGAGGAGGCGCAGCTGCAGGTGTCGGTGGATTTCCTCAACCGGCGCATGAAGGAGCTGCGCGATTCCGGCAAGGTCACCGGCAACGAGCGCATCGCGATCATGGCCGCGCTCAATATCGCCCACGAGTACCTCGCGAAGAAGCCCGCGACAGCCGGCGTTTCCGTTGACGGTGCGGACATTGAGCGTAGAATCGCCGCCATGCAGGAGACTCTGGATTCGGCGCTCGCCGCCGGCCAGGACAAGCTCTTCTAGCGGCACGGAAAATGGGGTCAGGTTCATTTTTCGCGTCGTCGAGGGCGGGGCGAAAAATGAACCTGACCCCATTTTCGGTTTCCTGCGGTGTTCGTCCGGGCTTACAGCTTCGAGCCGATAATCTGTAAAGCATGGACGCTCGCCCGATGAGTGCTATTGTGCGCGTCCCAAGCGGACGTACCTGCGGCACTCGGTGAGCGACCGCCTTGAACCTGTGGGTTCGAGCGTGCGGCCCGGACGAACACCGCAGGGAATCGCTTCCCTTTCCCGCCCTCCATGTCCTACTGGCTCATGAAGTCGGAGCCGGACGAGTTCTCGATCGACGACCTCGCCCGCGCCCCCGGAAAGTCCACCCCCTGGTTCGGCGTGCGCAACTACCAGTCGCGCAACTACATGCGCGACGCGATGCGCGTGGGCGACGGCGTGCTCTTCTACCACTCGAGCTGCGCGGTGCCCGGCATCGCGGGAATCGCGAAGGTGTCGGGCAAGGCGCACCCCGACGAGACGCAGTTCGACCCCCGCAGCCCCTACCACGACCCGAAGTCCACGCGGGACAACCCGCGCTGGATGCTGGTGGACGTGAAGCTCGTGAAGAAGACGCGGCTCCTCTCGCTGGAGGAGCTGCGCGCGCACCCCGGGCTCGCGTCGATGGTGGTCCTTCGCCGCGGCAACCGCCTGTCGATCACGCCGGTCACGCCCGGCGAATGGGAGCTCGTCACCGGGCTGCTCGCTTCCGATGCCCGGTGAGGCGCTGACCTGGCTCACCTACGCGGGGCTCGGCGTCTTCGTCGGGTTCTTCTCGGGGCTGCTGGGCATCGGCGGCGGCGCGATGACGGTCCCGATCCTGGGCCTCGTGTTCCTCGCCTTCGGCTTCTCCCCGGAGAACGTGATGCCGCTCGCGCTCGGCACCTCGCTCGCCGTGATCATCCCCGCCTCCGCCTCGAGCGCGCGCGAGCACCGCCGCCACGGCGCCGTGCGCGCCGACCTCGTGCGGGCCGTGGCGCCGGGGATCGCGCTCGCGGGCCTCGCGGCCGGGGCGATCGCGCGGGTCACGCCGGTGGCCTTCCTCAAGTACTTCTTCCTCGCCTTCGTCTTCTACGTGACGGCGCAGATCTTCTTCGGCCTCAAGCCCTCCGGCGAGCGGCCCCTGCCCGGCCGCGCCGGGCTCGCCGCCATCGGCGTGCTGATCGGCGGCGTCTCGGGGCTGGTGGGCGTCGGCGGCGCGATGATCTCGCTGCCCTTCATGACCTGGTGGGGCGTGCCCTTCCGCTCGGCGATCGGCACCTCGGCGGCGATCAGCCTGGTGGTCGCGGTCGCGGGCACGCTCGGCTACGTGGCCGCGGGACTCACGGTGCCCTCGCTTCCCCCCTGGACCGTCGGCTACGTCTACCTGCCCGCGCTCCTGGGCATCTCCGTGACGAGCGTGTTCGTGGCGCCCTGGGGCGCGCGGCTCGCGCACCGCCTGCCCGTGGGGATCCTGAAGAAGATCTTCGCCCTCTTCCTCCTCGCCCTCGCGGTGAAGCTCATCGCCTCGCTGTAGGCGCCGCCGCCGGGCGTAGAATTGCCGCCAACCTCCACCCGGGACCCGCGAGAAATTGAAGATCCTCATCCTCGGCGCCGGCCAGGTCGGCGCCAGCGTGGCCGGCAGCCTCGTCTCCGAGAAGAACGACGTGACGGTCGTGGACACCAACCCCGACCGGCTGCGCGAGTTGCAGGGCCAGTTCAACCTGCGCACCGTCACGGGCAACGCCGCGCACCCCGAGATCCTCGCCGAGGCGGGCGCGGCCGACTCCGACATGCTCTTCGCGGTGACCGCGAGCGACGAGACGAACCTCGTCGCCTGCAAGGTGGGCCACGCGGTCTTCAACATCCCCACGCGCATCGCGCGGATCCGCTCCACCTGGTTCGAGTCCCACCCCGAGCTCCTCGGGGAAGGCTGCTTCTCCGTGAGCCACGCCATCTGCCCCGAGCAGATCGTCACGGAGTACATCGAGCTCCTCATCGAGTTTCCCGAGGCGCTGCAGGTGGTGGAGTTCGCGGAGGGCAAGATAAACGTCGTCGCGGTGCGCGCCTTCGAGGGCGGCCCGATGGTTCGCCACCCGCTGCGGGACCTCGAGGGGATGCTCCCGGACGTGGAGGTGAAGGTCGCCGCGATCTACCGCAACGACCGCCCCCTCGACATCGCGCCGGACACCGTGGTGCAGGCCGGCGACGAGCTCTTCTTCGTCGCGGCCGCGGGCGACATCCGCAAGGTGATGGGCCACATGCGCCACGCCGACCGGCCGGTGGAGCGCGTGATCATCGCGGGCGGCGGCAACATCGGCCTGCGGCTCGCGCGCGCCCTGGAGTCGCAGGTGAACGTGAAGGTGATCGAGGCCTCCAAGCGCCGCTGCGAATACCTCGCCGGGCAGCTCTCCTCCGCGCTCGTGCTCAACGCCGACGTGAGCAACGAGGACCTCCTCTCCGACGAGAACGTGGAGGACACGGACCTCTTCGTCTCCGTCACCAACGACGACGAGGCGAACATCATGTCGGCGCTGCTCGCCAAGCGGATGGGCGCGCGGCGCGTGATCGCCCTCATCAACCGCCGCGCCTACGGCGACCTCATGCAGGGCGGGCAGATCGACATCGCGATCTCGCCGGCGCTCGCGACCCTCGGCACCCTGCTCGAGCACGTGCGCCGCGGCGACGTGGTGGCGGTGCACAGCGTGCGGCGCGGCCGGGCCGAGGCGCTGGAGCTCATCGCCCACGGCGACCGGAAGACCTCGCGGGTGATCGGCCGGCGCATCCGCGAGATCGACCTGCCGCCGGGCGCGAGCATCGTGGGCATCATCCGCGAGGGCAAGGCCATCGTCGCCGAGGACGACGGCCACGTGATCGAGCCCGAGGACCACGTCGTGGTCTTCCTCACCCAGAAGCGCATGATCCCGAAGGTGGAGAAGCTCTTCGAGGTCGGCGTGGGCTTCTTCTGAGCGCCGCGAGCCGCGATCGCCCGTGAAGCGCCTCGCCAAGCCCCTCGTCCTGAGGAAGATCCGCCGGCTCTCCGTCATGGAGCGGGTGGCGCCGGTCGTGAACGTGGTCGGCGTCGTGCTGATGCTCTTCGGCACGAGCATGGCGGTGCCCTACGCCGCCTCGCACTTCCTGCGCGACGGCGCCCACGGCCACTACATGGAGGCGCTCGCGGTGACGCTCGTCACCGGGCTCGTGCTCTACCTCGGCACGCGCGGTCGCCACCGGCGCGAGATCCAGCCCCGCGACGGCTTCCTCCTGGTGGCCCTGGTGTGGACGGTGCTCCCGGCCTTCGCCACGATGCCGCTCCTCGCGCACCTGCCGGAGCTCAGCTTCACCGACGCCTACTTCGAGTGCGTCTCCGGGCTCACCGCGACCGGCGCCACGATCCTCACGGGGCTCGACAGCCTGCCGGTCTCGCTCAACATCTGGCGCACGATGATGATCTGGCTGGGCGGCATGGGCATCATCGTGCTCGCGGTGGCGATCCTGCCGCTCCTCGGCGTGGGCGGCAGCCAGCTCTTCCGCGCCGAGATGGCGGGCCCCATGAAGGACGCGAAGCTCACCCCGCGCATCGAGGAGACGGCCAAGGGCCTCTGGCTCGTGTACTTCGCGCTCACCGCGGCCTGCGCCGGCGCCTACAAGCTCGCGGGGATGGACGGGGCGGACTCCCTCATGCACGCCTTCACGACCGTGGGGCTGGGCGGGTTTTCCTCGCACGACGCGAGCTTCGCCTACTTCAACTCGCCCCTCATCGAGGCGGTGGCGGTCGTCTTCATGCTGTTCTCCGCCGTCAACTTCACCGTGCACTTCCTCGCCTTCCGGGGAAGGAGCGTGGTGGCCTACGGCCGCGACCCGGAGGCGAGGCGCGTGGCGCTCTGGGCCGGCGCCGCGACGTTCATGGTCGGGATGCACCTGTGGGGCCAGGGGATCTACCCGGACCTCGTCACCGCGATGCGCCACGCGGTCTTCAACGTGGTGTCCGTGGGGACGACGACGGGCTACTCCTCGACGGACTACTCGCAGTGGCCGGTGTTCGCGCCGGCCCTCATGCTGTTCCTCTCCTGCTTCCTCGCGAGCGCGGGCTCCACGGGCGGGGGCATCAAGATGATCCGCGCGGTGGTGCTCTTCAAGCAGGCGGTGCGCGAGCTCACCCGCATCGTCCACCCGGCCGCCGTGGTGCAAGTGAAGGTCGAGGGCCGCGTCATCGACAACAACCTCATCTTCGCGGTGCTCGCCTACATGCTCATGTACGGGGCGACCGTCATCGTGACGATGATGCTGCTCATGGCGAGCGGACTGGACATCGTGACCGCGGTCTCCGCCGTCCTCGCCTCGATCAACAACCTCGGCCCGGGGCTCGGCGTCGTGGGGCCCGCTTCGACCTACGGCTCCCTCACCGACTTCCAGAAGTGGGTCTGCACGATGACGATGCTCCTCGGGCGCCTCGAGCTCTTCGCGATCATCGTGCTCTTCACGCCGGCGTTCTGGCGGAAGTAGCCGCGCCCCGCAGCGCCCCGAGCACCGCGCCGGCGAGGGACCAGGCGAGGAGCGCATTGTGGCGGACGAGGAAGTCGTCGGTCATGTTGCGGATCGCGAATCCCGCGACCAGCACGAGCCCGAGGACGGCGGCGAACTTGCGCGAGGTGCCCGCGCGAAGTCCCGCGGCCATCTCGCGGACGAGGGCCGCCGCCATCCACGCGAAGAGCGCGAGCCCCACGATGCCGCCCTGGAGGAGCACGTTGACCGGCGTGTTGTGCGCGTGCGTGTGGCGCGGGTTGTCCACGCCCGGCGTGACCCCGGTGCGGAACTCCAGGCGCAGGATGTCACGCCCGTAGCCGAAGCCCGCCCAGGGCGCCTCGCCGTGGCGCCTCGCGGCGTAGTCCCAGAGCGCCGGGCGCGGGTCGTGGGCGAGTTGCGCCTCCTCGGCGAACTCGGTCCCCTGCAGGCGTTCGGCGCGCTGCTCGACCGCGAGCAGGAAGAGGGCGGCGAAGGCGAGCACCGCCGCCGCCGTGCCGCCGAGGATCCAGGCGCGCCACGGTCCCGCGAGGCGCTCGCGCAGGAGGAACACCGCGAGGACCGTCATCGCGGCGAGCGCGATCCAGGCGATGCGGTTGTCGTTCCAGGAGGTCGCGAGCAGCGTGAGGAGGGCGGACGCGGCGAGCGCGGCCCTCGCGAAGAGCGCGCCGGGCGCGGACCTGAGGAAGGCCCAGGCGAGGAGCGGCATCGCGAGCACCACGTGGGTCGCGTAGAAGCCCACGTCGCCGTGCCAGCGCTGCGGGTCCCACCAGCCGTGGAGCACCACCTCCGCCACGGCCATGATGCCGAGCCCCGCGAGCCCGGCCGAGAGGCTCCAGGCCCAGCGGTCGATCGCCTCGAGGCTCGCGGTGGCCGCGAAGAAGGCGAGGAACGCGATCAGGGGATAGAGCAGCCCCGGGCGGAGCTCGCCGCGCGAGTAGGCGGGATCCACGCTCCACGCGACGGAGGCCGCGCACCACGCGCCGTAGGCGAGCATCGGGACGAGCACGCGCCAGGGCGGGAACCGGGGCCGGGCGAGGCCGCCCTTCGCCCCCGCGCACGCGAGCGCCAGCACCGCGAGCCCGAGAAAGGCGTTGCGCAGCGCGGCGCTGGAGGAAAAGGGCAGGACGAAGAGAAAGGCGGCCAGGAGCCACCCGGCCGCCTTCAGGCACGGGGGCTGGGAGTCGGGCGGCGGTTCCATCGTGCGAGCGCCTACACCCCGCACCAGCGGCGCATGATCGTCGCGAAGGCGTCCACCGACTGCTCGATCCTCGCCATCGAGCACCACTCGTCCGTCTGGTGCGCGAGCTTCGGCTCGCCGGGGCCGAGGATCACCGCGGGCGGCCCGCCGTAGGCCTGCTTGAGGTAGGCGCCGTCGGTCGAGAAGGTGATCGTCTTCGGCGTCGGGCGCGCGCCGAGGAAAGGCGTGCAGACCTCGAAGACCTCCTGCACCCACGCGGCCTCGGGCTCCGTGTAGAGCGAGGGCGTGTCCACGATCGGCTTCACCGTCGCGCCGCGGGGCCCGAGGAGCGCCTCGAGGGAATGGCAGAGGTGGCCGTGGTCGATGCCGGGGACGGTGCGCATGTCCACGGTGATCTTCGCGCTGTCGGGCACGGAGTTCGTGTTGAGCCCGCCGCGGATGGTGCCCACGTTGAGCGTGGGGTTGCCCATCACCGGGTGCGAGTCCACCGGGAAGCGGAAGTGCTCCAGGTCGCCGATCACGCGGGCCATCTTGTTGATGGCGTTCTCGCCCACCTCCGGCATGGAGCCGTGGGCCGTGACGCCGGTGGTCTCGATCTCGAACCACACGAGGCCCTTGTGACCCACGTAGGGATAGTTGGCCGTGGGCTCGGCGACCACGATGGCGCCGGCGCGGTCGAGGAGCTTCGCGTCGGTCAGGAACTTCGCCCCCTCGCAGCCGATCTCCTCGCTCGCGGTGATGACCAGCACCACGCCGGGGCTCTTCGCCAGGAGCGGCGCCAGTTCCACGGCGGCGGCCACGAAGGCCGCGATGCCGCTCTTCATGTCCGTCGAGCCGCGCCCGTACAGGCGGTCGCCGTCGGTGGCGCCGGAGAACGCGTCCTTCGTCCACGGCTTCGCCCCCAGCGGCACGGTGTCGATGTGGCCGGTGAAGCAGATGGGCGGGCGCTTCGGGTCGCCGCCGATCTCGGCGACGAGGCTGGTTCGCGCCTCCGCGAACTCGTGGTAGGCGGTGCGGAACCCCGCGGCCTCGAGAATGGCGCCCAGGTGCCGCGCGCAGGCGCGCTCCATCCCCGGCGGGTTGATGGTGTTGAAGGCGAGGAGCTCCTTCGTGAGGGCCCGGGGATCGATGCCGGTCTTCATGGCGTCCGCGCGGCCGCTCAGGCGGCCGCCGCCCGCTTGCGCCGGCGCCGGACCCAGTGGTTGAGCGTCTCCACCGCGACCGAGAAGGCGAGCGCGAAGTAGATGTAGCCCTTCGGCACGTGCAGGCCGAAGCCGTCGGCGATGAGGAGCACGCCGATCAGCAGCAGGAA
>CALEJW010000132.1 GCA_937898635.1 uncultured Pseudomonadota bacterium | reverse complement strand
CCGAGAATGCGCACGAGCTTCCGGCTCGCCACGAGCGCCTCGACCTGGTAGCAGAGGAACTGGCCGCAGCCGAGCCCGCGCAGGGTCGCGTCCACGGCGACCTGCAGGTCGTTGGTGCGCAGGACCGGGCGGACGCTTACGCGCGCGGGCGGCTTGCCGCCCAGCGTCCACTCGTTGCCCTTGGTGAGGCCCGTGAACAGCACGCCCGGGTGGCTGGCGAGGTCGGCGGGCTTCCTCGGCGTTCCGGCGCGCTTGAGGTAGGCGGGGGACGCGCACAGCACGCGGCGCGTCTCGTCCAGCCGGACGGCCACGAGCGACGACTCGGGCAGGTGGGAGATGCGGATGGCCGCGTCCACCCCTTCCTCCACGAGATCGACGACGCGGTCGAGCAGCAGGAATTCCACTTCCACGTTCGGGTACTTCGCGGCGTATTCCGCGACGACCTTCGCGACGTGCATGCGCCCGTAGGTGGCCGGCGCGGTGAGCCGCAGGCGCCCCCGGGGCTCTGCCCTGCGCGTGGAAAGCGCCGAGTCGGCCGCCTCGACCTCGGCGAGCACGCGCCGGCATCGCTCGTAGTACTCGCGCCCTTCGTCCGGGAGCGAGGAACGGCGAGTCGTGCGGTTGATGAGGCGCACGCCCACTTCGCGTTCCAGGGCCGCGAGCGAGCGCACGACCGAGGGCACGGACTGGCCGAGCGCCTCCGCCGCCGCGGTGAGGCTGCCCGATTCCACGATTCGCACGAAGACCTGCATGGCGCGGAGCTTGTCCATGCGCGGAGTATTTATGCAAACGGCGCACGAATCAAGTGCAAGAGAAGCCATTTATTCAGCTTTCGGCATCACTCATCCTGCGCCTCGAGCCAGCCGAATGGGTCGGCTGCCGAACAGGAGATTCCCCATGTCCCGATTGCCGATCGTCGATCCGAAAACCGCCACCGGCGAAGCCCGCGCCCTGCTGGATGCCGTGCAGGCCAAGCTGGGCGTCACCCCCAACTTCATCCGTGTCCTGGCCAACGCGCCCAAGGCGCTGGAAGGCTTCCTGGGCCTGTACGGCGCGGCCGGCGCCTTCTCGCTCGACAAGGCCACGCAGGAGCGCATCGCGCTCGCCGTCGCCGAGGGCAACGGGTGCGAGTACTGCGTGTCCGCGCACACCGCGATCGGCCGGCACGCGGGCCTTTCGGCTTCCGAGATGCTCCTGAACCGGCAGGGCACCTCGGGCGACGCCAAGGCCGCGGCAGGGGTCGCCTTCGCCCGCGCGCTCAACGACAACCGCGGCGAGCTCACCACCGCCGAGTTCGAAGCGGCGCGTGCCGCAGGGCTCACGGACGCGCAGATCCTCGAGATCATCGCGGTCGTCGTGCTCAACTTCTTCACCAACGTCCTGGGCAAGGCGATGCAGGTGGACATCGACTTCCCGAAAGTCGAGCTGCTCGGTTCGCGTGCGAGCCTGGCCGCCTGAGGAGGCCAAGAGATGAAGTCCTTCGCCGAGATCGCGTTCACGCCCGGCGTGCAGGCCCTCCAGGACCGGCACGGCTCGCGCGCCGCCTATGCGCGGGCGCAGGGCGGGACCGCGCCCGGCGAAGGGCTCGGCCCGCACGAAGTCGAGATGCTCGCCGGGGCGGACAGCTTCTTCATGGCCACCGTCAGTGAAACCGGCTGGCCGTACGTCCAGCACCGCGGCGGCCCGAGCGGCTTCCTCAAGGTGATCTCGCCCACGCGGCTCGCCTTCGCCGACTTCGCGGGCAACCGGCAGTACGTCTCCGCGGGCAATGCGTCCCGCGACGGCCGGGTGGCGCTCATCGTCATGGACTACCGGCAGAAGCGCCGCCTGAAGCTCTTCGGCCGGATGTCGTTCCAGTCCCTGGAGGAGGCGGACCCGGAGCTGGTGTTCGCCGTCGAGCTGCCCGACTACCGGGCGCGGGTGGAGCGCGTCGCCGTGATCGACGTCGAGGCGTTCGACTGGAACTGCCCGCAGCACATCACGCCGCGGTTCACGCTCGCGGAAATGGAGGCGGCTGCGAAGGGGATGCGGGAGCGGATCGCGGAGTTGGAGGGCGAGGTGGCTGCGTTGCGGTCAAGCGCATAACCGTTCGAGCCAAGCGGGCGTCCTGCCTTTGCGCTCCGCTTGAGCGAGGAGTCAGGCGTCACGGCCTAGAAGTAGCTCAGCACGTCTTCTTCAACGCGCTCGGCGTCGGCGCGCAGGAAGTCCCGGAGTATTGCGGTGTGACCCGAACCCGCGATGACCAGCACTCGTTCCCCAGGCGCGGCATGGCGCTGCAGGAGCGCATACATGCGAAGGTTCCGATGCCACCAATTGGCGGATGCATCCGCCCCGTGGAAGAGGCCATTGCCGGCTCCAACCGGGTTGAGGAGCATGTAGAAACCCTTGTTGCGCCTATCCGCTTCCTCCGTGTTGCTCGAGAGCAGGATCTCCCGCAGTGTCCTGGTTTCATGCAGCGCTTGAAGTCTGCGCGACTCCGCCCCGATCAACTCCATCAACTTGGCGTTGGCGTCCGGCTCCTGCGACAAGTACCCCCAAAGCTTCACTTCCTGGGGTGGTGCCTGGGTATCGAAGCCATGGACGTGCTTGAGATTTGCAAGGCGGGCAATGCGGAATCCCAACTGATAGATCTCGTTCCTGGGCAAGTCGGGATTCCCGGCCAAGTACTCAGCGTATCGGCGATTGATCGCCTCTTCCCTCGCCTGGGGAAACTCCAGGACCACTTTGGTTGGAGCAAAGCGCGCGAGACGCTCGGCCAGGCCGACAAGGTAGGCCTGTGACTCCGCTCGCAGGACGTCGATGGGCTTGTACTTGACGGCGTCGAGGCCCGGGTTGTCGAAGTGGAAGAGGCCGAGAAGCAGGATCTTCGCGGGAGCCGGGCTGGAGTTGGCCGCTGTTTGCGCCAGGCTGGCATGAGACCAGGCGAGCGCCAAGCAAAGAAGTAGGAAGCGCATGTGTTGGGCAGTGGTTTGTCGGGTGACGACTAACGGCAGAGTT
>CALEJW010000131.1 GCA_937898635.1 uncultured Pseudomonadota bacterium | reverse complement strand
GCGCGCGCGACCTGTGGGACCAGGTCATGCGCTCGACCTACGACCACGCCGAGCCGGGCATCCTCTTCCTCGACCGCATCAACCGCGACAACAACCTCTACTACTGCGAGGCGATCGAGGCGACGAACCCCTGCGTCACCTGGGACACGCGCCTCGCCACGCAGCACGGCATGGTGCCGATCGGGGAGCTGCACGAGGACCGCTACGACCTCGAGGTGACCGTGGACAACCGCGCGCTGGGCGCCGGGGAACGCGGCACCACGACGCGCAAGGCGAAGAAGGCCTTCATGACCTCCCGCGACGCCGAGGTCTTCAAGGTGACGACCGAGGCCGGCTTCGAGGTGAAGGCCACCGAGTGGCACGACTTCTACACGTCCCGCGGCAAGATCGCCCTTCGCGACCTGAAGCCCGGTGACGAACTCTGGATCCAGGCGGGCAAGGGACAGTTCGGGCCGCAGGGCAGCGAGCCGCTCGGCGTCCTGCTCGGCCTGATCGCCGGGGACGGGCACTTCACGAACCGCGGCAAGGGACAGGAAGCGGCCGTGGTCACGCTGTGGAACGAGGAGCGCGCGCTCGCCGGGCAGGTGGCGGCCACCGTGAACTCGCTCGCGGCGGCGATGAACCTGCAGCGGCGGGACTTTCCGGTCGCACCCGTCGCGGTGCCGGAACGCAACCTCGTCTTCATCCGTTCCGTCCTGCTGGCGCGCGCCCTGGAGGCCCTGGGCTTCAACCGCACGAACAAGCTGCGCGTGCCGGAAATCGTGTGGCGTGGGACGGAAGCCTGCGTCAAGGGCTACCTGCGCGCCCTGTTCCAGGCCGACGGGACGGTCAATACCTCCACCGGCGGCAACACCTGCTCGATCCGGCTCTCCTCGGTCGAGCGCCCCCTGCTGCAGGACGTGCAGGTCCTTCTCGCGAACTTCGGCATCTTGAGCCGCATCCACCCCCGCCGTGAAGCGGGCGCGCGCGACCTGCCGGACGGCCGTGGCGGCCAGCGCCCGTACCCCTGCCGCGACCTCTTCGAGCTGATCATCGAGGGCGAATCGCGCAACGTCTTCATGGACGAGATCGGCTTCCTGCTGCCGGCCAAGAACGAGCGCTTCCGCGCGTGGGCCGCGGACAAGGTCCTGCGCAAGACGCAGCGCTTCGTGACGAAGATCGCCTCCATCGAGCCCGCGGGCCGCGAGGCCGTGTACGACACCACGCAGCCGGACCGGAACACGGTGATCTTCAACGGCCTCGTGACGGGGCAGTGCGCCGAGCAACCCCTTCCCGCCTACGGCTGCTGCTGCCTGGGCTCCATCGACGTCGCGCGCTTCGTGAAGAACCCCTTCGACGACAACTGCGCGTTCGACTTCGAGGCCTTCGGCAAGGTGATCGACGTCTCCACCCGCATGCTCGACAACGTGCTCGACGTGACGCCGTGGCCGCTCCCGCAGCAGCGCAAGGAGGCGGCGAGCAAGCGCCGCGTGGGCCTGGGCTACACGGGCCTGGGCGACGCGCTCCTCATGCTCAGGCTCGCCTACGACACCGACGAGGCCCGCGCGATGGGCGCGCGGATCACGGAGTTCATGCGCGACCGCGCCTACGAGGCGAGCGTCGAGCTCGCCCGCGAGCGCGGCGCCTTCCCGCTCTTCAACGCCGACCTCTACCTCTCCGGCGGCAACTTCGCCTCGCGCCTGCCGGCCGAGGTGAAGGAGAAGATCCGCAAGCACGGCATCCGCAATTCCCACCTCCTGTCGATCGCGCCCACGGGCACGATCTCGCTCGCCTTCGCCGACAACGCCTCCAACGGCATCGAGCCGCCCTTCTCCTGGACCTACACGCGCAAGAAGCGCATGGCCGACGGCACGCACAAGGAGTTCCGCGTCGAGGACCACGCCTTCCGCCTCTTCCGCTTCCTCTACGGCGAGGAGGCGAAGCTGCCGGAGTGGTTCGTCACCGCGCTGGAGATCTCCGCGGAGGCGCACAAGGCGATGGTGGCCGCGGTCGCGCCCTTCATCGACACCAGCATCTCCAAGACGGTGAACGTGCCCGAGGACTACCCCTACTCCGAGTTCGAGGGGCTCTACCTCTCGGCGTGGAAGGCGGGGCTCAAGGGGCTCGCCACCTACCGGCCCAACAGCGTGCTGGGCGCCGTGCTCTCCGCGGAGCCCGCGAAGGCGCAGGCCGCCGCCGCGCAGGCGCCCGTGGACGCGATGAACCGCCGCCTCGCCATCAAGACGCTGCCCGAGCCGGTGCTCGCGAGCCTGCGCTGGCCGGGGCGCCCGGAGCTGCCCGACGGCAACCCGGCGTGGACCTACATGGTCGATTCCCCCGAGGGCAAGTTCGCGCTCTTCATCGGCCACGTGGAGAACGAGACCCACCACGCCTTCCCGTTCGAGGTCTGGGTGAACGGCGCCGAGCAGCCGCGCGGCCTGGGGGCGGTGGCGAAGACGCTCTCCATGGACATGCGCGCCAACGACCGCGCCTGGCTCAAGATGAAGCTCGACGCGCTCGCCCTCACGGTGGGCGACGACGGCTTCGACATGCGCATGCCGCCGCACGGCGAGAAGAAGCGCGTGCCGAGCATGGTCTCCGCCCTCGGGCAGGTCGTGCGCTGGCGCTGCGAGGCGCTCAAGGCCTTCGACGACGCGGGCGCCTCGCCGCTGCTCGACGCGATGTTCAGCCTCGAGGAGCCGCGCACCGGCACCGACGGCACGCTCGCCTGGACCGTGGACATCGCCAACCCCGCCTCCGGCGAGGAGTTCGTGATGGGGCTGAAGGAGATGCACATGCCCGACGGCGGCACGCGCCCCTACTCGATGTGGCTCTCGGGGCACTACCCGCGGGCGCTGGACGGCCTCGCCAAGCTCCTCTCGCTCGACATGCGCGTGATGGACCCGGCGTGGATCGGCATGAAGCTCCGGAAGCTCCTCGACTACTCCGAGCCCCTGGGCGACTTCATGGCCTTCGTGCCCGGCCAGCGCCGCCAGCAGAACTGGCCCTCGACGGTCGCCTACCTCGCCCGCCTCGTGATCCACCGCTACTCGATGCTCGGGGTGCTGGACGAGAACGGTTACCCGAAGCAGGAGATGGGCATCCTCGAGACGCCGCGCCGCGGCGACGAGCCCGCGCTCATGAAGGGCACGAAGTGCGGCGAGTGCGGGAACATGACCGTCATCCGCAAGGACGGCTGCGACTTCTGCAGCGCCTGCGGGTGGGTGGGGGCCTGCGGGTAGCGGGGCCGGCCGCGCGGCGGGAAGCGGTCAGCTTCCCGTCTTGACGACGAGCGTGTGCGCGGCCATGTCGCCCAGGCGCTGGCGCTTCTTCGACACCCACACGGCGATCGCCCCCACGAGGTAGAAGAACAGGCCGTCGACGATTCGCAGGATGTTCCTCACGAGGGAGGCCTGCCAGTCGAGCGGCTCGCCGCCCTCCTTCACCACCTTGAGGCCCATGGCGCGCTTGCCCAGCGTGGCGCCGGAGGTCGCCTCCATGACGACGTAGTACGCGAGGGCGACGCCGAACCAGAGGAAGGCCGGCCCGCCCTGCAGGTTGAACCCGGTCGGCGTCGTCGCGCCCGTCGCGAGCGCGATCACGTACCCGGCGACGAAGAGCAGCACCATGTCGATCAGTATCGCGACGGCCCTGCGGCCCACTCCCACGGCTTCCATGGTCACCTCCCCCGGCGGGACGGTCGATCGAGGGATTTCGTCTCCCGCTCCCGATCGAACTCCTTATACGCCTGTCGGGGCGGATGCCGCCAACGCGGCGCCGAAGACGGCCGTCGCGGCTCAGCCCTCGAGCGCGCGAATTCGCCGGTAGCGGTCGATCACCTTCGGGACATAGGCCTGGGTCTCGGCAAGCGGCGGGATGCGCCGCCCGGCCCGGATGACCGCGGTCGTTCCCGCGTTGTAGGCCGCGAGCGCGAGCTCCACGTTGCCGTCGAACTGCCGCAGCAGGTCGCGCAGGAAGGTGACGCCGCCCTGGATGTTCTGGCGCGGGTCGTAGAGGTCCTTCACGCCGTAGTGCGCGGCCGTGAGCGGCATCAGCTGCATGAGGCCCGCGGCGCCCGCGGGCGAACGCGCGTCGGGATCGTAGGAAGACTCGGTGAGGATCACCGCGTGGACGAGGGCGGGCTCGATGCCGTGGGCGCGGCTCGCCTCCTCGACGAGGGCGGCGTAGCGGCGGTACTCCTCCTCGGGAGCGATCGGGGCGCGGGGCGCCGGCGCGACCGCCTGCGGCGCGGCCGGGGCCCGGGACTGCGCGGCCACGGGCGCCTCGGCGAGCCGGAGCTCGGCCGAGCGGTCCGCGAAGTCGCGGATGGCGGGGGGTGCGGCGAACGCGATCGCCAGGACGGTCGCGAGCAGTACGGGGCCCGGTCCGGGCCGCATGGGGCTGGAGTGCATGGATTCACCTCGAGGTGCCGGCGTGCAGCCCGCGGAAAGGCGCCCGGCCGTGCCGGGGCGGAATTGCTGCACTGCACAAACCGCGCATTATTCCGGAAAACGCCCTGGACGTCCACCCGGCGCCCGGGGTTGCCTTTGTGCAGCGCACCATCGTGGTGCGCCCCCCTCTGTCGCGGCGGGGCTCCCCGCGGCCGGGCGCCGGGGCTAACCTTGCACCCTCGAGATGCCCCGCGAGGGCGGGAGGAGGCCCCATGAGACTCAGCGACGAGCAGCGCGCGCGATTCGACCGCGAGGGATACCTGTTCTTCCCGGGCCTCTTCGGCGCCGACGAGGTGAAGGTCCTCATCGACGCGGTGCCGGCGCTCTACGCCCGGCGCGAGGTCTACAACGTGCGCGAGAAGGGCAAGGACGCCGTGCGCACCAACTTCGCCGCGCACCTCTACAGCGAGCCCTTCGCCCGCCTCGCCCGCCACCCGCGCATGGTCGAGCCCGTCGAGGACCTGCTCGGCGAGCGGCTCTACATGCACCAGTTCAAGATCAACGGGAAGGCGGCCTTCGAGGGCGACGTGTGGCAGTGGCACCAGGACTACGGCACCTGGGCCAACGACGACCTCATGCCCACCGAGCGCGCGATGAACGTGGCGATCTTCCTCGACGAGGTGAGCGAGTTCAACGGCCCGCTCATGTTCATCCCGGGAAGCCACCGCAAGGGCGTGATCGAGGCCGGGCACGACGTCACCACCACGAGCTACCCCCTGTGGACGATCGGCGACGACCTCATCCGCCAGCTCGTCGAGCGCGCCGGCGGCCGGCGTGGCGGCCTCGTGAGCCCGAAGGGCCCCGCGGGCTCGATGATCCTCTTCCACAGCTGCCTGGTGCACGCCTCCGGCAGCAACCTGAGCCCCTTCGACCGCGTCGCGGTGTACCTGAGCCTGTGCGCGGTGTCGAACCACATCCGCCGCCACAAGCGGCCCGAGTACATCGCCCACCGCGACTTCACGCCGATCGAGTGCCTGCCGGACGACTGCCTGCTGAAGGACTACCCCGTGGACCTTCCGTGGAAGG
>CALEJW010000130.1 GCA_937898635.1 uncultured Pseudomonadota bacterium | reverse complement strand
TCGGCCGGAGCGTACTTGTACGAGTTCTCGGTGTGGATGCGCTCGCCGCGCCGGCACCGCCGCTCGTGGCCGTCGGGGCGCACGGCCTGTTCGCGCAGGCTTTCCAGGTGCATCTCTATCCGTCCCTCGCGCTCGTCGTAGAAACCCACGTGCGAGAAACCCGCCAGGTCGAATCCGAACCCGAACTTCGCGTTCAGGTGCCGCAGCACGTTGCGGTTGAACGCGGCGGTGACGCCCAGGGCATCGTCGTAGGCCGCGTCGAGGACGGCCTTTTCCTTCTTGCCGTCCACGCCGATGAGGAGCGAACTGCCGGGCCGTGTGGCGCACTGGCGATGGATGCCGGCAAGGAACGCGGTCGCCTCGTCCGGCGTGAAGTTGCCGATGCTGGAACCCGGATAGAAGTAGAGCGCCGGGCCGGCGTCGAGGATGCCTTCCAGGTCGAGACCGTGCGAGAAATCGGTGGCCACCCCGACCCGTTCCAGGCCCGGAAAGTCCGCGCCCAGGCGCTCGAGGGCGCCGGCGATCTCCGGCAACGCGATATCGACGGCGACATAGCGCGATGGCGCCACGAACGGCAACCATCCTTCCGCCTTGCGGCAGTCCCCGGCGCCCAGGTCGACGAACTGGCGGCCCGGTCCGATGGCGGCCGCGATCTCGGCACGCCGCGCCTGGAAGAGCCCGACCTCGGTGCGCGTCGGGTAGTACTCGGGAAGCCGGCAGATCGCCCCGTAGAGCGCGCAGCCCACCTCGTCGTAGAAGTACTTCGGCGAGATGGCTGCGTTCTCGCGCATCAGTCCCGCCACGAGTTCACGCCGTTCCGCCTCGGCATCGACGACGAGACGGTCGACGAGCCTGGGCTCGCGGCGCTTCGCGATCATCGCGAGGCGCGCGAAGGAGCCTCGCGCGGCAGCAGCGGGACGATCGCCGCCTCGAGCGCCTCCCCGGTGTCGAGTTCCCCTTCGGCGGAAAGGCGAATGCGCCCGGCCGCGTCGATGACGAATGTCGTCGGCAGCGCCCTCACCTTCCAGGCCTTCGCGGCAGCCTTGTCCCGGTCCATGAGGATCGGCAGGTCCAGCCCCGTGCGCTCGACGAAGGCCTCGACGCGGGCGGGCATCTCGCCCTGGTTCACCGCCAGGACCTCGAACCCGCGGGACGACAGGCGGGTGCGCAGGCGCGCGAGCGCCGGCATCTCCTCGACGCAGGGCGCGCACCAGGTGGCCCAGAAGTTCACGAGCACCACCTTGCCCCGAAGCCTCGCGAGGTCGATCCGCCCTCCCGCCGGCGTGGCCAGCGCGAGCGGCGGCGCGGCGCCCATCCGGGACGGGCGCAACGGTTCCGCGGCGCCTGCGGAGCACGACACGGCCAGGATCGCCGCGGCGACCAGGAATGTTCGACGATGAAGCATGCGGACGGGGCCGCGCCTGCGCGCGGCCCTTCGTGGGTCAGATCTCGCGGGAAGTGATCTGGTACTTGAAGTTGTCCGGGTCGAGGCTGTCGAGCCGGCCTTCCGCGGTCTCGCATTGCGGGTACATGAAGAAGGGCACCGGCCCCTTCGCCGCCCCGGGCAGCGCCACGTCGTGGGCGAAGTTGTAGGCGAGCCAGTTCATCTCCCACGAGCCGAACAGCCGCGCGCGCGCCTTGGTGACCTTCTCGTCGCCGAGCGGCAGGTTGCCGGGCGGCTCCTCGAGGACGACCTTGCGCACGTCGGCGGGGTCCACCGGGACCCAGCCGTAGCCGCCCACGTGGACCTCGGCACGGCAATGTTGCGCCTTGGTGATGTTCTCCGTCCCGGCGCCCAGGCTCTTGTAGCCGTGCGCGGACTTCGCCACGCGGATGCCGTAGACGTCGCGGGCGGGCAGCCCGGCGGCCCGCGCCAGCCCGACGTAGAGCGCGTTGAGGTCGGCGCACTTGCCGCTCAGGTTCCTCGACTCCAGCATGTACTTGATGTCTCCGGTGCCGCAGCCGCGCGTCTTCGGATTGCGGAAGGTGTTGTCGCAGATCCAGTCGTAGATCGCGCGCGCCTTCTCGAGGTCGCCCTTGGCACCCCTCGTGACCTCCATCGCCGTCGACTTCACGATGCCGTCCGTCGGGAGCAGCTCGGTCGCCTTGAGGTAGCGCGCCAGCTCGGCCCGGTCGGCCGCGACCTTGCGCGGTTTCGCGAGGTCCACCGCGACGTCTCGCGTCGCGAAGCGGCTCACCAGCGTGAGGACCGGCTTCGTCCCTTCGGCCCACTCGGCCCAGACGATGCCCATGCCCCAGGCCGGGTCGGCGGACGCCTTTCCCTCGGCGCCTTCGGCGTTGAACGTGCTGCCCAGCGACTTCTGGTACGGGGTATCGACCGTGAGGGGCGTGGGCAGCCAGACGCGCGTGCGGCCGGCGGGCTTGAGCACCTCGACGCGGGTGGTCACCTCGAAGGTCCGCCAGGTATCGGCGGGGGACTGCGCGAAGGCGCGGGAGACTGCGGAGGGAAGGACGAGACCGGAAGCGGAAAGGCCGGCAAGGCGGAGGAAGTCGCGACGGAACATGGGAATCCTTTCTCAGTCGTGATGATGACAGGGCGCGAAATCGTTTCGGGAGCCGCAGCCGCCGCAGGTCAACGGGGCGGACATGAGGCTTCTCCGGGTTCGCGAACGGCTCGGGACGATCATGGGAGCTCCTGGAGAGGCGGCCCTGTGGCCGCAAACGCGATGATAGTGGATACCGCCCGCCTTGAAAGCCGGATTTGCTCCCGCTCGCCCGCCATCGGGAGGCTGATGCAGCGCAGCATGGTGCATCAGGCTCGGCTAAAATAACGCGCTTTGCAGCTCCATGGCGCCCGCGATTGACCCCGCGCCGAGCATGGGAATCCGATGACCGCCCGCACCGAACCCTCCGACGCCACGCTCCCGCTTTCCTTCGACACGCGGTTCGAAGACCTCTACGAGACCGAGGGACTGGCGCGGCTCGATGCGCGATTCCTGGTTGCGCTCGAAGCGGCGGATCCGGCGGTGCATGCCCGCCTCGTGGCCGCCCGGGCCGCTCCCGTTTCCCTCGCCGCGAAGGAGGAAGCCGAGCTCCTGCTCGCGGTCGCGCCGATCCTGGACGACTTCGTCGCGGAGCTCTTCGGCATCCACGCCGAGGTCGACCGCCTCGTGGCCCGGCACACCGAGTGCGAGCCGCTCTTCCGCGTCAAGCGCAAGTTCGTGCAGCGCCGGGCGATGCTCAAGATCAAGGCCGACGAGGCCGCCACGCTCGACGGACCCGCGCTGGAGGCGGAGCTCGCCGCCCGGCTCGGCGGCAAGTTCGAGGAGCTCGCCTTCTCGCGCGCCGTGCTCGACTGGCAGGCGGACGAAGCCGCGAATGCCGACGCCCTCGCGCTCGCGGAGCGCTACTGCGCCTGGGCCGCGCACACCGCCGAGGGCCGGCGCCGCAATCGCGCCGGGGTGCTCTTCAAGCCGCCGCAGAAAGTGGAGCCGCTGCGCCTCGTGCCCGTCACCACGGACACTTCGACCGGATTCCCCGTGCACACGATCGGGCACCTGCGCCGCCGCGAGGGCTTCGCGCTCACCGATCCCGGCATGGGCCTCACCGCGGCGCTCGGCGAGGCGAACTACTGCATCATCTGCCACGAACAGGGCAAGGACTCCTGCTCGAAGGGCCTGAAGGAAAAGCCCGACGAGAACGGCAAGGTCGCCTTCAAGAAGAGCGCCTTCGGCGAGCCCCTGGCCGGCTGCCCGCTGGAGGAGCGCATCTCGGAGTTCCACAAGCTGAAGGCCGAGGGAGTCGCGATCGGCGCGCTGGCGATGATCACCGTGGACAACCCGATCGTCTGCGCGACCGGGCACCGCATCTGCAACGACTGCATGAAGTCGTGCATCTACCAGCGGCAGGACCCGGTGAACATCCCGCAGGCGGAGACGAGGACGCTCAAGGACGTGCTCGGCCTGCCCTGGGGCTTCGAGATCTACGGGCTCCTCACGCGCTGGAACCCGCTCAACCTGCGCCGCCCCCTGCCCCGCCCCGCCACCGGCAAGCGGGTGCTGATGGTGGGCATGGGTCCGGCGGGCTTCACGACGGCGCACCACCTCATGAACGACGGCCACACCGTCGTCGGGATCGACGGGCTGAAGATCGAGCCGCTCGACCCTTCCCTCTCCGGCGTGGACGCCGCCGGCAATCGCGTGCCTTTCCGGCCCGTGCGCGACATCGCCACGCTTCGCGAGCCGCTGGACGATCGCGTGATGGCGGGCTTCGGCGGCGTGGCCGAGTACGGCATCACCGTGCGCTGGGACAAGAACTTCCTCAAGATGGCGCGCCTCCTCGTCGAGCGCCGGCGCGAGTTCGCGCTCTTCGGCGGCATCCGCTTCGGCGGCACGCTCTCGACCGACGGCGCCTTCGAGCTGGGCTTCGACCACATCGCGCTCGCGGCCGGGGCGGGCAAGCCCACGATCCTCGACCTGCCCAACGGACTCGCCCGGGGAGTCCGGACGGCCTCCGACTTCCTCATGGCGCTGCAACTCACGGGTGCGGCGCGCACCGAGTCGATCGCGAACATGCAGCTGCGCATGCCGATCGTGGTGGTGGGCGGCGGCCTCACGGCCATCGACACGGCGACGGAGTCGCTCGCCTACTACCCCGTGCAGGTGGAGAAGTTCCTCGCGCGCCACGAGACGCTCGTGAAGGAGATGGGAGAAGCGCGCGTGCAGGCGGCCTGGCGCGACGAAGAGCGCGAGATCGCCGCCGAGTTCATGGCCCACGCCCGCGCCATTCGCGAGGAACGCGCCGCCGCCGCGCGCGAAAACAGGGCGCCCCGCGTGCTGGAACTCCTCCAGTCCTGGGGCGGAGCGACCATCGCCTACCGCCGCCGCATGATCGACAGCCCCAGCTACACCCTCAACCACGAGGAGATCGAGAAGGCCCTCGAGGAAGGCGTGCGTTTCGCGGAAGGGCTCACCCCGGTGCGCGTCGAGGTGGACCGCTTCGGCCATGCGAAGGCTCTCGTCGCCCGGGCCGGCGCCGCGCCCGAGGAGACGGAGCACACGCTGCCGGCGCGGAGCATCCTCCTCGCGGCCGGCACCCAGCCCAACACGGTGCTCGCCCGGGAGGAGCCGGGGCGCTATGTCCTGGACGGACGCTACTTCCGCGCCGTCGACGAGGACGGCAATCCCGTCACCCCCGAGCGCTCCACGAAGCCCGCCGTGGCGGACATGCTGCTCGCGCGGGACGCCCAGGAGCGCTACATCAGCTACTTCGGCGACCTGCACCCTTCCTTTTCCGGCAACGTCGTGAAGGCCATGGGCTCGGCCAAGCAGGGCTATCCCGTGGTGAGCCGCGTGCTGGAGCGGCGCCCCGCGCGTCCCGCCGCGGATGCCGAGGCCTTCCTCGCGAAGCTGAACGGCCTCTTCCGCGCGCGCGTGCACCGCGTCGAGCGGCTCACGCCCACCATCGTCGAGGTCGTGCTGCACGCGCCCCAGGCGGCGCGGCAGTTCCGGCCCGGCCAGTTCTTCCGGCTGCAGAATTTCGAGACGCTCGCCGCGCGCGTCGACGGCACCTGCCTCGCGATGGAAGGGCTCGCCCTCACCGGCGCGTGGGTGGACCGCGAGCAGGGCCTCGTCTCCACGATCGTGCTGGAGATGGGCGGCTCGAGCGACCTGTGCGCCCTGCTGGAACCCGGGGAGCCCGTGATCCTCATGGGCCCGACGGGCTCGCCCACCGAGACGCCCGGCGGGGAGACGGTCGTGCTCGTGGGCGGCGGCCTGGGCAACGCGGTGCTCTTCTCCATCGGCGCGGCGCTGCGCGCGGCGGGCTCCCGCGTGCTCTACTTCGCCGGCTACAAGAAGCGCGTCGACCGCTACAAGGTCGAGCAGATCGAGGCCGCGGCCGAGGAGATCGTGTGGTGCTGCGACGAGGCGCCGGGGTTCGCGCCGGGCCGGCCGCAGGACAAGGCGTTCACCGGGAACATCGTGGACGCGATGAGGGCACACGCGGAAGGCCGCCTGGGCGACCCGACGATCGCGCTGAAGGACGCGGACCGGCTCATCGTTATCGGGTCCGACGCGATGATGGCCGCGGTCGCCGGCGCGCGCCACGGCGTCCTCGCGCCGCACCTCAAGCCCACGCACGTGGCGGTGGGCTCCATCAACTCGCCGATGCAGTGCATGATGAAGGAGATCTGCGCGCAGTGCCTGCAGCCGCACAAGGACCCCGCGACGGGAAAGACGACCTACGTCTTCTCCTGCTTCAACCAGGACCAGGCGCTCGACCACGTGGACTTCGGCGCGCTGCGCTCGCGGCTCGGGCAGAACTCCGTGCAGGAAAAGCTCACCGCGATGTGGGTGGACCGCTGCCTGCAGCGGCTGGGGCACCGGGCGGCGGCGGACTGAACTCCCGGCCGTCGCCGGCGAGGCCGGGATCGCCGTCCTAGCGGGACGGCGTCTTCGGAGCGGGAACGACGATCTCCTGCGTGCCGGAGGGCGTACCGCCGATGCTCACGACGAGCGCAATGCCAAGCACGGAGAAGGCGACGAGGAGCGCGACGACGAGTCTCTTCTGGTACCGGCTTCGTCCCGCCTCTTCCGCCTCGATCCTGTCGACGAGGCCGCGGACATTGCGAAGGGCCTTCTGCTCGAGGCTTCTCTGCGCGTCCTGTCCGGACGCTTCCTGCGAGGAGTTTTCTTCGCCCATGGTGGCTCCCGGGTCTCGTGGTTTCCGCACTGCCGCGTGGCAACGATCATATACCTCGC
>CALEJW010000129.1 GCA_937898635.1 uncultured Pseudomonadota bacterium | reverse complement strand
AAGATCCACTCCGCCGACGGCCACCCCGGCCTTCGCGACACGATCTACTGCCGCGAGGTGCGCCTCTTCGGCGCCCACGACGGCAAAGGGGACGCTTCCCTTCGCCCCGGGCCCCATGCCGGGCGGGGGCCGGGAAGCGTGATCGGCACCCGCGACGGCGCGATCCTGCGCGCGACCGTGGACGGTGCCGTGTGGATCACGCACCTCCAGGCCGGGCCCGCGGGGGATGAGCCGACGCTCAAGCTCCCCGCCGCGCAGGTGCTGGGAGATGCGCTCGAGGGCGTGGCGGAGCTCGCCGTCGCCCTGGACGCGCCCGAGACCGCCGCGACCTGGCGCGAGATCCGCTACGAGGAGGGCGAGGGCGTGGGCGTGCTGCACTTCGCCTTCCACAACGGCGCCATGTCCACCGCGCAATGCGAGCGGCTCCTCGCCGCCGTCCGCTTCGCGAAGTCGCGCCCGGCGAAGGTGCTCGTGCTCGCCGGCGGCCCCGACTTCTGGTCGAACGGCATCCACCTGAACGCGATCGAGTCCACCGGGCGTCCCGCGGACGCCTCGTGGGAGAACATCAACGCGATCGACGACGTGGCCCGCGAGATCGTGCTCGCCACCGACCGCCTCACCATCGCCGCGCTGGCCGGCAACGCGGGCGCGGGCGGGGTCTTCCTCGCGCTCGCCGCCGACCGCGTGTGGCTGCAGCGCGGCGTGGTCCTCAACCCCCACTACAAGGGCATGGGCAACCTCTACGGCTCGGAGTACTGGACCTACCTGCTGCCCCGCCGCGTGGGCGAGGCACGGGCGCGCGAGATCACCCTGCGGCGCCTGCCCATGGGCTCGCGCGAGGCGGTCGCGACGGGGCTCGCCGACGCCCGCTTCGCGCACGACGCGCCGTCCTTCCTGCAGGCCGCGGTGAAGAGGGCGCAGGCCATGGCGCGCGACCCGCGCCTGCCCGAGCTCCTCTACGCCAAGCGCCGCCAGCGACTCCTCGACGAGTCCGCCAAGCCCCTGGAGCGCTACCGCGAGGAGGAACTCGCGCGCATGAAGTTGAACTTCTACGGCTTCGATCCCAGCTACCACGTGGCGCGCTACCACTTCGTGCACAAGCTCCCCAAGGCCCGCACCCCGCACTACCTCGCGCGCCACCGCGCGCCGCGCGCTTCCGCCGCCTGATCGCGCCGGGCGCCGGCATCGGGCGAACCCCGGTTTGGCGCGTGGCCGCCCCATGCGCTACCCTTCGCGGCTCCAGCCGACAACCAAAGGAAGCGCCATGCGGGTTCCGGGCAGGTCGTCCAGCGCCATCGCCATCCTCGCCATCGTCCTCGCCGCCGCACCGGCCCTCGCGGCCCGGGACGCGCCGAAGTCGAAGGACCACGCGCTCCTCTCGCGCTATCCCCAGTCGCACATCGCCGACTACGAGAAGAACTACAACGCGGTCGAGTTCGCCGTCGGCGCCCAGGGCGGCCAGGCGGTGCGAAAGCCCGTCGAGGGCGACGCCACCGTGATCCGCTACTTCCACGACAAGGCCGAGACCCAGCCGAGCCCGCTGCAGGTGATCCGCAACTACCAGAACGCGGTGAAGGCGATCGGGGGCGAGGTGGTCTACGAGCGCCTGCCGAGGGACGGCGACGGCGGCGAGACCACGCTCAAGGTCCTGACGGGCGGCAAGGAAGTCTGGGTGCGCGTCGAACCCGAGATCTACAGCGCGCCCACGCAGAGCTACAAGCTCTCCATCGTCGAGGTGGCGGCGATGCAGCAGGTGGTGAGCGCGAACCGGCTCCTCGAGGAACTCGCGAAGAATGGCTTCGTCGCCCTCTACATCAACTTCGACACGGGCAAGTGGGACCTGAAGGCCGACGGACGCGCGACGGTGGCGGAGATCGTCTCCGCCCTCAAGTCGTCCCCGGCCCTGAAGATCGCCATCGAGGGGCACACCGACAACGTGGGCCAGGCCGCGGCCAACAAGACGCTTTCGCTCAAGCGCGCGCAGAGCGTGATGGCCGCCATCGCCGCGGGGGGCATCGCGCCCGATCGCCTCTCGGCCGCGGGCTTCGGCCAGGAGCGGCCGGTCGCGGACAACCGAGGCGAGGAGGGGCGGGCGAAGAACCGGCGCGTGGAGCTGGTGAAGCGCTAGCCGCGGGAGGGGGCGCCGGCTCCGGGCAAAAAATTACCGGCGTACACCCGAAGATGCCGCCGGTGAATACGCCGTACCTGGGGGGACGGCGGGGAAGCCTGTTTCGCGCCCTGCGCGGCCTTGGTGGGGCGGCGCGCCCAGCGCAACAGGCTCCAGCCTAGGACCATCCCCCGTTTCGTTTTTGACCCAGATCAAGCGGGAGCCGCGGCGCCGCGCTCGCGGGCCACGGCATTGAGCGCCGCCTCGATGGAGGAGTCGGCCACGCCCGGGCCGTCCACGGGCCGGGCACTGTCGCGCTCGCGGCGGGCCCGGAGGTCGGCGAGCGACATCGCGAAGGACTTGTTGCGCGCCACGTCCTTGAACACGCAGGCGCCGTGCACGGGGCTCACCCAGGCGATGCGGGCGCGGCGGATGGTGCCGTCTTCCTCGTCGAACTCGAACCAGGCCCCGCGCGCGAGGCCCTCGTTGCCCATCGCCTCGGAGCCCACCCGGAGCGTCGCCGTGAAGTCCTCGGCGGCCACGGGCCCGAGGGCGATGGTGGTGGCGAGGTCCTGCTTGGCGGCGGCGAGCGGCGCGTTCTCGAGCTCCCTCAGGTAGCCGTCCAGCTCGTCGAGCATCGCCTCGATCTCGCCGGAGGGGAACTGGGCGCGGATGAGTCCCTGCCACAGGCGGATGCGCACCGTGGGCAGGAGCGTGGCGAGGCGCTCGCGCTCGGCGGCGTTGACGCGGGGCGTGAGCGCCCAGACGAGGTCGTCGAGGGTCTTCAGGTCCTGCGTCCAGCGCAGCGACGTGCCGCCCATCGTGCGGTGGTCGTGGGCGAGCACCGGCCGCCAGGCGCGGTAGATGAAGGCGGCGGCGGACTGCGGGCAGTCGGTCGTGGCGAGCCGGTGGGCGAGCTCCAGGGAGGCTTCCTGCATCGCCGCGAACTCCGCGTCGTCGCGGCGCATGGAGCGCACCATCGTGTCGGAGTCGGAAACCATCTCGTGGTGGCGGGCGGCGACGTCCACGAGCCGGTCCCGGGCGGCGGCGAAAGTCTCCGCGTCGAGCTGTTTCGCGTCGAGGAGCGCCTGGGTCTCCTCGGTGAGCCAC
Organism: uncultured Pseudomonadota bacterium; assembly: GCA_937898635.1. GTDB lineage: Bacteria > Pseudomonadota > Gammaproteobacteria > Burkholderiales > Usitatibacteraceae > FEB-7. The sequence continues at coordinate 15,773 of CALEJW010000129.1, read as the reverse complement.
TGCTCGGGGAGCTTGCCGTCGATGTGGTAGGCGTCCTCGGAGGCCCCCAGCTCGGCGATGGCGTCGATCAGCCCGCGGATGGGGTGCTTCGGGTCGTTGAAGAACTGCCGGTCGGCCATCACCGCCTTGAACACGGGAAGCTGCAGGCGTCCGAGCTGCACCTTGGCGATGTCGGAGACCTCCGGGTTCTCGAAGAGGCGCGCGAACATCGCCGCCACGAGGTCGGCCACGAGCGTATCGGCGGGCGTGAGGTGTACCGCGATCTCGTCCCGGGCGCGGCGGACGACTTCCGCGGTCGGGGCCGTGTGGAACGCGACGCCGGCCGGGGCGCCCTGCAGGGCCTCGGGAAGGGTCGCGAGGGCATGGGGGTCGCTCTCCAGGCGCGCCTCGAGGTTGCGCAGCGCCTCGGCCAGCTCGGGCCTGACGAACAGCGCCACGAGGCCGTCGGGGGCGGCAGGGGCGACGGCGCCCGCCGCCGGGATACCGGCCGCCGCCGCGCCGGCCGCGGGGGCGCCGGGCACCGGAGCGGCCGGTGCCGCGGCCACGGCGCCCGCGGGAGCGGCCTGGGCCGTGGCGCCGGCGAGGAGCCTGTCGAAGAGCGCCTGGGCGGCCGGGACCTGCGCCGGCGCAGCGGCGGCCGAAGGCGGGCGGTTCGCGTCGGCGCCGTGGAGCCCGGTCATCCCGTGCATGGAGGCGCGGGCGCCCGAGACCTGCAGCGGTGCCCCGTAGCTGTGCTTCAGGTCCGGCAGGACGCCGCGCTTCACGAGCAGCGCGTTGGCGGCCTTGTAGGTCCGCGGCAGGGCCTGGAGCAGGGCCGGGTCGTGCGCGGCGAAGGCCGCCAGGCGCGCCGCCGTGGGCGTGCCCGCCTGCACGAAGACGTCGAGGAGCGCGCGGGCGAAGACGCGGGCGTGGACGGGGCTCGCATCCTCGTTGAAGGCGTCGCTGCCGAGCACGGCCGCGAGGCGGGCATTGAGCAGGAAGAACTCGCTGGACGCGGTCTCCCGCAGCCGCCGCGCGCAGTTGCCCAGGGCGATCTCCTCCTGGATCTCGTCCTCGGAGACGAGGGTGAGGGAGTCGAGGGAGACGGCCGGGGCGTCCGCCGGTTGCTTCGCACCGGGATCGCGCCGCGCGTCGAAGCGCTCGCGCACCTTGGCCTCGAGGGTGGCGCGCAGCGTGGGGGCGACGACGCCCACGGCCTCGATCGCCTCGCGAAGCGGCCGCCACTTCTCGCGGTCCTGGGCGCGCTCGAGCTGGTGCTCGAGGATCTCCTTCACCGCCGCGTCCTCGCCGGACATGGCCATGGCGAACTCGCTCGCGAGGCAGTCGCGGATCTCGTCGAGCTGGGCGTCTCCGCTGGCGCGGGCTGGGGACATCTCGCCTGGGTGGGAGTTTCGGGTCTGGCCGCTAGTGTAGGCGAACGACCCCCGTCACGGGGCCGAATCGGTCAAGCGGGCGCCCAGGCGCATGGCGATCGCGTCCTCCCGTTCCAGGTCCTCCAGCGCCGTTTCCATCGCGGCGAGCTCGCGGCCGGCCTCGGGAATCAGCACGTCGGCGAGCGCGCGCGCGCGGCGGATCGAGCGGCGATATTCCTCCGAGAGGCGCTCCAGGTTCGCGGCCGCGGACCCCGCGGGCGGGGCGGCGAGGAGCAGCCGCTCGAAGGCCTCGCGGCAGGCCGCGGCCTCCGGCGAGCCCCAGGCCGGGGCCTCGGGCGCGGGCAGGGGCGCAGGCAGGGACGCGGCGGCGAGCTTCACGCCCATCACCGCGCCTCGCTCGATCGAAAGCGCGGCCTCGTCCGCGGCAGGCGCGGGGAGCTCCCCGAGTTCGGCGAGCCCGTGGCGCGCGATCGCTCCCTGCAGGGCCCTCGCCGCCTCCCGCGAGCGCTCGAGGAGCCCGGCCTCCAGCGCGAGGTAGCGCGCGAGCTCGCGCACGATCTCGGCGGCGATGGCGAGGCACTTCTCGTCGAGGAAGGCGTGCCCTTCGGCCATCGACCGGCGCTCCTCGCGGAGCTCGAGGACGGCGCTGCGGCTGGGGGCGGTGTCGGCCATGGCTAGCTGGCGAGGTGGGCCGCGATCTGCTCGTCGGAAAGGCGCGTGAGCTCCGCGTGCGGCAGCCCCTTCAGGAGCTGCCAGCCCGCGGCCATGCTCTCGGAGAGGGAGCGGGCCGATTCCTGGGAGACGAGGTTCCTCTCGAAGCCCTCGCCGAAGGCGAGGTAGCGCCGGTCGGCCTCCGCGAGCCCGTCCTCGCCGACGACCGCGGCGAGCACCCTCGTCTGCACCGCGCGCGCGTAGGCCGAGTAGAGCTGGGAGGCGAGGGCGGGGTGGTCCTTGTGGGTGAACTTCGCGCCCGTGCCGTCCTTCATGAGCCGCGACAGGCTCGGCAGCACGTTCACGGGCGGGCTTACGCCTCTCCGGTCGAGGTCGCGCGAGAGCACGATCTGCCCCTCGGTGATGTAGCCCGTGAGGTCGGGGATCGGGTGCGTGATGTCGTCGGAGGGCATCGTGAGGATGGACAGCTGCGTGAGCGTGCCCCTGGCCCCGCGCACGCAGCCGGCGCGCTCGTAGAGCGTGGCGAGGTCGGAGTAGAGGTAGCCGGGGAAGCCCTTGCGGCTGGGGATCTCGCCCTTGGACGAGGACACCTCGCGCAGCGCCTCGCAGTAGTTGGTCATGTCGGTGAGGATCGCGAGCACGTGCTTTCCCTCGACGAAGGCGAGGTACTCGGCCGCCGTGAGCGCGTAGCGCGGCGTGAGCAGGCGCTGCGTGGAGGAATCCGCCGCGAGATTGAGGAAGAGGGCGGTCCTCTCCAGCGCTCCGCCCTGCTCGAGGCGGCGGCGGAAGAACTCCGCGCTGTCGTGCGGCAGGCCCATGCCGGCGAAGACGATCGCGAAGTCGCCCGCCGCGCCGCGCGGCAGGCGCGCGTTGGTGGCGATGTCGGCCGCCATGCGGTCGTGCGGCAGGCCGCCGCCGGAGAAGATCGGCAGCTTCTGGCCGCGCACGAGGCTGTTCATGAGGTCGATCGCCGTGAGGCCCGTCTCGATGAAGTCGCGCGGGGGCTTGCGCGCGACCGGGTTCCACGGCAGCCCCTCGATGGGATAGGTCTCGCGCGCCGGCACGGGCGGTCCGCCGTCGATCACGCGCCCCACGCCGTCGAAGACGCGACCGAGGATCCCGGGCCCCAGGGGGAAGCCGAGGGGCTCGCCCACGAAGCGCACCACCACGTCGCCGAGCGCGAGTCCGGCGGTCGATTCCAGCACCTCGATGATGAGGGTCTCGCGGTCGGCCGCCGCGACGCGCCCGAGCCGCGTGCGCCCGTCGGCCCCGCGCACCTCGACGGCCTCGTTCAGCCCCGCCTCGACGGTGCGCCGCAGGAAGAGGAGCGGCCCCTCGAGGCGCCGCGCGGCGCCTTCAGCGATGAGCCGCGGCTTCATCGCGCTTTCCTTCCGCGGGGACGAGGGCGTGGAACTCCGCCTCCAGCGCCGCCCCGATCGCCTCGAACTTCTCCGTCTCGTCGTCGCCGATCTCTTCCCCCATGCGCAGGAGCGGCCGCAGGCACTCGAGGTTCGCGAGGCGATCGGGCGCGACCCCCGCGGCCACCGCCTTGGCGGCGAGGTCCATGAAGCGCCCGACGAGGCCCATCATCGCCGCCTGCTTCGCGGGCCCGGCGACGCGGTCCTTGGGCGCGAAGGCGTTCTGGCGCAGGAAGGCCTCCCCCACGAGGTCCGCGCAGGCGAGCGTGAGCTGCTGGCGCGCGGGCAGCGCGTCCTTGCCGATGATCCGGGCCATGCGCTCCAGCCGCGACTGCTCGTCGAGGAGCGTGAGGAAGCGCCGGCGCAGCTCCAGCCAGCGCGTGTTGCCGTGCTCGTTCCACCACGGCGCGAAGGTGGCCGCGTCCTCCGAGTAGGACTGCAGCGGGTGCACCGCGGGGTAGAAGCGCGCCTGGGCGCGCTTCACGTCCAGGGCCCAGAAGGCGCGCACGTAGCGCTTCGTGTGGCTCGTCACCGGCTCGGAGAAGTCGCCCGAGGGCGGGCTGATGGCGCCCATCACCGTGACGGAACCCGTCTCGCCCGCGAGCGTCTCCACGAGCGCGGCGCGCTCGTAGAACTCCGCGAGCCGCGAGGAGAGGTAGGCGGGATAGCCGCCCTCGCCGGGCAGTTCCCCGAAGCGCCCCGAGACCTCGCGCAGCGCCTCCGCCCAGCGGCTGGTGGAGTCCGCCATGAGCGCGACGTGCAGGCCCTGGTCGCGGAAGTACTCCGCGACGGTGATCGCGCTGTAGATCGAGGCCTCGCGCGCGGCCACCGGCATGTTGGAGGTGTTGGCGATGATGACGGTGCGCTCCATGAGCTTGCGCCCGGTGCGCGGGTCCACGAGCTCGGGGAATTCCTCCAGCACGCCCGCCATCTCGTTGCCGCGCTCGCCGCAGCCCAGGTACACGATCACGTCCGCGGCGCAGCCCTTGGCGAGCGCCTCCAGGAGCACGGTCTTGCCGGTGCCGAATCCGCCGGGGATCGCCGCCTTGCCGCCGAGAGCCACGGGGAAGAGCGCATCCAGCACGCGCTGCCCGGTCACGAGGGGCTCGCGCACCGGCAGGCGGCGGCGCACGGGGCGCGGCACGCGCACCGGCCAGGGATGCGACATGGCGACCTCGTGCTCGGCGCCCGCGGCGTCGCGAAGCACCGCCACGGCCTCGTCCTCGGCGTACTCGCCCGCTTCGCGGATCGAGACGATCTCGCCCGAAAGATCGGGCGGCACGAGGCAGGCGAACTCGCGCCCGGCCTCGGTCGTGGCACGCCCGATCTTCCCGCCGCCGTCCACCGCGTCGCCCGCCGCGCGCTCGGGCGCGAAGGCGAGGCGCGCGGGCGCGATGCCGCGAAAGCCCGGCTGCACGCGATCGGCGAGCCCGGTGAGCGGGCGCAGCAGGCCGTCGAAGATGCGGCCCAGGAGCGCGGGGCCCACGCGCACCGCGAGCGGCGTGCCCGTGCCCTCGACCTCGGTGCCGGGCCGGAGTCCCGTCGTGTCCTCGTACACCTGCACGGTGATCTCGTCGCCGTCGATGCGCACGACCTCGCCCAGCAGCGCGCCGGGGCCGACGCGAACGCTCTCGCGCAGGAAGAAGGAGTCCAGCGTGCCGGCGCGCAGCACCGGCCCGGAGATCCAGCGGACGTGGGCGACGCTCACGCGGGCGGCCCTTCCTTTCCGGGCGAGAGGATCTCGAGGAGCCGCGCGCCCACCTCGCCCGCGTCGGCCATGAGCCCGGCGGCGGTGCCGTCCACGCGGTTGCCGTCGCTGCGGACCTCGACGCCGGGGCCGCGCGTGGCGTCCTCGGCGAACTGCGCGGAGATGCCGATCTCCATGAGAAGGGAGGCGGTGGCCTCGCGCTCCTCCTCCGTCCAGCCGGGGCCGTGCACGAAGGTCCAGCGTCCCGGGGCGAGGACCGCCCTCGCGCAGGCGACGATGTGGGCGACCCAGGCCTCGCGCGCGGCCGGTTCCGCCCAGCGCGCCGCGAGGGCCTGCGGCAGGCGCTTCCAGGTCTCGTCGAGGAGCGCCCGGAAGCGCCGCTGGTCGTGGAGCCGCGTTTCCGTGGCGAGGGCCGCGTCGCACGCCGCGAGCCCGTCGCGAAGCCGCCGGCGCTCGACGAGGAGCGCCTCGCGCACGCGCGTGCGCGCGGCACTGCGCGCGGCCCGCAGCGCCTGCGTGGCGGCCTGCGCGGCCTTCTCCTCGACCTCCGCGCAGCGGCGCGCGCGATCCTTCTCGATCAGGTCCAGGAGGGCGGCGGTGCTGTGCGCGACGTCCACGGCGCTAGGCCTCGATGCCGAGCTGGCGCTTCATGCGCCGGGCGACGTCCGGGTAGGGCGCGGCGCCACGCAGGTCGGGCACCACGAGGGTTACCGGGGAGAGCGCGCGCAGGGCCGCGCGCAGCTTCGCCTCGGGAATCGCCTGCGCGACTTCCGCGGAGACGAGCACGAGCTCGGCGCCTTCGCGCGCCGCCGCGAGGGCCTCGGCCTCGCCGCCCGGGGCCGGGACGCGGGCGGCCACCCCGGCGAGCCGCCAGCCCGCCGCCGCCACTTCGTCGCCGACGAAGACGAAGGCCGCCATCAGCCGAGCCGGTTGAGGATGAGGATGGAGACGATGAGCCCGTAGATCGCGATGCCCTCGGCGAGGCCCACGAAGATGAGGAGCCGCGCCATCAGCTCGGGCTTCTCCGCCAGCGCCCCCACGGCGGCCGTGCCCACCTTGGCCACGGCGTAGCCCGCGGCGAGGGCGGAGAGCGCGGTCGAGGCGGCCGCGGCGACGAGTCCCCAGGCGAGGACCTGGGGGTCGGGCGGCGCGCCGGCGGCCGTGGCGGCGAGCGCGGGCGCGGCGGCGATGAGCGAGCCGGTGGCGACCGCCGCGGCGACGAGGATCGCGGCCGCGAGTCCGGCGAAGAGGGGAAGGCTGGGTTTCATGGCGAAGTCTCCGGGACGAAGGAGGGAGGCGGGGCCAGCGGGCGGAAGGGCCGGCCCGCGCCGGTGAGGAAGCGGGCGAAGAACTCGAAGAGCACGAGGCGCGTGGTCTGGATGGAGACCACGAGCGCCTCGAGGGCGATCACCAGCGCGTTGCCCAGGACGACGATGAGCGCGCGGGCGAGGACGCTGTCGGCCTCGGCGGCGAGCGAGGAGACGGCCGCCGAGAGCCCCGAGTGCGCGAGCGCGAAGGCGCCCACGCGCGCGAAGGAGAGCGTGTTGATGCCGAGCTGCAGGGCGCGCTCGACCAGCTCGCCCGCGCCGCTCGCGAGCGCGGTGGCGCGGCCCGCGTGGATCGCGTGACCGGCGACGAAGGCGAGCGCCCCGGCGAGCGCGAGCCACTGGAAGTGCGCGGACCAGAAGAGGCCCAGGAGCCCGGCGTAGAGCAAGAGGAGCCCGAGGTCCTCGCCGAGGAGGCGCGCCCACTCGCCGCGCCACCACGAGCCGAGCGCGTGCAGCACGAGCCCCAGCGCGAGCAGCAGGGCGCCTGCGGCGATGGGGAGCGTGAGGATCGCGACGGGAGCGGCGAGCGGGTCCGTCCACAACGGCGCCACGAGGCCGTGCAGGCCGAAGACGCTCCCGAACACCCAGCCGAAGGCCGCCGCGGAAAAGCCGCCCGCGACGAGGAGACGCGCCACCGGCGAGCGCTTGCGCAGCCACAGCCCGGCGAAGGCGACCACGAGGCCCTGGCCCACGTCGCCGAACATGTAGCCGAACAGGAGCGGCACGGCGAGCGCGAGGAGGAGCGTGGGGTCGGCCTCCGTCGCGCCGGGAACGCCGAGGGCACGGGGAAAGAGCTCGAAGGGGCGCGCCCAGCGCGGGTTGGCGAAGAGAAGCGGCGCCCGCGTCACCGCGGGAGGCGCGGCGAAGTGCAGGAGCGCGCGCGCTCCGCAGCGGTCCACGGCGCGGGCGAGCGTGCCGCCCTCGAGGTCGCTCGTCCAGCCCGTCACCCACGCAAAGCGATCGCCGGATTCGAGCGCCTGCACCTGCGCCATCACCCAGGCGAGCCGCTCGAGGTCGCCCAGCGCCTCGCGCAGGCCGTGGCGCCCGGCGAGCGTCTCGAGCGTGGCGGCGAGCGCCTCGCGCTCTCCCGCGAGGGCGGCAAGCCGCGGCGCGAGACCCGCGAGGTCCGCCGCGCGGTCCCCCGTGAGCCAGGCGGGAATGGGGTGGCAGCGGCCCTTGGCGGCGATCGTCTCGCGCGCCGCGGTCTCGATGTCGGCGGCACTCCCCATCGCGAGCGCGAAGCGCCGCTCGCCCTCGCCGAAGGGCCGCAGGAGGAGTGCGGCGGGAAGCGCGGGCGCGGTGCCCGGCGCGAACTCCAGCAGCCGCGCCGGCGCGAGCGGGCCCGCGCGGGAGAGCGCGCCCAGGTCCACGGAAGCGCCGTCGAGGAGTACCAGGACCTCCTGCCAGCGCATCGCTTCCTCGCGCTCGCCCGCGTTGCGCTCGAGTTCGCGGATCGTGGACTCGGCCTGCGCCGCCCACGCGGCCAGCCGCGCGAGGCCGCGCTCCAGCGTGAGCTCCGGCGCCTCGGGAAAGCGCGAGGCGGCGATGCCGCTTCGCGGCCACCACGCGCCGTAGCGGGCGCGCAGCGCCGCGTAGCGCGCGAGGGAGGGGGCGAGGCCCGCGAAGGCGGCGGGCGGTGCCGCGCCGGCCCGCGCCTCGAGTTCCACCGCGCCCGTGGCGGCGAGCGCCTCCAGCAGGAGCGTCGTGTCGTCGCGCGCGACGAGCGCCTCGAACCAGCGGGCGGGGCGCGGGCGGATCACGCGGCGATCCTCGCGGCGGGAAAGGCGAGGCGGCGCTCGATCTCGCCGCGCGCGCGCTCCAGGTCGAGCGCGGTGAGCGCGAGCCAGGCGAAGGCGGCGACGGGCCGCATCGGGCGGCGGCGCATCACCGCGAGGAGCTTTTCCTCGAAGTGGCGCCGGAGCGATACCGCCTCGTGCGGCGCCGCGTGGCGGAAGCGCGCGAGGTGCAGCACGAAAAGATGCGAGAGCGCGACGAGGTCGGGATCGCCGCGGGACTGCGCGGGCCAGCGCCGGCGCCACTCCTCGTGGCCGAGCGATGGGAGGAGCGTGGGATGCGGACGCGCTCCGGCAGCGGCCGCGGCGGGCGCGTCGCACCAGGCGATCGCGGCGCGCCAGCGCGGCGGCATCCACGCGGCGGCCTCGCGCACGGCGAGGGACCACGCCGCGCGGGCGGCACGATCCACCGCGGCGAGGTCCGGGGCGCCCGGGAGCGCGGCGACGAGGGGTGCCAGGGTCGTGTGGCGCGCGGCGTCCAGCACGGGGGCGACGCTTCGCGCTTCCTCGATGGCGGCCCAGGCGGCGGCGGAGGGGCGGCGCGAGAGGCGGGCCTGCATGCGCGCCAGCGCGAACTCGATGCTGCCGGCGGCGTTCACGGGTGGTTCCCCGTGGTGAGTGCGGCGGCGACGGCGGCGAGCGCGCGGTCGAGGCGGCCGGGGTCGGCGTCGGCGGGGGACAGATCCTCGCGCAGCCGGCGCACCTCGGCGTCCACTTCCGCCTGGCGGCGGGCGAGGCGCGCCTCGACGGACTGGCGCGCGGCGAGCAAGCGCCGTTCGGCGCGCGCCGCGATGGCGCGCACCTCTTCCCGCGCCGCGCCGAGGCGGGCGGCGGAAACGCTCCGTGCCGCATCGAGGGAGGCCTGCGCGGCTCTTTCCGCCTCGAGCACGCGCGCGATGGCCGCCTCGACGGGTCCGGCGGTCGCGATGTCGCGCGGATTCATCTTCCTGGAATCCTCCGGGGCTGTCCCCTTACCCTATCCCCGCGCCCCGGGGCGGGCTTGACTCGGGTCAACGGAAGGGGCGGCGGGCGGCCCCCCCGGAAAGGCTAGAATCCGGGGCTCCGGCCTCCCCGTGAGGCGCCCGCCCCGCAGACCATGTCCGTCGCCACCCCCGCCAGCCCCGCCGCCAGCTTCCGCAGCGACGCGACCGTCATCTCGCTGGTGGGGTTCGCGCACGCCACCTCGCACTTCTTCCACTTCATGATCCCGCCGCTCTTTCCGTGGCTCATGGCGGATTTCGGGCTCTCCTTCACGCAGGTGGGCCTCACGATGACGGCGTTCTTCCTCGTTTCCAGCATCGGCCAGGCGCTCGCGGGCTTCGTGGTGGACCGCTTCGGGGCGCTGCGCGTGCTGGTGGGCGGGATCTCGCTCCTCGCGCTTTCCGGGCTCGTGCTCGCCGGCGCGCAGAACTTCCCGATGCTGCTCGCCGCGGCGGTGGTGGCGGGGCTCGGCAACAGCGTCTTCCACCCCGCGGACTTCACGCTCCTCAACCGGCGCGTGTCGGTGCCGCGCCTGGGGCACGCCTTCTCCGTGCACGGGCTGTCGGGGAACCTCGGCTGGGCCGCCGCGCCCGTGCTCATGATCGCCGTGGCGGGCGCGTGGGGCTGGCGGGCCTCCGGCATCGCCGCCTCGCTCGTCGGCGTGGCGGCGCTCGCCTTCCTGCTGGCCAACCGCGGGCTGCTGCACGACGCGCCGCTGGCGGTGGCCGGGCCGAAGCACGGCAAGGGCGGCACCTTCGCCTTCCTCGGCGCGCCCGTGGTGTGGATGTGCTTCGTGTTCTTCTTCTTCACGGTGATGGCCTTCGGCGTGCTGCAGAATTTCGCCGTCCCCGTCTTCGAGCGCAACTACGGCGTGTCGCTCGCCTTCGCGGCCTCGGGCCTCACCGCCTACCTGCTGGGCTCCGCCGTGGGCACCGGCACCGGCGGCTTCTTCGCCACGCAGGGCGACCGCCAGGAGCGCAAGGTGGCCGCGGCGCTCGCGCTCGCGGCGCTGTGCGCGGTGCTCCTCGCGACGGGCAAGGCGCCCGCGTGGGGCATCCTGGTGCTCATGGCGCTGATGGGCTTCGGCGCGGGATTCTCCGGCCCCTCGCGCGACATGCTCGTGCGCCGCGCGGCCATGGGCACCTTCGGCGACGCGGCCTACGGGCGCATCGCCGGCTTCGTCTACTCCGGCATCGACCTGGGCCTCGCCGGCGCGCCGCTCGTCTTCGGCCCGCTCATGGACGCCGGCCGCTTCACCCAGGTGCTCTGGGGCGTGGCGGTGCTGCAGACGCTCGCCATCGGCACCGCGCTCACCGTCGGCCACCGCTCCCGTAAATTGGGGTCAGGTTAATTTTTGAATCTGTCCCCTTTTTGGGGGATGCAAATGGGGACAGGTTCGAAATTGAACCTGACCCCATCAAACCAGGCGCGTCGCGACCGACTTCCACCACGCGGACCCCGCGATGGCGAGCATCACCGGGTGCGAGAGCAGGAGGAAGAGCGCGCCCCAGCCGAACGCCGGGTGCAATCGCCGGTTGCGCAGGGTGTCCACCGCCACGCAGGCGATCGCGAAGAGGTCCGTGAGTCCCATGAAGGCGACGATGCCGCCCGCGTGCAGGGCGTCGATGGGCAGGCGCGCGATGGCGGGCGTGAGGACGGCGATGCTCCCGAGGAGCATCAGGCGCTTGTGCCAGTCGCTTCGCCGGCGAAGCGCGATGGCCGCGCCCACCAGCACGCCGAAGACCAGTACCACGCCGATCGGGATCGCCATGAAGACGAGCGGCGGCGGGCCCGGCGAGACGCCGCGCTTCGCCCCTTCGATCGCCGTGACGACGCCCACCACGACCACCGCGGCCGCGAGCACCACGCCCGCGACACCCAGCTTGCGGTGCAGGTCCGTGCGGCGGGCCGCGACGAGGCCCACCTGGGTGGCGAAGAGCACGATCCAGAGCGTCATCACGAGACCGTGCACGTGCACGAGTCCCGGCAGCGCCGGCGTGCCGAAGAAGCCCTTGAGGTAGTAGGTCGGAGCGAATCCGGCGAAGGCCAGGGCCGCGGCGACGGCGGCGGCGGTGGCGAAGAAGCGCCTTTCTGCAGTGAGGCGCACGGTACCGGTGGCGTGGCTCAAGGGCTGCTCCCCGGGGCAGGTTGAAGTGGGCGGAGCATACGCCGTTTGCCCGAAGCAAATGGGGACAGATCGAAAAATGAACCTGACCCCATTAAATGCGGCGCCAGACGGTGGCGAGCCAGGGCTGCTCGTCGCGCGGGCGGCCGGGCGGGCGGTAGAAATGCTCCAGCTCGGCGAAGCCCGCGGCGGTCACCAGCTCGCGCCAGGTGTCGAGGTCGTGGTAGGCGCCGTAGCGGCCGCGGTTCCAGCCTTCCTCGTTGGCCCCGCGCGGGTTGGAGCAGAAGAGGACACCGCCGGGCTTGAGCGCCTCGCGCAGTTCACCCAGCACGCGCGGCGCTTCCGCGCGCGGCACGTGGAAGAGCGAGGCGTTGGCGAAGATGCCGTCGAAGCGCGCCGCCGGGAGATCCAGCGCGAGGAAGTCCTGGTGCAGCACCTCGCATCCCGTGGCCGCGCGCGCCATCTCCACGAAACGCTTCGCGCCATCGAGCCCGACGGCGACGTGGCCCAGCGCGGTGAAGGCCGCGAGGTCGCGCCCGGGCCCGCAACCGAAATCGAGGATCGTGAAGGGTGGCGTCCCCTTCAGGTGGCGAAGGAGGGCCTCGATGTTCTGGGTGACGTCGTGGTCGCGCGTGCCCTCGCGGAAATCCTCCGCGCTGCCGTCGTAGTGGGCGAGGGTGCGCGCCGAGATGGCCTTCAGGTCGTCCTTCAAGGGCGGGCGATCCGGCCGACCGTGGTCCCGGGCCAGAGCACGCGGCCCTGCTCGATCTCCTCGAGGAACCAGCGGTGGAAGCCGTTGGCCATCAGCCACTCGATGCGGTCGCCGCGCCAGAAGATGCGGTCGCGCTCGAGGCCCTGGTCGTGCGCCGACGCCTTCATCCACGCCCGCACCCGCTCGAGGTCCGCGGCGACGACGGGAAGGCCGGCGAGACGCTTGATCCACGCGACCGTGCGCGGGAAGCGCGCCGGGTCCGCGCCGAGCTTGAGCGCGCGCGCGCCGGTGAGGTTGGGCACGAGGGCGATGTCGGCGAGCGAAAACGCCCCGCAGAGGTATTCGCCCCCTGCCGCGAGCGCGTCCTCGATCCGCGCGTAGATGGCGTCCATGTCGCGCGCGGCGGCCTCGCGCAGGCCCGCCGGCGGCTGGTCGTGGCGGTTGGCCCAGCTCCACAGCGAGACGTCCACCACGACCGGGTCGAGCACGGTGTCGGCGATCCTTTCCCAGTCGCGGATCCGGGCCCGCGCGGCGGCGTCCCCGGGAAGCACCGGGGGCTGCGGGTACGCGTCCTCGAGGTAGGCCACGATGTGCGAGGAGTTGGCGACCACCGTCGCGCCGTCCACGAGCACCGGCACCTCGCGCCGCGGGTTCACCTTCGCGAGCGCCTCGTGCCCGCTGCGGTGCAGCCCGTCCACCGTGTCGAAGGCGAGGCCCTTGAACTCCAGCACCATGCGAACCTTGCGGGCGAAGGGGCTGAAGGCGTTGTCGAAGAGGGTGAGGCGGTTCATCCGGGGAAAGGTCGCAGGTGCGCGCGATTCATGCCCGCATTCTACGTTCGGGGAAGCGCGCGCGACACCTCGCAAAATGGCTGGACTTCCACAATCGCGAGAGGCCCCATGCTAGCCTCGACTACCTGCCACCCATCAACCGACGGCCGCCAGCTCGTGATCAACGGTCGTGGAAACCACCCCTAGGCCGCGGGAAGGGAGAACGACCATGACGCTTCGCTCGCGCCTCATCGGCGCCGTGCTCCTCGCGCTGGCCGCCGTCGCGGCGTTCGTCGTGTACGAGTGGCTCGCCATGCCGTTCTCCGTCTCCCCGGGGCCGATCGCGCTCAACTACGTCGAAAATTCACCCGTCCTTTCCTCCGCCGGCATGCCGAGCCGCAAGCAGTTCGCGGGCATCGCGAAGGAAGGCTTCGGCATCGTGGTGAACCTCGCCCCGGCCGGCGTCCTGGGCTCCCACGACGACGAGCGCGCGCTGGCCGAGGACGCGGGCCTGCGCTACTTCCACGTGCCGGTGGACTTCGAGGCGCCCCGGTTGGCCGACTACGATCGCTTCGCGGCGATCCTGCGCGACGCGGGGAAGCAGCGCGTGCTCGTGCACTGCCAGGTGAACCTGCGCGCCTCGTCGTTCGTGTTCCTGTACCGGGTGATCGAGCTCGGCGAGGACCCGGACCGGGCCTACGCGGACGTCACGCGGATCTGGTCGCCCGCGCCCGTGTGGGCGAAGTTCCTGCGCCAGTCGCTCCTCGAGCGGGGCAAGCAGCTTCCCCTCGAGCTGAGTTGAAGGGGACGCTACCCTTCAACCCGGTGCGTGTGGAACGGGCAGTCCACGAGGTGGTCGTCCACCATGCCCACGGCCTGCATGAAGGCATACAGGATGGTGGAACCCACGAAGGTGAAGCCGCGCTTCTTCAGGTCCTTCGAGAAGGCGTCCGACTGCGGCGTGCTCGCGGGGACTTCCTTCATCGAGCGGCGGCGGTTCACGAGGGGCTTGCCGCCGACGAACTGCCAGGCGTAGGCGTCGAAGCTTCCGAACGCCTTCTGCACCGCGAGGAAGGCCTTCGCGTTCTTCACCGTCCCCTCGACCTTGAGGCGGTTGCGGACGATGCCGGGGTCGAGGAGGAGCTTCTCCACTTTCGCCGGCGTGAAGCGCGCGACCTTCGCCGGGTCGAAGCCCGCGAAGAGCCGCCGGTAGTTCTCGCGCTTGGCGAGGATCGTGGACCACGAGAGCCCGGCCTGCGCGCCCTCCAGCACCAGGAACTCGAAGAGCACGCGGTCGTCGTGCACGGGCCGGCCCCATTCGCGGTCGTGGTAGGCGACGTACGCCGGCGAGCCGAGGCACCAGGGGCAGCGTTTCTCGCGGGCCACGGCTAGACGCTGCCTTCGGATTCGACCACGAGGATGCGCGCCTCGCCGATCGGGTGCGCGACGTGCTCCGTGCCCGCGGTGGCGTGGAAGATGTCGCCGGGCTCGAGAACCTGGGAGCGTTCCTCGCCATCCTCCCGCCAGCGCATCTCCACGCGCCCGTCGAGGACCGCGAAGACCTCCTCGCCGTCGTTCACGTGCCAGCGGTAGGGCTCGTCGGTCCAGTGAAGGCGCGTGGTGATGCCGTTCATCGTGGCGATGTCCAGCGCGCCCCAGGGGCGCTCCGCCGTGAATGCCTTGCCGCGGATGATCTTCATGGTGTCGTGTCGGGTCGGTCGGGGGTCGCGTCGCGGGGCCTGCCGGGCGCGAGGGTGCGCATCCGGCGCTCGAAGGTGTCGAGCTCGCGGAAGGCCACCACCCGCCGCCCGCGGTAGCGCGCGTAATCGGCGACGAATTCTGCCACGCCCGCCCAGGGGCCGGACAGGTGCCCGGGGCGCTTGGAGTCGGCGAAGACGAAGATCCGGCCGCCGCGCTCGAAAACCGCGACCCAGTGGCGGCGCAGCGTGTTGCCCGCGATCGTGGCCGGATCGAACTCGATCATCAGGTAGCGCGGCCGGGAGGCGGGCTCGATCGCGCGGAGCGTCTCCACGCCGAAGCGCGCGAGATCCACGCAGACGCCGCTGGGTGACGAGTAGAAGTCCGCCGGCGCGTGGATGGGCATGCGCTTCTGCCGGCGCTGCGTCTCGGAGAGCGCCATCGCGCGCGGCATGTCGTAGCGGAAGCGCGAGCCGATCCAGGCGTTCGCGTCCTCGGCACTTCGCCAGTTCTTCAGCGCCTCTTCGTACGTCGCGGCCGCCGGATAGTGCGCGGAGACCGCGGGCGGCGACTCGGGGGCGTCGGAGGCGGGGTCGGCGCGCTCGGCGATCGGCGCGCAGGCAGCGAGGAGAAAGACGAGCTTAATTGGGGTCAGGTTCATTTTCGTACCTGTCCCCAATTTGCCGTTCCATGTAGAGGCTCGTGTCGTTGGGCGGATAGGCGCCGAAGGGGCCGCGCCGGGCGTAGCCGAGCCGGGCATACAGGGAGAGCGCCTCGTGCTGCCGGGTTCCCGTCTCCAGGCGCATGACGGGGTAGCCGCGCTCGGCCGCGAGGCCCTCGAGGAAACGCACGATCGCCGAGGCGACTCCGCGGCCACGCGATGCGGGGCGCACGAACATGCGCTTGAGTTCCGCGTAGCCGTCTAGGAAGGCGACGCCCCCGCAGCCGTGAGCGCGGCCATGCTGGTCGCGGGCCAGCGCGAAGCGGATATGAGGCGCGCGCAAGGCCGCGACATCCAGACCGAACCGGGCCTCGGGCGGATAGAGCTGGATCAAGTGCGCATCGAGCTCGCCGATGAGCGCAATCGCGTCCGGGTGGTCCACGGGCTCGACGGCGACCTGAACGGTTGGGGTCAGGTTCATTTTCGAACCTGTCCCCAATTCCCGGGGGCTTCGAAAAGGGGACAGGTTCGAAA
>CALEJW010000128.1 GCA_937898635.1 uncultured Pseudomonadota bacterium | reverse complement strand
TGGCGATCCCGTCTTCGAAGGTGAAGGTCGCGATCGCCAAGGTCCTGAAGGACGAAGGCTACATCGAGGACTTCGCCCAGCGCGCCGTCGACGGCAAGGACGTCCTCGAGATCGGCCTGAAGTACTACGCCGGCAAGCCCGTGATCGAGAAGATCGAGCGCGTCTCGCGCCCGGGGCTTCGCATCTACAAGGGCCGCGACGACATCCCGCGCGTGCTGAACGGCCTCGGCGTGGCGATCGTGTCCACCTCGCGCGGCGTGATGACGGACCGGCGCGCCCGCGAGACGGGCGTGGGCGGCGAAGTCCTCTGCATCGTGGTGTAAGGAGGATCGCCATGTCCCGAATCGCAAAGTATCCCGTCGCCATTCCCGAGAAGGTCGAGGTCGCCGTCGGCGCCTCCGAGCTCACGGTCAAGGGCCCCCTGGGCACGCTCAGGCAGGCGCTTTCCCGCGACGTCGTGGTGAAGGTCGAGGGCTCCCAGATCTCCTTCGCCGCCGCCAACGGCTCGATCCAGGCGAACGCCATGTCCGGCACGATGCGCGCGCTCGTCGCGAACATGGTCCAGGGCGTGAAGCAGGGCTTCGAGAAGCGCCTCACCCTGGTGGGCGTGGGCTACAAGGCGCAGGCCCAGGGCAACAAGCTCAACCTCGCGCTGGGCTTCTCGCACCCGATCGTCCACTCGCTGCCCGAGGGCGTGAAGGCCGAGACGCCGACCCAGACCGAGATCGTGATCAAGGGCGTGGACCGGCAGAAGGTGGGCCAGGTCGCCG
The DNA here is from genome assembly GCA_937898635.1 of uncultured Pseudomonadota bacterium. Taxonomy (GTDB): domain Bacteria; phylum Pseudomonadota; class Gammaproteobacteria; order Burkholderiales; family Usitatibacteraceae; genus FEB-7. The sequence continues at coordinate 7,336 of CALEJW010000128.1, read as the reverse complement.
CCGAGATCCGCGCGTACAAGTCGCCCGAGCCTTACAAGGGCAAGGGCGTGCGCTACAACGGCGAGACCGTGGTGCTGAAGGAAACGAAGAAGAAGTGACCGGCCCGGCGAAAGTACGGAGAACCCCATCATGATCGACAAGAAGACCTCGAGACTGCGCCGCGCCGCGAAGACGCGCGCGCGCATCCGCCGCCAGGAAGCCGTCCGCCTCACGGTGCACCGGACCAACCAGCACATCTACGCGCAGGTGGTGGCGGCCGACGGGACGAAGATCCTCGCCTCGGCCTCGACCGCCGAGAAGGAAGTGCGCGCCGTGCAGCCCAAGGGCAGCAACAAGGAGGCCGCGGCCCTCGTCGGCAAGCGCATCGCCGAGAAGGCGAAGTCCGCCGGCGTGACCGAGGTCGCCTTCGACCGCGCGGGCTTCAGCTACCACGGGCGCGTGAAGGCGCTCGCCGAGGCCGCCCGCGAGGGCGGGCTGAAGTTCTAGGTCCGCCCAGGCTAGATCACAGGAAACCGACATGGCGAAATACGAACAGCAGGGCGAGCGCACCGACGGCCTCCGGGAGAAGATGATCTCGGTGAACCGGGTGACCAAGGTCGTCAAGGGCGGCCGCATCCTCGGGTTCGCGGCGCTCACGGTGGTGGGCGACGGCGACGGCTCGATCGGCATGGGCAAGGGCAAGTCCCGCGAGGTGCCCGTCGCCGTCCAGAAGGCGATGGAGCAGGCGCGGCGCAACATGGTCAAGGTGGCGCTCAAGTCCGGCACGATCCACCACAAGGTGCTCGGCCGCCACGGCGCCACCCGCGTGCTGATGCAGCCCGCCGCGGAAGGCAACGGCATCAAGGCCGGCGGCGCCATGCGCGCGGTCTTCGAGGTGATGGGCGTGACCAACATCTCGGCGAAATGCCACGGCTCCACCAATCCCTACAACGTCGTGCGCGCGACCCTCGACGGGCTGCTCCAGCAGCATCGCCCCTCGGAGATCGCGGCCAAGCGCGGCAAGAAGGTCGAAGAAATCGTCGGCTGAGGAAGAAACCGAGATGACGTCCCCCCGAAAGATCAAGGTCACCCAGGTGAAGGGCCTTCGCGGCGCGCTGAGCGGCCACAAGGCCTGCGTGCGCGGTCTCGGCCTGCGCCGGATCCGCCACACCGTGGAGCTCGAGGACACGCCGTCCGTGCGCGGCATGATCGACAAGGTGAGCTATCTCGTGAAAGTCGAGGACTGAGATGGAACTGAACACGCTCAAGCCCGCCGCGGGCTCCAAGAAGGCGCGGCGCCGCGTCGGCCGGGGCATCGGCTCCGGGCTCGGCAAGACCGCGGGACGCGGCCACAAGGGCCAGAAGTCGCGCGCCGGCGGCTTCCACAAGGTCGGCTTCGAGGGCGGCCAGATGCCGCTGCAGCGCCGCATGCCCAAGCGGGGCTTCGTCGCGGTCACCATCGAGCCCGCCGCCGAGGTGCGCCTGGGCGACCTGCGCAAGGTTCCCGTCGACATGATCGACCTCGCGGCCCTGAAGGCCGCCGGCCTCGTCGCCGGCTCGGCCAGGCGCGCGAAGATCATCCTCGCCGGCAAGATCGAGAAGGCCGTGAAGGTCTCGGGCGTCGGCGTCACCAAGGGCGCGAAGGCGGCCATCGAGGCCGCCGGCGGCTCGGTCGCGGCCTGACGGAAGGAAGAGCGACTTGTCCGCCAACCCCCTCGCAGCCCTCGGAAAGCTCGGCGACCTCAAGCGTCGCCTGTGGTTCCTCGTGGGCGCGCTGGTCGTCTACCGCATCGGGACGTTCATCCCGGTGCCGGGGATCGACCCGGCGGAGCTCGCGAAGCTCTTCCAGCAGACCAAGGGCGGCATCCTGGACATGTTCAACATGTTCTCGGGAGGGGCGCTGTCGCGCTTCTCGATCTTCGCGCTGGGCATCATGCCCTACATCTCCGCGTCGATCATCATGCAGCTCCTGACGGTGGTCTCGCCGCAGCTCGAGGCCCTGAAGAAGGAGGGCGAGGCCGGCCGGCGCAAGATCACGCAGTACACCCGCTACGGCACCGTCGTGCTGGCGGCGTTCCAGGCGCTCGGCATCTCGGTGGCGCTGGAGGCGCAGCCGGGCCTCGTGATCGAGCCGGGGCTGGCCTTCCGGCTCGTGACGGTCGTCACGCTCATGACCGGGACGCTCTTCCTCATGTGGCTCGGCGAGCAGATCACCGAGCGGGGCCTGGGCAACGGCATCTCGATGATCATCTTCGCGGGCATCGTCGCGGGGCTGCCCTCGGCGGTCGGCGGCACCCTCGAGCTCGTCCGCACGGGCGCGATGACGATCTTCGTCGCGCTCATCATCTTCACCCTGGTCGTGGGCGTCACCTACGTGGTGGTGTTCGTCGAGAAGGGGCAGCGCCGCATCCTCGTGAACTACGCCAAGCGCCAGGTGGGCAACAAGCTCTACGGCGGGCAGAGCTCCTTCCTGCCGCTCAAGCTCAACATGTCGGGCGTGATCCCGCCGATCTTCGCCTCGTCGATCATCCTCTTCCCGGCCACGCTCGCGAGCTGGTTCGGGACGAACGAGAAGATGACGTGGCTGAAGGACCTCTCCGCGGCGCTCTCGCCCGGGCAGGCGCTCTACATCCTGCTCTACGCCTCCGCGATCGTCTTCTTCTGCTTCTTCTACACGGCGCTCGTCTTCAACTCCAAGGAGACGGCGGACAACCTCAAGAAGAGCGGGGCCTTCGTGCCCGGCATCCGCCCCGGCGACCAGACGGCGCGCTACATCGACAAGATCATCACGCGGCTCACCTTCGTCGGCGCGATCTACATCACGCTCGTGTGCCTGCTGCCCGAATTCCTCCACACGCAGTACAACGCGCCGTTCTACTTCGGCGGCACCTCGCTCCTGATCGTGGTGGTGGTCACGATGGACTTCATGGCGCAGCTCCAGGCCTACCTGATGTCCCACCAGTACGAGAGCCTGCTCAAGAAGGCGAACTTCAAGGGCACGGGCTTCCCGGTGCGATAGGGACGGGGAATGGCAAAGGAAGAGACGATCCAGATGCAGGGAGAGGTCGTGGAGACCCTCCCGAACGCGATGTTCAGGGTGAAGCTCGAGAACGGCCACATCGTCCTCGGGCACATCTCCGGGAAGATGCGCATGCACTACATCCGCATCCTGCCGGGGGACAAGGTCACGGTCGAGTTGACCCCGTACGACTTGACGAAGGCCCGGATCACGTTCCGGGCGAAGTAAGGAGACAGAGATGCGAGTTCAAGCCTCGGTGAAGAAGATCTGCCGCAAGTGCAAGATCGTGCGGCGCAAGCGCGTCGTCCGCGTGATCTGCTCCGACCCGCGCCACAAGCAGCGCCAGGGCTGAGCCCGGCGCGCACAGGACGAAACGAAGGATAGAGCCATGGCCCGTATTGCCGGCATCAACATCGCGAACCACCAGCACGCCTCGATCGCGCTCACCGCGATCTTCGGCATCGGCCGCGCCCGCGCGCGCCTCATCTGCGACGCCGCGGGGGTGAAGCAGTCCGCCAAGATCAAGGATCTCACGGACGGCGAGATGGACAAGCTGCGCGAGCAGGTCGCGCGTTTCGCCGTCGAGGGCGACCTGCGCCGCGAGAATTCCATGAACATCAAGCGGCTCATGGACCTCGGCTGCTACCGCGGCGTGCGGCACAAGAAGGGCCTGCCGGTGCGCGGACAACGCACCCGCACGAACGCGCGAACCCGCAAGGGCCCGCGCAAGGCCGTGCGCCTGTCCAAGGCCGCGGCGTGACCTCCCACACGGATCCGAGGAACCATCAGCATGGCTAAACCCGCCGCCACGCGAGTGCGCAAGAAGGCGAAGAAGAATGTGTCCGAGGGCATCGCGCACATTCACGCTTCCTTCAACAACACGATCGTCACGATCACCGACCGCCAGGGCAACGCCCTCTCGTGGGCCACCTCGGGCGGCGCGGGCTTCAAGGGCTCGCGCAAGTCCACGCCCTTCGCGGCGCAGGTCGCCGCCGAAGCCGCGGGCCGCGCCGCGCAGGAGTGCGGCGTGAAGAACCTCGAGGTCCGCATCAAGGGCCCGGGCCCCGGACGCGAGTCCGCGGTCCGCGCGCTCAACGCCCTCGGCCTGAAGATCCTTTCGATCGCCGACGTGACGCCGGTGCCGCACAACGGCTGCCGGCCGCCGAAGCGCCGCCGGATGTAGGCGCGCGAGAACGACGAGAACACAGGAAGACACCATGGCACGCTATACCGGACCCAAGTGCAAGCTCGCCCGTCGCGAAGGCACCGACCTGTTCCTCAAGAGCGCCCGCCGCGGCCTCGACACGAAGTGCAAGCTCGACGTCCGTCCCGGCCAGCACGGGGCGAAGATGACGCGCGTGTCGGAGTACGGACACCAGCTGCGCGAGAAGCAGAAGATCCGCCGGATCTACGGCGTCCTCGAGCGCCAGTTCCGGAACTATTTCGAGAAGGCGGCCCACAAGAAGGGCGCGACCGGCGAGCGGCTGCTCCAGCTCCTGGAGAGCCGCCTCGACAACGTCGTCTACCGCATGGGATTCGCCTCCACGCGCGCCGAGGCCCGCCAGCTCGTCTCGCACAAGGCCATCGAGGTGAACGGCAAGCCGGTGAACATCCCCTCCTATCTCCTGCGCGCCGCGGACACCGTGACGGTGCGCGAGAAATCGCGCGCGCAGCTCAGGATCAAGAGCTCGCTGGACCTCGCGGAACAGAACGGTTTCCCGAGCTGGGTCGAGGTCGATTCCAAGAACTTCAAGGGCGTCTTCAAGAGCGTGCCCGACCGGTCGGAGTTCGCCTCCGACGTGAACGAACAGCTGGTGGTCGAGCTTTACTCCAAGTAGGCGCTGCCCGAACCCGAAGGCAGCCGGCTCGCTCCCTCAACCGACACTGGCAGAGGCCCCACGCATGCAAAGCAACGCCACGAATTTCCTGAAGCCCCGCATCATCGACGTGCAGAACCTCTCCCCCACGCACGCCAAGGTGGTGATGGAGCCGTTCGAGCGCGGCTACGGGCACACGCTCGGCAACGCGCTTCGCCGCATCCTGCTCTCCTCCATGCCCGGCTACGCCGCCACGGAAGTGAAGATCGCCGGCGTCCTCCACGAGTACTCGACGATCGAGGGCGTGCAGGAGGACGTGGTGGACGTGCTCCTGAACCTCAAGGGCATCGTGATGAAGCTGCACGGCCGCGGCGAGGTGAGCCTGAAGCTCAAGAAGGACAAGCCCGGCCCGGTCACGGCCGCCGACATCGAGCAGACCCACGACCTGGAGATCATCAACCAGGACCACGTGATCGCCCACATCACGCAGGGCGGCAAGCTCGAGATGACCGTGAAGGTGGAGAAGGGCCGCGGCTACGTGCCCGCGACCTCGCGCCGGACGGAGGATTCCCGCGCCATCGGCGCGATCCTCCTCGACGCCTCCTTCAGCCCCATCCGCCGCGTCAGCTACCAGGTGGAGAGCGCCCGGGTGGAGCAGAGGACGGACCTCGACCGCCTCGTGATCGACATCGAGACCAACGGCGTGATCGAGCCCGAGGAGGCCGTGCGCTATGCCGCGACCGTGCTCGTGGAACAGCTCTCCGTCTTCGCGTCCCTGCAGTCGACGAGCGAGGAGCGCATCGAGAGCGCGCAGCCGCAGGTCGACCCGATCCTGCTCCAGCCGGTCGACGACCTGGAGCTCACGGTGCGCTCGGCCAACTGCCTGAAGGCCGAGAACATCTACTACATCGGCGACCTCATCCAGCGCACCGAGAACGAGCTCCTCAAGACGCCCAACCTCGGCCGCAAGTCGTTGAACGAGATCAAGGAAGTGCTCGCCTCCAAGGGCCTCACGCTCGGCATGAAGCTCGAGAACTGGCCCGTCGCGGGGCTCACGAAGTAGGACCCTGAAGCCGCCCCGGCCCGCCGGGGCTTCCAAACCCATAACGACAACAAGGCCGCACAGGCCAAGAGAACCGGAAAGGCTAACGACATGCGTCACCGTCACGGGCTTCGAAAGCTCAACAAGACCAGCAGCCATCGCCTGGCGATGCTGCGCAACATGACCGTCTCGCTCCTGAAGCACGAGGCGATCCGCACGACGCTCCCCAAGGCGAAGGAACTGCGCCGCGTGGCCGAGCCGATCATCAACCTGGGCAAGAGCCCCACGCTCGCGAACAAGCGCCTCGCCTTCGACCGGCTGCGCGACCGCGACATGGTCGTGAAGCTCTTCGCGGAGCTGGGTCCGCGCTACAAGAGCCGCAACGGCGGCTACCTGCGGATCCTCAAGTGGGGCTTCCGCCTGGGCGACAACGCGCCGATGGCGCTGGTGGAGCTCATGGACCGCCCGGCGCCGAAGGACGAGGCGCCCGCCAAGGAGGAGAAGGCGGCCTGAGGCCTGCGCGTTCCTCCGGAAAGCCGGCCCCCGGGCCGGCTTTTTTCATGGGCGGGAGCGCTGGACGAGGACGATGCGGTAGTCGTTCACGTTCGTCCTCGTCGGCCCCGTGACCACGAGGTCGTCCAGCGCCGCGAAGAACCCGTAGCCGTCGTTCTGCGCGAGCATGCGCTTGGCGTCGAGGCCGGCCTCGGCGGCGCGCGAGAGCGTGTCCGGCGCCACGATGGCGCCGGCGTTCGACTCGGCGCCGTCGATCCCGTCCGTGTCCGCCGCGAGCGCCCAGGCGTGCTCGAGCCCGTCGAGCTCGACGGCGAGCGAGAGCAGGAACTCGCTGCATCGGCCGCCCTTGCCCGATCCGCGCACCGTCACGGTGGTCTCTCCCCCGGAGATCACGGCCACGGGCGGCCGGAACGGGTGGGAGTGACGGTGCAGCTGTCGGGCGATCGCCGCGATCACCTTCGCCACCTCCCGCGACTCGCCGGTCACCGAGTCGCCCAGCACCATCGGCGTGATGCCGCGGCCCTGCACGTAGGCGGCCGCGCTCATGAGGCTCGCGTGCGCCGTGGCGATCACCCGCACCTCGCTGCGGCCGAACCCGGGGTCGCCCGGCTTGGGCGTCTCAGGGATCTCTCCCCGGGCGCCCTTCGAGAGGCGCGCCGCGATCGACGCCGGAGCGGACACGCCGTAGCGCGAGAGGATCGCCACCGCGTCGGCGAAGGTCGTCGGGTCGGGCGAGCAGGGCCCGGAGGCGATGTGCGTCGGGTCGTCCCCGGTGACGTCCGAGACCACGAGCGCGAGGACGCGGGCCCGGGTCGCGAGGGCGAGGCGACCTCCCTGGATCGCGGAGAGGTGCTTGCGGATCGTGTTCATGTCCTGGATCGGCGCCCCGCTCGCGAGGAGGTCGCGCGTGACGGCCTTGAGCTCCGCCATCGCGATGCCCTCCACCGGCAGGGAGAGGAGGCTGGA
>CALEJW010000127.1 GCA_937898635.1 uncultured Pseudomonadota bacterium | reverse complement strand
TCAGTAGCCGACCGCGCCGCCGTCCTTGCGGTGATCCGACCCGGCGCAGTAGCCGTCGTCCAGGCGCCAGATGAGCTGCGCGCCGCCGAAGCCGAACATGGCGGCCTCGGGATCGACGATGCGGTGGCCGCGCCGCTTGAGCTCGTCGAGCACGCCCGGCGCGAGCCCCGCCGCCTCGAAGCTCACGCTGAAGTCGTTGTTCACGATCCAGCGCGGGCCGTCGCTCGCGGCCTGCGGGTTCTGGTGGTAGTCGACCATGCGCGTAACCATCTGCGCGTGGCCCTGGGGCTGCATCTGCCCGCCCATCACGCCGAAGCTCATCACGGGCTTGCCGTCCTTCGTGAGGAAGCCGGGGATGATCGTCTGGTACGGCCGCTTGCCGGGCCCGACGAGGTTCGGGTGCCCGGGTTTCAGCGAGAACCCCGCGCCGCGGTTCTGCATCGAGATCCCGGTGCCCGGCACGACGACGCCCGAGCCGAAGCCCATGTAGTTGGACTGGATGTAGGAGACCATCATCCCGCTCGCGTCGGCCGTCGTGAGGTACACCGTGCCGCCCTCGCGCGGGTCTCCCGGCGGCGGGTCCTGCGCGCGCTTCATGTCGATCGCCTTCGCGCGCCGCGCGAGATAGTCGTCGGCCAGCAGCTTCGAGGCGTCGAACTCCATCGTGGCCGGGTCGGCGACGAAGCGGTAGGCGTCCGCGAAGGCGAGCTTCATCGCCTCGATCTGCAGGTGCAGGCTCTCGGCGCCGTCCACGGGCAGCGCCGCGAGGTCGAAGTGGCGCAGGATCCCGAGCGACATGAGCGCGACGATTCCCTGCCCGTTCGGCGGGATCTCGTGCAGGCGGTAGCCGCGGTACTCGATCGAGATCGGCTCGACCCAGTCGCAGCGGTGCGCGGCGAAGTCCTCGAGCGTGTGCGCGCCCAGGTCGGCCTGGGAGGCGAGCGCCATGCGCTCGGCGAGCTTGCCGCGGTAGAAGCTCTCGCCCTTGGTGGCCGCGATCTCCTCGAGCGTCTCGGCCTGCTGCGGGCAGTAGAAGCGCTCGCCCGCGCGCGGGGCCCGGTCCTTCGGGAGGAAGGTCCACGCGAACTCGGAAAAGCCGCGGAACTGCGGCGCCTGCCGCGCCCAGCTCGTCGCCGTGATCGGCGAGACCATGTAGCCGTCGCGCGCGTAGCGGATGGCGGCCTGGAAGAGGTCGGGGAAGGCGAGCTTGCCGTAGCGCTGGGAGAGCGCCACCCAGGCCGAGACGCAGCCCGGCACCGTGACGCTGTCCCAGCCGTTCACGGGCATCGCGTCCGCGCCCTTGAATCGCGCCGGCGTCCACGCGGCCGGGGCGCGCCCCGAGGCGTTGAGCCCCACGAGCTTCTCGCCGTCCCAGAGGATCGCGAAGGCGTCCGAGCCGATGCCGTTCGAGGTGGGCTCGACCACGGTGAGGGTGATCGCGGCGGCCAGCGCCGCGTCGACGGCGTTTCCGCCACGGGCGAGGGCCTGGAGCCCGGCTTGCGCGGCGAGCGGCTGCGAGGTGGCGACGACGTTCTTGGCGAGCAGCGGCATGCGCTGCGACGGGTAGGGAAATTCCCAGGTGAACATGGACGGGGCGGACGGGGCGGATGGCGCGTATCGCGTTCAGTCGTGATGGTAGCACCGTCGCCGCGCCGGGCGTATTCTCGCGCCGAGGAGGATCAAGCCCATGCAGGAGACCGAAGCCCTCGTCTTCGACGCCTACGGGACGATTTTCGACGTCCATTCCGTCACGCGCCTCGCCGACTCGCGCTTCCCCGGCAAGGGCGCGGCGCTCTCGCAGGCGTGGCGGACGAAGCAGCTCGAGTACACGTGGCTGAGGAGCCTCATGGGCCGCTACGACGACTTCAACGCCGTCACCGCGGAGGCCCTCGACTGGGCCCTCGAGTCCCTCGCGCTCGCGGCGAAGGGCGACGACCGCGCCGCGCTCATGCTCGCCTATCGGGAGCTGGGCCTCTTCCCGGAGGTGCGCGGCGCCCTCGAGCGCCTCGCCGCGCGCCGCCCGCTCGCGATCCTGTCCAACGGCCACCCCGACATGCTCGACGCCGTGGTGGACCACAACGAGCTTCGCGCCTTCTTCGGCGAGCGCGTCCTGAGCGTGCACGAGGCGGGCGTCTTCAAGCCCGACCCGCGCGTCTACGCCATCGCCACGGCGAGCCTCGAGCTGCCGGCGGCCGCCGTGGGCTTCGTCTCCTCCAACGGCTGGGACGCGGCGGGGGCGAAGTCCTTCGGCTTCCGCGCCTGCTGGGTGAACCGCGGAAAGGCGCCGGTCGAGCGCCTGGGCTCGCCGCCGGACGCGGTGGTGGCCGACCTCGCGGGCGTGGCCGCCCTCCTCGCCGCCTAGGCCTCCTCGACGAAGGCCTCCTCGCGCTTGCGCCGCACGGCCGGGGCCAGCACGATCGCGACCAGCACCGCCGCCAGCACGAGGAGCGCGAGGC
>CALEJW010000126.1 GCA_937898635.1 uncultured Pseudomonadota bacterium | reverse complement strand
AGGGTGTCGTCCAGCAGGTCGATGTTCTTGATGGTGTCCATTCGCGTTTCCTTTCGATGGGGTTGGTCGTGCCGGGAGGCCCGGCGGGCGCTCCCGGCATCCAGTATTGCAGACGTTATCTGCGCTTGCGCGGACGTCTAATGGACCCTCGACGGACGCGGGAGGAGGGGCGCGAAACGCGGCGCCGCCGGGCGCGGCGGCCCCGGCTGGCGGCCGATGCTAAACTCGCCTTTCGAAGCAACCGGGAATCTCCGGCGCGGACTTGGACCTGCCCGCGCGCCATCCCGATACCCACGAACCAGAACAAAGGAGGACGTGATGAGAAAGCGCACCCTGATGACGGCGGTTTCCGCGATGACCCTGGCGCTCGCCGCCGGGACGGCCCACGCGGGCGCGACGTTCGATGCGGTGAAGAAGAAGGGGTTCATCCAGTGCGGCGTGAACAGCGGGCTCGCCGGCTTCTCCGCGCCCGACGAGAAGGGCGTCTGGAAGGGCATGGACGTGGACGTCTGCCGCGCGGTCGCGGCCGCGGTGTTCGGCGACTCGGAGAAGGTGAAGTACACGCCGCTCACCGCCAAGGAGCGCTTCACGGCGCTGCAGTCGGGCGAGATCGACATCCTGTCGCGCAACACCACCTGGACGGTGACCCGCGACGGCGGCCTGGGCATCAGCTTCACCGGCGTGACCTACTACGACGGCCAGGGCTTCCTCGTGAAGAAGAAGCTCAACGTGAAGAGCGCGCTCAAGCTGGGCGGCGCCACCGTCTGCGTGCAGTCGGGCACGACCACGGAGCTTAACCTCGCGGACTACTTCGGCGTGCACAAGATGAAGTTCAAGCCGGTGGTGTACGACACCGCCGACGAGACCGTGAAGAGCTTCGAGGCCGGCCGCTGCGACGTGCTCACGAGCGACCAGTCGCAGCTCTACGCGCTGCGCATCAAGCTCGCGCAGCCCGAGAGCGCCGTCGTCCTGCCGGAGGTGATCTCCAAGGAGCCGCTGGGGCCCGCCGTGCGCCAGGGCGACGCCGAGTGGTTCAACATCGTGCGCTGGAGCCTCTTCGCGATGCTGACCGCCGAGGAGATGGGCATCACCTCGAAGAACATCGACACGATGAAGGACAACAAGAACCCGGACGTGAAGCGCCTCCTGGGCACCGACGTGATCAAGCACGGCCTCGGCGTTCCCGACGACTGGGCCTACAGGATCGTGAAGCAGGTGGGCAACTACTCGGAGGTCTTCGAGCGAAACGTCGGCATGGCGAGTCCGCTCAAGATCAGCCGCGGGCAGAACGCGCTGTGGAACAAGGGCGGCCTGCAGTACGCGCCGCCCATCCGCTAGTCCGCCCGGGCCCTGAAACCGGCGCGCGCCCCGGATCCCCGCGGCGCGCGCCGCCGCGGCCCCCGCCCCGCCGGGCGGGGCCCGTCCCATGGACCGAGAATCCGATAGCGCCAGCCTTCCGGCCAGGCCCGCGCCCTGGAACGATCCCCGCATCCGGGCGATCGTCTTCCAGGTGCTGGTGACCGCGGGCGTCATCGCCGTCGGCATCTACCTCGTCCGCAACCTCCTGCACAACCTGGAGGTGCGCGGCATTTCCACCGGCTTCGGCTTCCTCGAGAACCGGGCGGGCTTCGCGATCAACCAGTCGCTCGTCGCCTACGACGAGTCCTCGTCCTACGGGCGCACCTTCGTGGTGGGCCTGCTCAACACGGTGCTCGTCTCGGCGCTGGGCATCGTGCTCGCCACGGCCCTGGGGTTCGTGGTCGGCATCGCGCGGCTGTCGCGCAACTGGCTCGTGTCGCTGCTCGCGGCGGCCTACATCGAGACCTTCCGCAACATCCCGCTGCTGCTGCAGATCCTCTTCTGGTACTTCGCGGTGTTCCTGAACCTCCCGCCGCCGAGCGAGGCCCTGGCGATCGGCGACTCGGTGTTCCTCACGCTGCGCGGGCTCTACCTGCCGCGGCCCGTGCCCGAGGCCGGCTTCGCCTGGACGGCGCTCGCCCTGGCGGGGGGAATCGCCGCCGCGACCTTCCTCGCCCGGTGGGCGAGGAAACGCCAGGAGCGCACCGGCCAGCGCTTTCCCGCGTTCCTCGCCTGTGCCGGGATCGTGGTCGCGCTTCCGCTCGCCGTCTTCTCCGCCACGGGGAGCCCGCTCGCCTGGGTCCTGCCGGAACTGGAGGGCTTCAACTTCACCGGCGGGCTTTCCGTCATCCCGGAACTGGGCGCGCTCCTCGTGGCGCTCTCGATCTACACCGCGGCCTTCATCGCCGAGACCGTGCGCGCCGGCATCCTCTCGGTTTCCCACGGGCAGACCGAGGCCGCGAGCGCCCTGGGGCTCAAGCGCAGCTGGACGCTGCGCCTGGTCATCATCCCGCAGGCGATGCGGGTCACCATCCCGCCGCTCACGAGCCAGTACCTCAACCTCACGAAGAACTCCTCGCTCGCCACCGCCATCGGCTACCCCGACCTCGTGTCGCTCTTCGCCGGGACCACCCTCAACCAGACGGGGCAGGCGGTGGAGGTGATGGCGATGACGATGGCGGTGTACCTCACGCTGAGTCTCCTCATCTCGCTCTTCATGAACTGGTACAACGCGCGCATGGCGCTGGTGGAGCGCTAGGCCATGGCGAGCGCGGCGCGCCACCCCGACCTTCCCCCGCCGGCGAGCACCGCGGGCGCCCTGGGGTGGCTGCGCCAGAACCTCTTCGACTCGCCCCTGAACGGGGCGATGACGCTCCTCGCGATCTACTTCCTCTACCTCGTGGTGCCGCCCTTCGTGGACTGGGCCTTCGTGAAGGCCGACTGGCGGGGCGAGCGCAGCGAGGACTGCTCCCGCGCCGGCGCCTGCTGGGTGTTCATCTCGGTGCGCCTGAACCAGTTCCTCTACGGCTTCTACCCCGTGGCCGAACAGTGGCGCGTGAACCTCGCGGCCGCCCTCGGCGTCGCCTTCGTGGTCCCGCTCTTCATCAAGCGCTTCTCGCTCAAGCAGTGGCTCGGCGCGGCGATGCTCGCGTTCTACCCCGTGATCGCCTACTACCTCCTCGCGGGCGGCAGCTTCGGGCTGGCTCCCGTGGAGACGAGCAAGTGGGGCGGGCTCTTCCTCACGCTCGTGATCGCGGTGGTGGGCATGGTGGCCGCGCTGCCGCTGGGAATACTCCTCGCGCTCGGCCGCCGGGCGACGAACATGCCCGTCCTCAAGGCGCTCTGCGTGGCCTTCATCGAGCTCTGGCGCGGCGTGCCGCTCATCACGGTGCTCTTCATGTCCTCGGTGATGCTGCCCTTCTTCCTGCCCGAGGGGATGAACTTCGACAAGCTCCTGCGCGCGCTCATCGGCGTGGCGCTCTTCGAGTCGGCGTACATGGCCGAGGTGGTGCGCGGGGGCCTGCAGGGCATTCCCAAGGGGCAGTACGAGGCCGCGGACGCGCTGGGCCTGGGCTACTGGAAGTCGACGGTCCTCGTGGTGCTGCCGCAGGCGCTCAAGCTCGTGATCCCGGGGATCGTGAACACCTTCATCGCCCTCTTCAAGGACACCAGCCTCGTCCTCATCATCGGCCTCTTCGACCTGCTGGGCAGCATCCAGGCCGCCAACTCGGACACCAACTGGCTGGGCTTCTCGATCGAGGGCTACGTGTTCGCGGGCTGCATCTACTGGGTGTTCTGCTTCGGCATGTCGCGCTACAGCCAGTGGCTCGAGCGCAAGCTCCACACGGGCCACCGGCACTAGAGGGACGGGAAAGGAGACGAGATGACCGCCGCACAAGCCGCCGCCGCGCCCTCGGGAGGGGCACCGATGATCGAGCTCCAGGGCGTGCACAAGTGGTTCGACCGCTTCCACGTCCTGAAGGACATCAACCTGCGCGTGGGCAAGGGCGAGCGCATCGTGATCTGCGGGCCCTCGGGCTCGGGCAAGTCGACGATGATCCGCTGCATCAACCGCCTCGAGGAGCACCAGCGCGGGCGCATCGTCGTCGACGGCGTGGAGCTCACCAGCGACGTGAAGCACATCGAGAAGGTGCGAAGCGAGGTGGGCATGGTCTTCCAGCACTTCAACCTCTTTCCCCACCTCACGGTCCTGGAGAACTGCGTCCTCGCCCCGATGTGGGTGAGGAAGACCCCGCGCCGCGAGGCGGAGGAGGCCGCCATGCAGTACCTCGAGCGCGTGAGGATCCCGGAGCAGGCGAGGAAGTACCCGGGGCAGCTCTCCGGCGGCCAGCAGCAGCGCGTGGCCATCGCGAGGAGCCTGTGCATGTGCCCCAAGGTGATGCTCTTCGACGAGCCCACCTCGGCGCTGGACCCGGAGATGATCAAGGAGGTGC
>CALEJW010000125.1 GCA_937898635.1 uncultured Pseudomonadota bacterium | reverse complement strand
TCGCGAGGACCCTCGGGCGGATCCGCTGGCGACCCGGCGACGCGCTCGAGTTCGCGGGGCGCTACCTCTCGGAGCCGAAGGCGCACGTGCACTTCGAGGCACCGGCGCGGCCCGCCGCGCGGACGCGATTCGCCGCGGCGGCGGCGCGGCGCGGTCTCGAGATGGACGCGCGCGCGAGACTCCTCCACGCGCGCGGCCGCTTCTTCCTGAATGGCGAGGAGGTCGCCGCGCGCGGCGCTTGCGCGGCGTGGTTGCGCAAGCTCGCGGACTCGCGCAGGCTTGCGACGACGGCGGGAGCGCCCGCGGCCTTCGTGGAACTGGCCCGCGAGTGGCACGCCCGCGGGTACCTGCACTACGGCGAGGAGACGAATCCATGAGCACGCCCGACAACCCCGAACCGCGCGCGAGCTACCGGCAGATCTCGAGCCTGGCGGAATCGCGGGCCGCGATCGACGAGGTGATCGCGGCCGCGCAGAAATCCCTCGCGATCTTCGACTTCACGCTGGACCAGCGCGGCTACGGCGACGTCGGGCGCATCGAGCGGCTGCGCCACTTCCTCCTCGCCGGCCGCGCGCATCGCCTGCGCATCGCGCTGCACGAGCCCGAGCGGCTGGAGCGCCACGAGCCGCGCCTCATCATGCTCCTGCGCCAGTTTCCGGCCGCCATCGAGATCCACCGCACCGTGGGCCAGGCGCGCAACGCCGCCGATCCCTTCGTCGTGGCCGACGACCACAGCGTCTGGCACCAGCTGCACCACGAGCAGCCCCGCGCGATTGTTGCACTGCACTCGCCGCAGGACGCCTCGCCGCTGCACGACCGCTTCGAGGAGATCTGGCAACTGTCCGAGCCCGCCGTGGGCGCCTCGACCCTCGGCCTTTGAACCGTCACGCTTTTTTGGCGGCGCCGCCCTTTCGTGGCGCAGGCGCCGATGGTATGCTTTCGGGCTGGTTCGGGACGCGGATCGCGACTTGTTGCATAGCAGCATTTCCCGTCCCGGCCCATTGACCAACCCCACGACACCCGTTCCCAAGGATCCCAAAAAATGAAAGCTGCCACCCTCCTCGCCTCCCTCCTCGCCGTCGGCGTCGTTGCCTGCGGCAAGACCGAAGCCCCGGCCCCGGCCCCGGCGCCCGCCCCGAAGGTCGAGGCGCCGAAGCCCGCCGAGGCCCCCGTCGCCCCGCCCGCGGCCGGCGCTCCCGCCGACGCGGCGAAGCCCGCCGACGCGCCGGCTGCCGCTCCCGCAGCCGCCCCCGCCCCCGCCAAGCCGGAAGAAGGCAAGAAGTAAGCGGCCGCCGGCATCTCGGACGCGCGGCAAGCCCGCGAGGTCCGCCGGATCCGGCAAGAAGGGCCCGCGAGGCGACTCGCGGGCCCTTTTCATTCGCGCCTTCCGGCGCGGCTCAGGCCTCGCGCCAGTCGAACCCGCCGTCCTGGGTCGAGACGCCCACCCAGGACTCCTCGCAGCCCAGCGCGCCGGCCAGCGCGCGCACGGCGAGCTCCGGCCGGTTGTTCTCCCGCGAAAGGTGCGCGGCGAGGATGTGCTTCAGGCGCGAGGTGTCGATGCGCGGGAGGATCGCCGCGGCCGACGGGTTGTCGAGATGGCCGAAGCGGCCGGCGATGCGCTCCTTGAGGGCCTTCGGGTAGGAGCCGGCGGCGAGGAGGTCCGGGTCGTGGTTGCACTCGAGCACCAGCGCCTCGCAGGCGCTGAGCTTCTCCTCGACGTGGGGCGTGGACATCCCCAGGTCGGTCACCACCGCGAGCCGTGCCGCGCCATCGGAGAAGGCGTACTGCACGGGCTCGCGCGCGTCGTGGGGAACCGGGAAGGGGTCCACGAGGAGCCCCTCCACCGCGAAAGGCGCGTGGGGATCCACGAAGCGCACGAGGGAGGCGGGAAAGTCGAGCGGCAGCGAAAGGGCGGTCCCGCGGGTGAGGTGCACCGGGATCGCGTGCCGCTTCGCGAAGCGCGCCACGCCCCCGAGGTGATCGGTGTGCTCGTGCGTGACCACGATGGCGGCGAGGTCTCCCGGCGCGAGGCCGAGCCGGCCGAGCCGGAACGCCGTGTCGCCGAGGGTGAACCCGCAGTCCATGAGGAGGCGGGTCTTCCCCTGCTCGACCACGAGGCCGTTGCCCGAGCTGCCGCTCCCGAGGGAGGCGAAGCGCAGCGCCATCGCGCGCGGGCGCCCGCGCTACTTCAGCTGCTCGAAGAGGAGCGCGAGGATGCGCCGGCCGGTCGAGGAGGCCTCCGCCTCTCCCTTCGCGTTCTGCACCACCACGTTCGAGAGCCCCCCGCCCGCATCGGTGACGAGCACCCGGTAGGGCGCCTGCGAACGCTTCGCCGGGGACCGCCAGAACGCGAGCTTGTCGAGGAAACCCTCGTTCGAGGTCGCCGCGGGCGCATCCGGATCGAGGTAACGCACGAAGTAGACGCCCTTCGAGCGGTCGCGGTCCTCGACGGTGAAACCCGTCCGGTCGAGCGCGAGCCCGACCCGGCGCCACGCGCGGTCGAACCCGTCGTTCACGACCAGGGGCCCGGCGCCGGCATTGAGAAGGGACGCGTTCGCGGCCGTGGCAGCGACGGCGGCGCCGGACGCCCCGGCGGGCCTGCCGGCCGACGCCGTCGTCGTCGCCGCCTTGCGCGTCGGCTCGCCCAGCTTCGCGAGCAGGCGCCCGAGCATCTCGGCCTCGAGATCGCGGTCGCTGCCGCTGCCGCGCGGCTGCCAGCGCGTCGCGTCGAGGTTCGTGGAGGTGAACACTTCCTCCAGCCCGCGGTGGCTCACGTAGATCTCGGTCGTGCCGGGCTCCGTGCCGCGCTCGAGGCGGGTGCGGAAGCGGTCGCGCTCGCCCGAGGCGTACATGCCCGGCAGCACCCGGCTGATCATCCCGCGGATGCCCGTGGTCTCGATGTTCGGGCGGGAGTCGCGCCAGTTCGTCTCGAGGATGCCCGACTCCGGCGTCTCCCGCGCGATCGAGAAGCCCATGTCCTGCCAGAAGTCGCGCACGATCGCCCAGACCTGCGCGGGCTCCGCCTTGGCGACGATCCAGCGCTGGTCCCCGGCCCGCTCGATGCGCGCGTTGGCGACGGGGGCGAGCACGGGCGAGGCCGCGGCGGCGGCCGGGGCGCCCGGGCTGCCGCGATCGCGGCTGTACTGCGAGAAGCTCGTCGTGGCGCGCGGATCGGGCGCCGCGTAGCGCTCGTCCACCGTGGGCGTGGTGAGGTCGGGCGGCACCTCGAGCGGGCGCTCGCGCGGGCGCGAGGCGATCTGCTGCTCCTCGGTCTTGAAGATCCCGCATCCCGCGGCGAGGACGAGAGGGGCGAGGACGAGGGCGAGGGAGCGGAAGCGTTTCATGGACGGGGGTTCCGATTCAGGAGAGGCAGCCCGCTTCGCGAAGCGCGCCGGTGACGGTTTCGTGGAAGGCGGGCGCGAGCGGCGTGAGCGGCAGGCGGATGCCCTCGCCGATGCGGCCCATGCGCGCGAGCGCCCATTTCACGGGGATGGGATTGGCTTCGACGAAGAGCTTCTGGTGCAGCCCCATGAGGCGCTGGTTGAGGGCGATGGCCTTCTTCGCGTCCCCGGCGAGCGCCGCGGCGCACATCTCGTGCATGGCCCGGGGCGCCACGTTGGCGGTGACCGAGATGTCCCCGTTCGCGCCGAGCAGCATGTAGGCGAGCGCCGTGGCGTCGTCGCCGGAGAAGACGCGGAAGTCCGCGGGCCTGCGCCGCAGGAGGTCCGCGCCGCGGTCGAGGTTTCCCGTGGCGTCCTTGATCCCCACGATGCCGGGCACCTGCGCGAGGCGAAGCACGGTGTCGTTCGCCATGTCCGCCACGGTGCGGCCGGGAACGTTGTAGAGGATGACGGGGATGTCCACCGCCTCGGCGATGGCGCGGAAGTGCCGGTAGAGGCCTTCCTGCGAGGGCTTGTTGTAGTAGGGCACGACGGAGAGCGAGAAGTCCGCCCCGACTTCCTTCGCGAAGCGGGTGAGCTCGATCGCCTCGCGCGTGGAGTTGCCTCCCGTGCCCGCGATCACCGGCACCCGGCCCCGGCAATGCTCCACGGCCGTGCGGATGAGCAGGCAGTGCTCCTCCACGTCCACCGTCGGCGATTCCCCCGTCGTGCCCACGGCGACGATGCCGTCGGTGCCTTCGGCGACGTGCCAGTCGAGGAGCGCCTTGAAGCGGGGGATGTCGAGGGCGCCGTCCGCCTGCATGGGCGTGACGATCGCCACTAGGCTGCCGGTGAGCATGGTTCTGGGTTCGTGGCCGTGCAAAAGCGAGGATTTTACCGCGAATCCCCCTTCCCGGCGCCCTCCCCTACGCGCCCGGATCCTCGCGGCGGGCGCAGAGACGCTGCACCGCGGCGGGGCGCGGGGCCTCCACCACGAGATCCTCGTAGGCCAGCACGCGAAGTCGGCCGCGCACGGCCTCGAGCAGCTCCCCCGGCGCGAGGAGAAACTCGGGGTTCGAGGGCTTGCCGAACCGCTCGTTGCCCCGCGCGAAGGTCTCGTAGAGCAGCACGCCGCCCGGCTCGAGGGAGGCGGCGAGCACGGGCAGCAGCGGGCGGTGGAGATAGTTGGTGACGACGATCGCGTCGAAGCGCCGGCCCGGGAAGGGCCAGGGTCCCGCCTCGAGATCGGCGCCGACGAGGCTCACGCCCGCCGGGGGGTCGGGGAAGAGCCCGGGGTCGCGATCGACCGCCACGACCTCGAAGCCGCGCTTCGCGAGCCAGCGCGAATGGCGGCCCGCGCCGCAGGCGAGGTCGAGCACCTCGCCCCCCGGCCGGATGAGCGGGGCCCAGCGTTCGACCCAGGGCGAGGCGGGCAGGTCGGCCAGGTGCGCCGGCACGGGCCTCAGCCGAAGAGCCCGGCGAGGGTTTCCTCGCCCAGCGCGAAGGCGGTGCTCATGCCGGTGCCGCCCGAGACGAGGACCGCCTGGACGCGCTCGCCGAGCCGTTCGCTCAGGACGGGGCCGCCGTCGGCCACGGGGTAGCTTCCCATCCAGCGCTCGGCGATGCCGGGCCGCGGCACGTCGAGCACGGCGTCCAGCTCGTCCAGGATCAGCGCCTCGACGAACTCCGAGGAAAAGGGGCTCGCGCCGTCCCCGTAGTCGTGGGAGTCGCCGACGACGAGCGAGCCGTCCGAGCCCTGGGACACGATGAGGTGCACCCCGCGCGCGAGCGACTGGGGCACTTCCGCCTCGAGCCGTTCCCGCAGCGCCTTCGCCGGCCGCAGGGCGGCGAATCCCTCGTAGCGCACGAGGCTCAGGTCGGACATGAGCACGGCGCCCAGCTGGAAGGACGAGGGTTGCGCCACGGTGCGCAGCATCTGCAGGCGGCAGCTGCGAAGGCGCGCGCGCCGGGCGAGCTCCGGGGCGAGCGCGCGGATGCCCTCGCCCGTGGCGAGCACCACGGCGCCCGCCTCGATCGTGCCTTCGGCGTGCGCGAGGCGCGTCCCCTCGAAGCCGGCGATCGTCACGTCCCAGCGGAACTCGACGCCATGCGCCTGCGCGAGCCAGGCCGCGAGCTTCGGCAACGCCTCGCGCGCGTCCACGCGCAGCTCGTACGGGCTCCAGAGCGCGCCGGAGAGCCCCGCGGCGAGCATCGGCCAGCGGCGCCGCGCCTGGATGGCGTCGTGCAGCTCGCAGGCCTCGCCTTGCGGGGTCGCCGCGAAGGCGGCCAGCACCTCCCGCGCCTCGGGGCGGCGGGCGACGATGAGCGCGCCGTGCTGGTGCACGGGGAAGCCGGCCTGCTTCGCGATCTCCTCCCACACGTCGCGCGAGCGCAGCGCGCGCCGGCGGGTCTCGCCGTCGGCCTGCCCGGTGACGGTGACGAAGCCGAAGTTGCGGATCGAGGCGCCCATGGCCGCGGGATCGCGGTCCACCACGACGACCTTGAGCCCCCGCCGGGCGGCGGCGAGCGCGTGCGCAAGGCCCACGATGCCCGCGCCGACGACGGCGAGGTCGAAGGCGGGCATCAGCGCCGCCCCCCGGGACGCGGCGGGCGGACGGCATGGGAGGCCGGAGGCGGGATCATGGGCGCGATCTTAACAACAGTTGCGCGGCAGGCCGCAAGGAACCGGTTGCCGGTCCTCGACTCCCTGGCGCCGCGCGCGGCGCGGCGTGGCTCAGGCGAGAAGAGCCGCGGGTTCCGTGAAGGGGTGCCCCAGCGCCTCGGCCACCTCGCGGCAGGTGACCTTGCCCGCGCAGACGTTCAGGCCGTTGGCGAGGTGCGCGTTCTCCGAGAGGGCCGCCTTCCAGCCCTTCCCCGCCAGCTGCTGCACGAAAGGCAGCGTCGCGTTGTTGAGCGCGTAGGTCGAGGTGCGCGGGACCGCGCCGGGCATGTTGGCCACGCAGTAGTGCACCACGTGGCCCACCGTGTAGGTGGGCTCGGCGTGGGTGGTCGCGCGCGAGGTCTCGAAGCAGCCGCCCTGGTCGATCGCGACGTCCACGACGACGGCGCCCGGCTTCATGGCCGCGACGTGCTCGCGCGTGACGAGCTTCGGCGCCGCCGCGCCGGGGACGAGCACGCCGCCGATCACGAGGTCCGCGGAAAGCACGTGCGACTCGATGTTGTCGCGGTTGGAGAAGACGGTCATCGCCCGCGCGCCGAGCAGCCGGTCGATGCGGCGCAGCTGGTCGATGCTGCGGTCGATCACGACCACGATCGCGCCCGTGCCGACGGCGATCTGCGCGGCGTTCGAGCCCACCACGCCCGCGCCCAGGATCACGATCTTGGCCGGCGGCACGCCCGCCACGCCGCCGAGCAGCACGCCCATGCCGCCGTGCGCCTTCTCCAGGCAGTGCGCGCCGGCCTGCACCGCCATGCGCCCGGCGACCTCCGACATGGGCGCGAGCAGCGGCAGGCCGCCGCCCGGCTGCGTGACCGTCTCGTAGGCGATGCACACGGCGCCGCTCGCCATGAGCCCGCGGCACTGCGCCGGGTCCGGCGCGAGATGCAGGTAGGTGAAGAGGACCTGCCCGGCGCGAAGCCTCGCGATCTCGACCGGCTGGGGCTCCTTCACCTTCACGATCATGTCGGCGGCGGCGAAGACCTCGCCGGCGCCGGGGAGGATTCGCGCCCCGGCCTTCTCGTAGGCCGCGTCCGCCGCGCCGATGCCCTCTCCCGCGCCGCGCTCGACCAGGACCTCGTGGCCCTGCGCGGCGAGCTCCCGCGCCGAGGACGGCGTGAGGCCCACGCGGTATTCGTGGTTCTTGATCTCCCGGGGAACGCCGATGCGCATGGCCGATTCCTTCGCCGCGCGGCTCAGGCCGCGGCCTTCAGGGGCGAGAGCTTCGCCACGCCCATGTCCTTGAGCGCTTCCGCCACCGCGGAGACGACGTTTCGCATCTCGTTCGCGTCGATCGCGCCGATGCAGCCGACGCGGAAGGTCTCGACCTGGGTGAGCTTGCCGGGGTAGAGGATGTAGCCGCGCGCGCGCACCTTCTCGTAGAAGGGCCTGAACGCGTAGTTCGGGTCGCCGGGCGCGTGGAACGTGACGATGACGGGAGCCTGGATCGCGGCCGGCAGGAAGGGCTGGAAGCCCAGGGCCGTCATGCCGTCCACCAGCGCCTCGCAGTTGGCGGCGTAGCGCGCGCCGCGCGCGGGCTGCCCGCCCTCGGCGAGGAACTGGTCGAGCGCGGCCCGGAAGGCGGCCACGACGTGGGTGGGGGGCGTGAACCGCCACTGCGTCGTCTTCTGCATGTAGGCCCACTGGTCGTGGAGGTCCATCGCGAGGGAATGGGAGTTGCCGCGGCACTTCTCGAGGAGGTCGCGCCGCGCGATCACGAATCCCATGCCCGGCACGCCCTCGATGCACTTGCCGGAGGCGGCGATCACGGCGTCCGCCGGGTGCTTCGCCAGGTCGATCGCGATCGCGCCGAAGGAGCTCATGGCGTCCACGATGAGACCCTTGCCGCGGCGCGCGCAGGCCTCGGCGATCTCCGGCAGGGGGTTCAGGATCCCGGTGCCCGTCTCGCAGTGCACCTGCGCCACGTGGGTGATGGCGGGATCGGCGGCGAGGGCCTCCTCGACCATGGCGCCGGTCGGATGGCGGTCCTCGGGGAGGTCGATCGACGCGTGGGCCCGGCCGAGGTAGCCCAGGATCTTCAGGATGCGCTGGCAATAGGCGCCGTTCTGCGGCACGAGCACCTTGCCGTCGCGCGGGACGAGGTTCGCGAGGGCCGCCTCCACGGAGAAGGTGCCGCTGCCCTGCAACGGCACGCACTCGTGGGTGGCCGCGCCGTTCACCACCGCCAGGAGGTCGCGGCGGATGGTGCCCGTGATCGCATTGAAGGCCGAATCCCAGGAGCCCCAGTCGCGCAGCATCGCCTCCTTCGTCGCGAGCGAGGTCGTGAGGGGGCCGGGGGTGAGGAGGATGGGATCGTTGCCGAGGATCATGGGGGGCGTCTCGCGGCTTGCGTCAGGGGATTATCGCGGCCCGCAGCACTTTACGCTCTTCGGCGTCCTTCATCGCGCGGCCCACCTCGTCGAGGGAGTACTTGCCGTCCACGAGGTCGTGGAAGGGGAAGCGCTCGCGGTTGGCGTGCACGAAGTCGAGGGCCTCGACGAGGTTTCGCGGGTGGTAGTTGTGCACGCCGCACAGCGTGACGAGCTTTCGCAGCAGCAGGTTCGCGTCGAGGCGCACGAAGGCGCCGGGGTTCACCACGCCCGCGAGCGCGTAGCGCCCCCCCGTGCGCAGGAACCCGATCCCCGCCGGGATCACCTCGGGGGAGCCGCAGACCTCGATCACCGCGTCGGCCCCCTCCGGCGGGCACAGCGCGCGCACCGCCTCCACGAGCGCCGCCTCGTCCATCGCGGAAGGGTCGAGCGCGTGGTCCACGCCGAACCTCGCGGCCATCGCGCGCCGCGGCGCCACGGTGTCCAGGCCCACGACGACCCTCGCGCCGCGCGACTTGGCGATCGCGGCGCCGTAGAGCCCGAGGAGCCCGAGCCCCTGCACCACCACCGCGTCCCCCATCCCGATCCCGGCGCGCTCGGTCACGCACATCATCGTGGCCACCCCGCAGTTGATCGGCGTGGCCTCCTCGTCGGTGAGCGCCTCGGGGAGCTTCAGGATCCACGACTGCGGCAGGACGTAGCAGTACTCGCCGAAGCCGCCGTGGTGGTGCGGCTCGGTCGTGGCCGCCATGTGTCCGTACTTGTCCACGCCGGGCGACTTCTGCGGCAGGTCGAGGACCTCGGTGAAGTAGCTCGGCCCGGGGATGAAGTACTCGCTCCAGGTGATGCGCTCGCCCGGCGCGAGCGCCTCGCCGCGCATGTCGTGGGTGACGCCCTCGCCCAGCGCGACGATGGTGCCGATGATCTCGTGGCCCAGCACGCCGGGGCACGGGTTGGGCCGGTGGCCGAGCCAGGAGTGGATGTCCGAGCGGCAGATCGTGGACATGCGGATCTTCGCGAGCACCTCGCCCGCGCGCGGCGGGCGCACCGGGAAGCGGCGGATCTCGAAGGGCCCGCCCGGCGCGTCGTAGACGGCGAGCCGCCCCTCCAGGCCCGGCGCAAGGCTCATGGGCGCGCGGTGCCGTTCAGGGCGAAGTCGAAGAGCTGCCAGCTCTTGAGCACCGCCGCGCCGCCCTTCAACCGGTACTCGTCGTTGAGGGGCGCGTTGATGATGAGGGGAACCTTCGCCTCGGAGACGCCCCCGTGGGTTCGCAGGCGGTGGCCCTCCAGGCCCGAGAGGTCGTGGTCCTTCTCGGAGGCGCCCACGCAGACGTTCGCGTCCGCGATCACCACCACGTCCGCCTCGCGGTCGGCGGGCAGGTCGTGCACGCGGCAGGCGGTGGCCTTGTCGAGCACGCTCTCGATGCCGGCGATGCCGCGGACGACTTCCATCACCTGCGCCGGCGTGGCGCTTCCGCGGCACCACACGCGAACGAACCCGCCCAGGGCTCCGTGGTGGGCGACGAAGGCGTCGGTGATCGGGCAGACCACCTTCGTGTCGCCCGGGCCGAAACGCGCGTCGAGGAGGTCCTGCAGCCAGATCACGTTGGGCTTGCCCTCGGGCGTGGACTTGTCGTTCATGCCGTGGTCCGCGGTGAGCGCCACGACGGCGCCCAGTTCCGCCAGGCGCCCGAAGCGCCGGTCGAGTTCCTGGTAGAAGCGCCGCGCCTCGGCCTCGTGGGGCGCGTACTTGTGCTGCACGAAATCGGTGAGGGAGAGGAACATGAGGTCGCGCCGCCCGGCCTCCAGCAGCTTGATGCCCGCGTCGAGGACGAAGAGCGAGAGCTCCATCGAGTACATGTCCGGGAGCGGCCGGCCCACGAAGTCGAGGACGTTCTCGATGCCGTTCTCGGCGAGCGTGCAGCGGTCCGCCTTCTCCGAGGAGAAGCAGACGTTGCCGCGGCTCACGTCGAGGCCCTTGCCGAGCTGCTTCCTCAGCTTGTCCTTGGCGGTGATCGCCACGACCTTCGCCCCCGCGTCGGCGAAGCCCTTGAGGACGGTGTCGCCGCGCAGCAGCTCCGGCCCCGTCATCACGACCGCCTCGCCCGTGGCCGTGTCGAGGTAGAAATTGCCGGAGATGCCGTGCCGCGAGGCGGGGGTGCCCGTGACGATGGACATGTTGTTGGGGCAGGTGAAGGAAGGCACCGTGCCCTCGGCCACGACCGCGAACCCCTCCTTCATGAACCTCGCGATGTTCGGGATCGCCCCCTCGCGCAGGAACTGCTGGATGTAGGCGGGATCGCCCCCGTCGATGATCACGACCACCACCGGCCGCTCGGGCCAGCGGTACTGCGTCCCGTTCACCAGAACGGGCGGTCTTTCCTGGAGCATCTTTCGCCTTTCTCCCGGCGCGGCGCGCGTGGCCGGCGCCTCAGATGAAGAGCTTGCGGAAACGCGCGGACACGAGGTCGATCGTGCTCACGAAGGTGATGATGATGAGCATCACCGCGCAGGTCTGCGCGTACTCGAAGCCCCGGATCACCTCGTAGAGGATCACGCCGATCCCGCCCGCGCCCACCATCCCGACCACGGAGGCCGAGCGCACGTTCGACTCGAAGCGGTAGAGCGAGTACGAGATCCACAGCGGCATGACCTGCGGGATCACGCCGTAGAGGATCTCCTCCAGCGCCGAGGCCCCGGTGGCGCGCACGCCCTCGACCGGCCGCGGGTCGATGGCCTCGACGGCCTCCGAGAAGAGCTTGGCGAGCGTGCCCGTCGTGTGGATCCACAGGGCCATGACGCCCGCGAAGGGGCCGAGGCCCACGGCCACGATGAAGAGCATCGCGAAGACCATCTCGTTGATGGCGCGGCAGGCGTCCATCAGGCGGCGCACCGGCTGGTAGACCCAGACGGGCACGATGTTGGACGAGGAGAGCAGCCCGAAGGGCACCGCGCAGATCACGGCGAGCACCGTGCCCCAGACGGCGATGTGCAGCGTGACCACCATCTCGCGCAGGTAGGAGCGCCACTCGCGGAAGTCCGGCGGGAAGAACTCCGCGAGGAAGATCCGCATGTTCCCGCTGTCCTTCCAGAGGTCGAGCGGGCGCATGTCCGCGCCCTTCCAGGCCCACGCGAGGACGAGCGCGAAGGCCGCCCAGCCGAGGGCCTGGGCGAGCGTGCGCTTCGGCCCGCCCGGGGGCGCGAGCGCCCCCTCGGGGATGGTGGTCGCCGCGGTCACTTCGCCTGCTTCGCGAGCTCCGCGAGCTGGGCGTCGATCTCCTTGAGCTTCGCGGCCTTCGCCTCCGCGGAGAGCGTGGTGTCACCGGCCGCCTTCGCGCGGTTCTTGGCGAGCTCGAGCTGGCGGATGGGGATCAGCTGCGCGTCCGAGGATTCGCGGAAGCCGGCGATCTGCTGCATGCCCTTGAGGACGGCCTTCTCGCGCTCGTCCTTGCCGTAGCCGGTCACGAACGCCTTCACCTTCGCCTTCACGTCCGCGGGGAGGTCCTTGCGCCAGACGAGCGGGTCGCGCGGGATGAGCGGCGAGGTCCAGAGGATCTTCACCATCTCGCGCTTGGCCGGGTCCTTGAGCTTGAGCTTGTCGAGCTCCTCGCTGTTGTTCGTGGCGACGTCGACCTGCTTGTTGAGCACCGCGAGGAGGTTCACGCCGTGCGAGGCGGGGCGCACCACCTTGAAGACGTCCTTCGCCTCCTTGCCGCGCTGCGTGAAGACGTAGTAGCCGGGCACCAGCGTGCCGGAGGTGGACTGCGGGTCGCCCGCGCCGAAGGTGAGCTCCTTGCCCCGGGCGAACATGTCGTCGAGGGAATTGAGGGGGTTGTCCCTGTGCGTGATGATGTAGCTGTAGTAGCCGGGGGTGCCGTGCAGGTCGATGAACTGCGCGAAGACCTCGCCGTTGGCGCGATCGACCGCCTCGATCGCGCTCTTGTTGCCGTACCAGGCCACCTGCACCTTGTTGAAGCGCTGGGCCTCGATGATGCCGGTGTAGTCGGTGGAGAAGAAGGCGTTCACCTTGAGCCCGGTCTGCTTCTGCATGTCCTCGATGAACGGGTCCCAGAGCGACTTGATGGCCGCGCTCTTGTCCGTGGAGATGATGCCGAAGTTGATCTCCTGCGCCTGGGCGGCGCCGGCGATGAGGACGGCCGCGAGGCCGGCGAAAGCGCGTCTGAAGAGTTTCATGGGTGCTCCTTGGGGTGGGAGGGAAAGGGACGCGGCTCAGGCCGAGGCGGCCGCGCGGGCGAGGCCCTCGGCGACCACGGGGTCGTTCAGGACCGCGTCGATGGTTTCGGTGCCGTCGAGCATCTCCTCGACCGCGGCGCCGTAGAGCCGGCGAAGCATGGTGGCGTCCAGGTCCGCCGACGGCCCGTCGTAGACCACCTCGCCCAGCCGGAGCGCCACCGTGCGGGTGCAGTACCGTCGGGCGAACTGGACCTGGTGCAGCGAGACGAGCACGGTGATGCCCTGCTCGCGGTTGATGCGCGCGAGGATCTCCATCACGTTCCTCGCGCTCTCGGGATCGAGGGAGGCGATGGGCTCGTCGGCGAGGATGATGCGGGCGCGCTGGACGAGGGCCCGCGCGATGGCCACGCGCTGCTGCTGGCCGCCCGAGAGCGTGCTCGCGCGCTGCCAGGCGAGCTTCTCGATGCCCACGCTTCGCATCGCGTGCCACGCCTCGGCCCGCTCCGCCCGCGTGAAGCGGCCCAGGAGGCTTCGCCAGGCGGGGATGCGGGGCAGCTGCCCCATGAGGACGTTGGTCATCACGGTGAGCCGCCCGACGAGGTTGAACTGCTGGAAGACGAAGCCCACCTCGGCGCGCAGGCGGCGGATGTCGCGCGCGACGCGCCCCTTGTCCTGCATGAGGCTCGCGCCGACGCGCACGCCTCCCGATCCCGCGTCGCCCTCGACGAAGCCGGAGATGTGCCTGAGGAGCGTCGACTTGCCGGAGCCGGAGGCGCCGATGAGGGCGACCATCTCGCCGGGGGCCATCTCGAGCGTCACCTCGGAGAGCGCCCGCTGGGGCGCCCCGAAGGACTTCGAAAGGGCCGCAATGGATAGCGCCGCGCCGTTGGCCATCGGTCTCGCGTCCCCCCCTCGGTTTTCCCCCTGCCACATCGGTGTCATGGGCGGAGGATATAGTCCGGATGTTGCAGATTGTTGACAATCTACAAAGCGATTGATTCTAATGTCAAGCACCGCGGCACGAAATCGTGCTTCCGGAACATGACGAAATGACGAAGACCGCCCCGAAAGGGCCTCCCTCCGCGCTCGAGCTGCTGCGCAGCCAGTCGCTCACCACGCTCGTGAAGCAGGAGCTCGAGCGGCGCATCCTCGCCGGCGACATCCTCCCCGGCGACAAGCTGAACGAGGCGGACGTCGCCGCCGAGCTTCGCGTCTCGCGCGGCCCGGTGCGCGAGGCCTTCCGCGCCCTCGAGCAGGCGGGACTCGTGCGCACGGAGAAGAACCGCGGCGTCTTCGTGCGCCAGGTCTCGCTCGCCGAGGCCGACGAGATCTACGAGGTGCGCGCGGGGCTCGACGAGCTGATCGGCCGCCTCGCGGCCGAGCGCGCGACGCCCGCCGACATCGCGGAGCTTCGCGAGCTCGTCGGGCAGATGCGCCAGGCCGGGCAGGCCCAGGACGTGGACGCCTACTACCCGCTCAACATCCGCTTCCACGACCGGCTCGCCCAGCTCGCGGGCAACGGCACGCTCCTCGCCGCCTACCGCCGCCTCATCAACGAGCTGCACCTCTACCGCCGGCGCACCCTCGCCCGGGGCCAGGACGCCTTCCCCACCTCCACGAGCCAGCACGCGGAGATCGTGGAGGCGCTCGCCGCGCGCGACGCCACCCTCGCCGGCGAGCTCCTCTACCAGCACGCCGTGAAGAGCCGCTCCCGCCTGCACGAGGCGCTCGAGCGCGAAGACAACCTGCCACCGCCGGCCCTCGTCCGGGAGGTCTCGATTCCATGAACGCCATCGTGAGTCCCCCGAAGAGCCCGCGCTTCCGCGCCGAGGCCATGCGCATCGGCGCCGAGCGCGTCTTTCGCGACCGGGTGATCGAGGTGGCGAACCCCTGGACGGGCGAGATCGTGGGCACCGTGCCCCGGGCCACCGTCGAGGACGTTCGCCGCGCCTTCGCCATCGCCCGCCCCTACCGCGCCACGCTGTCGCGCTACGAGCGCTCCTCGCTCCTGCTCAAGGCGGCGGCGCTCCTGCGCACCCGCGTCGAGGAGGCCTCCGACCTCATCACGCTGGAATCGGGCCTGTGCAAGAAGGACTCGGTCTACGAGGTCGGCCGCGTCTGCGACGTGCTCACCTTCGCCGGCATGGAGGTGCTCAAGGACGACGGCCAGTCCTTCTCCTGCGACCTGACGCCGCACGGCAAGAACCGCCGCGTGTTCACCCGCCGCGACCCCCTGCTCGGCGTGATCTCGGCCATCACGCCCTTCAACCACCCCATGAACCAGGTGGCCCACAAGGTGGCGCCCAGCGTCGCGAGCAACAACCGGATGGTGCTCAAGCCCACGGAGAAGACGCCGCTCTCGGCGCTCTACCTCGCGGACCTCCTCTACGAGGCGGGGCTTCCCCCGGAGATGCTGCAGGTGGTGACCGGGGACCCGCGCGAGATCGCCGACGAGCTCATCACGAACGAGCACGCCGACCTCGTCACCTTCACCGGCGGCGTGCGCGCCGGCAAGTACATCGCCGCGAAGGCGGGCTACCGCCGCGTGGTCCTCGAGCTCGGCGGCAACGACCCGGTCATCGTGATGGAGGACGCGGACGTCGGGGAGGCCGCCGCGCTCGCCGCCCAGGGCTCCTACAAGAACAGCGGCCAGCGCTGCACGGCGGTCAAGCGCATGCTCGTGCACGAGAAGGTCGCCGACCGCTTCGTCGAGCTGCTGGTGGAGAAGACGAAGGCCTGGACCTACGGCGACCCCATGGACCCGGCCATGGACATGGGCACCGTGATCGACGAGGCGGCCGCGCAGCAGTTCGAGTCGCGCGTGAACGAGGCGATCGCCCAGGGCGCGCGCCTGCTCGCCGGCAACCAGCGCCGCGGCGCGCTCTACTCGCCGACCGTGATCGACCGGGTGAAGCCCGCGATGACCGTGGTGCGCGAGGAGACCTTCGGCCCCGTCTCGCCGGTGATCCGCTTCTCCTCGATCGAGGAGGCCATCGCGCTCTCCAACGGGACCGCCTTCGGCCTCTCCTCGGGCGTCTTCACCAACCGGCTCGACTACATCGCGCGCTTCATCGCCGAGCTGAACGTGGGTTCCGTCAACGTGCGCGAGGTTCCCGGCTACCGGATCGAGCTCACCCCCTTCGGCGGCATCAAGGACTCGGGCCTGGGCTACAAGGAGGGCGTGCAGGAGGCCATCCGCAGCTTCACCAACCTCAAGACCTTCAGCCTGCCGGGCTTCTAGGGCCGCCGGCCGTCACGAAACTGTCATAATCGCAAGCTTGCGGGCCGCGTCCGGCCCGCCACAGTGAGGTGAACCTTCCCGCGGCGCCCGTCGGCGCGGGAGTCGCAAGCGACCGCAGTGCAGACGCTCCTCAACCTACTCGCCAGCGTGGCCCTCCTCGTGTGGGGGACCCACATCGTCCGCACCGGGATCCTGCGCGTCTACGGCACCAACCTGCGCCGGGTGCTCTCCAAGAGCGTGTCGCACCGGGCCTCCGCCTTCCTCGCCGGCCTCGGCGTCACGAGCCTCGTGCAGTCCTCGAGCGCGACCGCGCTCATCACGAGCTCCTTCGTCTCCCAGAACCTCATCGCGCTCGCCCCGGCGCTCGCGATCATGCTGGGCGCCGACGTGGGCACCGCGCTCATGGCGCAGGTGTTCTCGCTGGACCTGTCCTGGCTCTCCCCGCTCGCCATCTTCTTCGGCGTCGTCTTCTTCCTCTCGCGCAAGAACTCGCGCGCCGGCCAGCTCGGGCGCGTGGCGATCGGCCTGGGGCTCATCATCCTCGCGCTGCAGCTGATCCAGGTGGCCACCCAGCCCATCGTGAGCGCGGCGGGCACGCGCGTGCTCTTCGGCTCGCTCTCCGGCGACCCGATGCTCGACATGCTGATCGGCGCCCTGTTCGCGGTCCTGTCGTGGTCGAGCCTCGCGGTGGTGCTCCTCACCGCCTCGCTCGCCGCCTCCCTCGTGATCTCGGTGCCGGTGGCCGTGTGCCTGGTGCTCGGCGCCAACCTCGGCAGCGGCGCGATCGGGCTCCTCGCCACCTTCAACGCCCCCGGCGGCGGGCGGCGCGTGGCGCTCGGAAACCTCTTCTTCAAGCTCTCCGGCTGCGTGGTCTTCTCCCTCGCCCTGCCCCTCGTCCTGCAGGGCATCGCCTGGCTCGACGAGGACCCGCGCCGCCAGGTGCTGCACTTCCACGTGATCTTCAACGTGGCCCTCGCGGCGGGATTCCTCCTCTTCACCGAGACCATCGCGCGGCTGGTCGAGCGCCTCTTCCCCGAGGCGGGCGTGGCCGGGGCGGTCGTGGCCGAGCCCCGCCACCTCGACGGCGCAGCGCTCGTGACGCCCACGCTCGCGCTCGCCAACGCCGCCCGGGAGACGCTCAGGATCGGCGACACCATCGAGCGGATGCTCGACGGCATGATCGAGGTGATCCGCACGAACGACGCCGCGAGGGTCGAGGAGCTGATCCGCCTGGACGACGACGTGGACCGCCTCTACACGGCGGTGAAGCTCTACCTCACGCAGATCAGCCGCGAGGCGCTCGACGAGAAGGACGGGCGCCGCTGGGCCGAGATCATGTCCCTCACGATCAACCTGGAGCACGTGGGCGACGTGATCGAGCGCATCCTCACGGACGTGAAGGACAAGAAGATCGCCCACAAGCTCTCCTTCTCGGAGGCCGGCATGAAGGAGCTCGCCGACCTGCACGCGAAGCTCGTCGCGAACCTGCGCCTGGGACTCTCGGTCTTCCTCACGGGCGACGTGAAGAGCGCGCAGATGCTTCTCGCGGAGAAGGAGAAGTTCCGCGACCTCGAGCGCTCCTACGCGAGCCAGCACCTGGACCGGCTCGCCGACCAGTCGGTGCTCTCGATCGAGACGAGCTCGCTGCACCTGGACATCATCAGCGACATGCGCCGCATCAACTCGTTCTTCTGCTCGACGGCGTACCCGATCCTCGAGCAGGCGGGGCAGCTCCGCAAGAGCCGCCTGCGCGGGGGCACGACCGGGGAGGCGACCGGCGCCTTCGCGAAGAACGGCCTCGCGCCCGGCGCCAAGTAGGAAGGAGCGCGGCTCAGGCGCCGCGCGGGACCGCGCGGCGAAGCGTCGCCCACTGCATCAGCACCACCACGCCGAGCATCCCCAGCCCCACCGCGTCCGTGATCGGGCCCGGCTTGATGAGCAGGAGCGCGGCCGCGCCGAGGGCGACCCGCTGCCAGGTCGCGAGCGGCGCGAGGAGGTAGCCGTAGAGCGAGGCCGCGAGCGCCATCACGCCGACGACGGCCGTGGCGGTCGCGAGCGCGATCGGTCCCCAGGCGCCGATCGACAGGAGCGCCGGCTCGTAGACGAACATGAAGGGGATGAGGAATCCCGCCGCGGCGATGCGCACCGCCTCGAAGCCGGCGCGCCACATGTTGGCCCCGGCGAGCGCCGCCGCCGCGAAGACCGCGAGCGCCACCGGCGGCGTGATGGCGGAGAGCACGGCGAAGTAGAGCGCGAACATGTGCGCCGCGGGCGTCACCACGCCCAGCTTCACGAGGGCGGGCACGAGGAGCGAGACCATCACGATGTAGGCCGGGGTCGTGGGCATGCCCATGCCGAGGATGATGCCCGCCGCCGCGGTGAGCACGAGGGCGAGGACGAGGCTGTTCTGGGCGAGCGCGATCACGATCTGCGTGAACGTGATCCCCAGGCCGGTGAGCGAGATCACGCCGATCACGATGCCGGCGCAGGCGCAGGCCATCGCGACCGAGAGCGCGTCGCGCGAGCCGCCCTCGAGCGCCTCGAGGACCGTGCGCCAGGTGATCCCCTCGCGCGTGGTCCGGCGAAGGAGGGCGACGGGAATCGTCGCGATCGTCCCGGCCAGCGCGCACAGCGGCGCGCTGTACGACATCGCCATCCCGCCGAGCACGATGAGGATCGGGATGAAGAGGTGGCCCCGCTCGCGCATCACCGTGCCGATGCGCGGGCAGTCGGCGCGGGGCACGCCGTGCAGGCCCACGCGCTTGGCCTCGAAGTGCACCGCGAAGAAGAGCGCCACGTAGAAGAGCAGCGCCGGGATCCACGCCCAGACGGTCACCTGGAAATAGCTCACGGCGAGGAACTCCGCCATCACGAAGGCGGCCGCCCCCATGATCGGCGGCATGATCTGCCCCCCCGTGGAGGCCGTCGATTCCACCGCGGCCGCGAAGGCCGGCCGGAAGCCGGTCTTCTTCATGAGCGGGATGGTGATCGGGCCGTCCACCATCACGTTGGCCACGGCGCTCCCGGAGATCGTGCCGAAGAGGCTGGAACTCACGATCGCGACCTTGCCCGGCCCGCCCGCCGTGTGCCCGGTGAGGGCGAGCGCGAAGTCCATGAAGAGCCGCCCGGTGCCGCTTCGCTCCATGAAGGCGCCGAAGAGCACGAAGACGATCACGTAGGAGGCCGACACCCCGAGCGTGGAGCCGAAGATGCCGTCCGTGGAGAGGTACATCTGCTCGAGGAGCGCGGGCCACTTCACGTTCCCGTAGGTGAGCGCGTAGCCGAGGAAGGCGATCGCCGTGAGGGGCAGGGCCCAGCCGATCATGCGCCGCGCGGCGTCGAGGACCAGCACGACGGTGGCCACCGCCATCACCTTGTCCCACGCGGTGAGCTCGTCGATGTAGATGATGCGGTTCACGATCGACTCGTAGGTCACGAAGATGTAGCCGACCGCGACCGCCGAGGCGGCGACGAGCGCGAGGTCCAGCCAGAGGTGCCGGCGCGGCCCCTCGCGGCCGAGCGCGGGGACGTACAGGAAGACGAGGACGAGCGCGAACAGCAGGTGCGTGCCGCGGAAGATCATCGCCTCGGGCGGCGCCGAGGCGGCGAACCACATGTGGTAGAGCGACATCGCGATCGCGATGCCGCCCGCCACACGCCGGATGATCGTGCCCAACGGCCCGCGTCCCGGGACGGGGAAAACCTACATCGCCCCGACTTCCTTGTAGAACTTCACCGCGCCCGGGTGGAAGGGCACGCCGATGTCCTGCGCCATCATCTTCGGCGTGAGGTCCGCCATCGCCTTGTTGATGGCGGCCATGTCGGCCACGTTGGCGGCCATCGCCTTCGCCATCTGGTAGACCTGCTGCTCCGGCATGGCGCACGAGACCACCAGGTGCGTCGAGTAGATGATCACCGGCACTTCCTTGTCCTGCTTCGGGTAGGTGCCCGCCTTGATGGCGCCCTTCACGTAGCCGGGGTTGAGCTTGCGCATGGCCGCGACGATATCGTCGGTCACGGGCACGAGCTTGATGTCGCGTCCGGCGGCCACGTCCATGACGGAGGAGGCCGGCACCGTCGTGCCGAGGGTGAACACCTGCGCGTGGCCGTCCTTCAGGAGCGCGGCGGCGTCGGTGTAGCTGTTCACGAAGCTCACCTTGGCGCTCTGGTACGACAGCCCCACGGATTGCAGGATCTGCTGCGAGATCAGCTCCGCGGTGTTGCCCTTGGGCTGGACGGCGATGGACTTGCCCTTCAGGTCGGCGATGGAGTTGATGCCGCTGTCGGCGAGCGCCACCACCTGGAAGTACTGCGGGTAGAGGTTCGCGAGCTGGCAGGCCTTGGTCACCTTCTGCTTGAAGGAGCCGCGCCCGTGCACGCCGTCGACCGAGGTGATGCTGTTGCCGAAGCCCACGTCGGCCTTGCCCTCGTCGACGCCGCGAACGTTCGCGATGCCGGCGCCGGGCAGCGTCTGGACCTGAAGGCCCGGGATCGCCTTCTCCCACATGTTCTTGAGCGCGCCGCCGAGCGGCACCCATACGCCGCCCTGCGGGCCGGTCATCAGGCGGATGGTGTCGGCTTGCGCGGCGCCGGCGGCGAGGGCCGCGGCAACGGCCGTCGCGAGGGAAAGCTTGCGGATCATGTCTGTCTCCTCCGGTTGTCGGGAATGTCGCCCCTGTCTGGCAGCCGGGGCTTGACCGCGCGAGTATCGCACAGGGTCCGCCGCGCGGGCATTGAGCCCGGCGGGCCCGGCCGGCAGGGCGGCGGCGGACGATTACACTGTGCGCTTTCCGAGGAGCCCGCCGTGAAGAAGAGCCGCCCCGCTTCCCCGCGCGACGCCGCGGCCGCCGTCGAGGCGGTGCGCCGCTCCCCCCACGGCAAGGTGAAGGTCGCCGTCGCCGACGTCGACGGCGTCCTGCGCGGCAAGTACCTGCACAAGGAGAAGTTCCTCGCGGCCGTCGAGGGCGGGTTCGGCTTCTGCGACGTGGTCCTGGGCTGGGATTCCGGCGACCAGTGCTACGACAACACGAAGCTCACCGGCTGGCACCACGGCTTTCCCGACGCGCTGGTGCGCCTCGACCTCGCCACCCGCCGCAGCGTCCCCTGGGACGGCGGCGTGCCCTTCTTCCTCGGCCATTTCGTGAAGGCCGACGGCTCGCCGCATCCCGCCTGCCCGCGCCAGGTGCTTCGCCGCGTGCTCGCCCGGGCGCAGAAGTTGGGCTTCACGGCGATGGTCGGCGCCGAGTACGAGTTCTTCAACTTCGCCGAGACCCCGAAGAGCTGGGAGGCGAAGCAGGGCGTGGGCCCGGAGCCGCTCACCCCGGGGATGTTCGGCTACTCGCTCCTTCGCGCCAACGCGAACCGCGAGTACTTCAACGCCCTCATGGACGAGCTCGGCGCCTTCGGCGTGCCCATCGAGGGGCTGCACACGGAGACCGGGCCGGGCGTCTACGAGGCGGCGATCGTGTACTCGGAAGCGCTGGAAGCGGCGGACCGGGCGATCCTCTTCAAGGCCGGCGCCAAGGAGATCGGCGCGCGCTTCGGGATCATGCCCTCCTTCATGGCGAAGTGGAGCGCGAAATATCCCGGCTGCTCCGGGCACCTGCACCAGAGCCTCTCGGACGGGAAGTCGAACCTCTTCTTCGACCCGAAGGGCCGGCACGGCGGCATGTCGCGGCTCTTCGAGAGCTACCTCGCCGGGCAGGTCGCCTCGCTCATGGAGCTCGCGCCGATGTACTGGCCGACGGTGAACTCCTACAAGCGCCTGGTCGACGGCTTCTGGGCGCCGGTGAAGCCCACCTGGGGCGTGGACAACCGCACCGCGAGCTTCCGCGTGCTCTCGGGAAGCCCCAGGTCCACGCGGCTGGAGACGCGGTGCCCCGGCGCGGACATGAACCCCTACCTCGCCACGGCCGCGGTGATCGCCGCGGGCCTGCACGGCGTGGAAAAGGGACTCAAGCTCACGGCGAAGCCCATCCACGGCACCAACGCGGGCGCCGAGGACGTCGCGCGCGCCCCGCGCACCCTGGTCGAGACGACGCGCGCCTTTCGCGAGTCGAGGCTCGCGCGCGACTGGTTCGGCGACGACTTCGTCGAGCACTTCGCCGCGACACGCGAGTGGGAATGGCGCCAGTGGCTCGACGCCGTGACCGACTGGGAACTGAAGCGCTACCTCGAGATCATCTAGGCCGCGTCCGCGCGCCACTTCGCCGCCTGCGCGAGCGCGGCGAGCGGCCTCTCGACGACGGACCGGGGCTCGCCCGCGAACACCCGCCCGTTGTCGGCGTCCAGGCAGATCGTCTCGCCTTCCTTGAGCGTGCGCGAGCCCAGCCGCACGCGGCGCGCCTCGAGGTCGATCGAGAGCGCCTCGCAGCCCACGAGGCAGACCTTGCCGAGCTGGCGCGCCACCACGGCGGCGTGCGAGGTCCGGCCGCCGCGGGCGGTGAGCAGGCCCGTGGCGAGGGCGATGCACGCCACGTCGTCCGTGTTCGCCTCGCCCCGCACCAGGATCACGCGCCGCCCCTTTCCCGCGAGGCGCTCGCAGGCCTTGCGGTCCAGGGCGATCGCGCCGGCCGCCATCCCGATGCTCGCCGAGGAAGCCGTGGCGAGCACCTCGGCCCCGTCCACCTCCAGTCGCCGCCGCTCGATCCTCTCGAGGTCGATGCCCTCGAGCCGCGCGAGGGCCTGCGCCGGCGTGGCGATGCCCGCCGCGACCTGCTCCACGGCGATGCGAAGCGCGGCCCACGGCGTCCTCTTGGCGCTGCGCGACTGGAGCAGGTAGAGCCTTCCGTCCTGGACCGTGAACTCGAACTCCTGGGCGTCCCCGAAGAGGGACTCGAGCGCGCCGCGCGCCTCCTCGAGCCGCTGCGCCACCTCCGGCAGGGCCTGGGGCAGGCGCGCCGTGCCGGTCACGGCGTGCCGGCCGGATACCACGTCCTCGCCCTGCGCGTTGAAGAGGAAGTCGAGGTAGAGCCGGTCCTCTCCCGTGGCGGGGTCGCGCGTGAAGCCCACGCCGGAGCCCGAGGTCCCGCCCGCGTTTCCGTAGACCATCCGCTGGATGGTGACGGCGGTACCCCCGTCCGCGGCGATCGCGTTCAGGCGCCGGTACTCCACGGCGCGCGGCGAGTTCCACGACCGGAAGACGGCGAGCGTGGCCTGCTCGAGCTGCTCGCGCGGGTCCTGCGGGAAGGCCTCGCCCGTGAGGTCCTCGAAGAGCACGAGGCTCGCTTGCGCGAGCGCGGCGAGGTTCTCGAAATCGAGCTCGCGCGGGCCGGCCACGCCCGCGCGGGCCGCCGACTCCGCGGCCAGCTCGTGGAAGGGCGCCGCGCGCGCGCCCTTCACCACGCACGCGTACTGCTGCACGAGGCGGCGGTAGCAGTCCCACACGAGGCGCGGGTTTCCCGTGAGGCGCAGCAGCCCCCTCGCCGTCCGGTCGCACAGGCCGATGTTGAGGATCGTGTCCATCATGCCCGGCATCGACGTCGGCGCGCCGGAGCGCACCGACACGAGAAGCGGCCTCCTCTCCCCGGCGAAGGAGAGCCCGCAGGCGGCCTCGAGCGCGCGCATGCCGTCGGCCAGCGCCTCCCGCATGCGCGGCGGGGCGCCGGCGGGATCGGCCTGCAGGAAGGCGCTCCAGCCGGTCCCCAGGACGAAGCCCGGGGGCACGGGCAGCCCCGCCCCGGCCATGCGCGCGAGGCTCTCGGCCTTGAATCCCGTCAGCGCCGCGCCGCCGGGGACCGCGCCGGCGAGCGCGAGGCCGATCGCGTGCAGGGTGCGCGCTTCGGCGGCCGCGCTCACTCGACCACCATCTCGCCGAGCACGTAGTCGCGAAGCTGGATGCCCGTGTGCATCAGCGCATCGTTGGCGCTCTCGAGGTTTCGCGCGCACTCGATGAACCCGAAGAGCGCGCCGAAGCCGCCGGGGTGGGTGGGCACCAGCCCCTTGGCGGCGCGATGGACCTCGTCGCTGCGCTGCTCGAGCGTCATGATCCGGTGGATCGCCTCGAGGAAGTCCTGCGTGTCCTCGCGCGGGCTTCCGCGGTGCAGCGTCCGCGCCGTCTCCACGGCCTTGAGGTACTCCTGGACGCTCTCGACGGCGAAGGCCGCGAGCGGCCGCAGCGCCGAGTGCAGCCCCGCCGCCCCGTCGCCCGGCGGCAGGAGCGCGAGGTGGAAGGCGGCGTCCTCGAGCTCGTCCGCGATGTCGTCGGCCGACTCGATGAGGCTCCGGAAGAACTGCATGCGATCGGAGCGCCGGGCCTCCGAGCGCGCCCGGTTCACCAGCGCGTCGGCGCGCCGCTCCCAGTCCTTGGCCCGCTTCGCGTTCGCGGCGAAGGCCTCGCCCGCGTCGCGCCGGCCGGCGAGCAGCAGCACGTCGCGGATGCCCGAGGCGATCTCGAGGGCGAAGGAGGCGTGCTCGGCGGCGAGGTCGAGGGCGGTCTCCTGCGCGCTGTTGAAGTAGTTCACCAGCTCGGCGCGCACCTCGTCGCGAACGAGGCCCTCCGGCCGGCCGCCGGAGAGCCCCTGCGAGCAGATGCGGAAGACCGAGCGCATGAAGCGCGCCGCCGGCTCGCGCCCGAGCACGTCGTCCAGGCGCGCCCCGAAGGAGGTGGGCGTGCGCGCGACGAAGGCGAGCGCGTCGAAGATCATCTGCTCGCCGCCCGCGCGCAGGAACGCCATGTGCCCCAGGTCCTTGTCCGCGGCCCACTTGAGGAGCCCCGCGACGTCGCCCTTGGGCAGCAGCAGGCGAAGCCGCTTGCGGGCCCGGTTCCAGTCGATGAGGAAGACGAGCCGGGAGCCCAGGAAGGCGAGGAAGTCGTCGAGCGCCCCGGGAGAGGCCGCCCGGTGGTTGCCCACGCAGAGGTGGTAGATCCCGTCCTCCATGCGCCGGTCGGTGCGCGAAAGGGTGTCCTCCCACTCCACGGCGCGGCCCTCGAAGAGCCCCTGGAAGAAGAGCAGGCGCTGCAAATGCACGTCCGTGTAGGTGAGGGTGACGTGCAGGCCCTCGACGTGGGCCACGAAGACGTGCGCGTCCGTGGTGCCGATGTCGTTCTGGATCACCAGCCGGCCGCCGGAACGCGTGGCCGTGGCGCCGAGCCCGGGATGGTCGAACTTGAGCGCGCGCGTGCGGTTCACGCCCCGCATGAACGCCGCCACGCGCGGCCGGTCCTCGTCCGGGATGCCGTAGACCGCCGCGCCGTCCACGGACTCCGAGGCGATCTCCGCCTGCAGGGCGTTGAGCGCCTTGTGCATGTCCATCACGAGCCGGTGCGGGCTGTCGGGACCGTCGCCGTCCGCGGAGGTCATCGCGGCGATCTGCCCGGCGCTGATCGTGTCGTCCTCCCCGCACCAGGCGTCGCGGAAGAGTTCGCGAAGGCGAGCGCCGAAAAGCGCGGCCTCGCGCCGGCCGGCGGCGGAGATCGGCGCGAGCATCGCGGTGAGCTCCGCGTGGATCTGGGCGCACAGGCCGTCGACTCCCGGGACGAGGTAGCGGCCTTCGCCGGCCTTCGTCGCGACCGACGCCGCGTCGTCCAGTTCCGCGGCGGCGATCCCCGCGGCCTCGCGCTCGGCGCGAAGGTCCGGCGCCGGGTCCTCGGGATGCTCCGCGCGGAACTGCGCGGCCTGGAGAAGCGTGAAAAGGTACTTCGCGCGGTCGTTCGCCGCGAGCCCTTCGTTCAGCAGCGCCGGAAGCCGGAGGCCTTCCTCGCCCA
>CALEJW010000124.1 GCA_937898635.1 uncultured Pseudomonadota bacterium | reverse complement strand
CGCATGCCGTTGCGGCGCGCGAGCCGCATCATCGCGCCGTTCTCCCCGAGGCAGTGGACGAAGACCTCGCGCACGCCGCGGTTCGTGAGGTGCATGACGGCGCGGTTGAAGAGGACGTTGCCGAGGCCCTTGCCGCGCGCCCCGGGCAGCACGGAAAGCCCCAGCTCCGCCCGGCCCGCGTAGTGGGCCACGTGCACCACGGCGGCGAGGCGCAGGTCGTCGCCCTCGATCGCGAAGACCTCGTCGCGGGCGAAGTCGATGCGCTGGTCCAGGTCGCGCACGGCGTCGTCCGAAAGCGACGCACCGAAGCGAAGGCGGCGGTCCTCGCCGTCCAGGGCGAGGAAATGCTCGGTGAGCGCCGCGCGATCGGCTTCGCCGAGGCGCAGGGGCAATGGGGCGAGATCCGTCATGGGGTGTCCGTTTTCCCTCTGAAATCGATGGCGATGGACCCGTCCGGATCGAAGCAAGGAGGGTGCCACCGTTCCTCGGACCGCGGAGTTCCGCTATAATTCCCGCTCGCAAGTCCGCAGGCGCGTAGCTCAGCTGGTTAGAGCACCACCTTGACATGGTGGGGGTCGTTGGTTCGAGTCCAATCGCGCCTACCAATTCCGAAATGCAGGACGGGGACCCGCGCCGAGCGACCGGGCAGGCCCCCGGCCGGCCCGCGGGACGCCGCCGAAATGGGCCGTGGACCGGTCGCAGACGCGAATACACTACGCCGCATGCTGGCTTCCCCCGCACCTCTCGTCGGGCTCGTCGCCGTCGCTGAAGACGGCGTGGGCGCTCTTTCGCGCCTGTGGCCGGCCCTCGGCGCCCCGGGGGCCGCCGGGGTGGCCGCCTGTCTATTCGTCGTCCCCGCGCGGGTGGCGAGGCAGGCGCAGCGCGAGCTCGAACGGCTCGCCGCCGCCTCGCCCGCCGCGTTCGCGTGGTCCCTCGCGCGGGGAGAGGCGCACGCGGATCCCGCGGGCGTCCTGGCCGAGGCCGCGGCGCGCCACCCGGGCGCGGACCTCGCCTGGATCGACGCGAATGCCGTGCTGCCGCCGGCCTGGGACGCGCGCCTGCGCAAGGCCGCCTACGCGGGCGAGGGCATCGGCATCGCGGTGCCGCTCTGCGACGCAAGCCCGCTGCACGCCCTTCTCGAGCCGCCGGGCGAGGGCGAGACGAGCCCCGACCCGCTCCGCGTCGATCGCCTCGCCTACGTCCTGGGCGACCGCAGCTTCTACGAGGTGCCCGTCCCGCACCTCGCCTGCGCCTACTTCCGCCGCGAGGCGCTCGACGCCGCCCGGCCCGTGGCCGGCGAGGGCATGGCTTCCTTCGCCCGCCGCATGCGCGTGCTGGGATTCGCCTGCGTGATCTGCGACTTCGTCCACGTGGGCGTGGCCGGAAAAGCGCCCCGGGCGCTCGAGCCGGAGGCGGTGGATCAAGCTGCCTTCCTCCGCAACCACCCGCTGGGCGGCATCCGCCGGGCGGCGGCGGACGCGATCCGGCGGGGAATGGACGCCGTGGCCCTTCCGGGGCTCGATGCGAAGCCCGT
This sequence comes from uncultured Pseudomonadota bacterium, assembly GCA_937898635.1. GTDB lineage: Bacteria > Pseudomonadota > Gammaproteobacteria > Burkholderiales > Usitatibacteraceae > FEB-7. The sequence continues at coordinate 19,527 of CALEJW010000124.1, read as the reverse complement.
GCAGCTCCACGTCATGCACTACTGGGGCGGGGGCCTCGACAAGTGGGTGCGCGACTTCATCCGCGCCGACGCCGCGCGGGCGAACCTGATCCTCGCCTCCTACCGGATCGGCGACGACGGAGGCCAGCGCATCGTCCTCTACGGCGACCCCGATTCCGGCGTGCCGCTTCGCACCTGGGACATCGCCCGGCCCATCCGCTCGACCGCCACCGCGAGCGTGGAGTACCGGCGCATCCTCGAGCAGGTCGTCGCGGAGTTCGAGGTGGAGGCGGTGATCGTCTCCTCGCTCATCTGGCACTCGCTCGACGCCCTCCGGCTCGACCTGCCCACGGTCGTGGTCCTGCACGACTTCTACCCCGTCTGCCAGGCGATCAACCCGCACTTCGGCAAGCCCTGCGTGCGCTGCACGCCGGAGGACCTCTCGCGCTGCGCCGCGTCCAATCCCTTCAACACGACCTTCCGCGACCTCACGACCGCCGAGTGGGACGCGATGCGCGGACGCTTCGTGGACCTCCTCCTCGAGCGCCGGATCCCGGTGGTGGTTCCCTCGCCCTCGGTCGCGGCGACGCTGAAGAGCCTCGAGCCGCGGCTGAAGGACCTGCCCATGCGCGTCATCGCCCACGGCATCGACCTCGCGGCGCCGAGGCTTCCCGCCCCGCCGCGGGCGGCCGACGGGCGACTTCGCCTCGTGGTCCTGGGCCGCCACACCGAGCTCAAGGGCGCGAAGCTCCTTCGCGAGGCGGCGGGTGCGCTTCGCCCCCTCGCGGACCTCACGCTGCTCGGTTGCGGCAATGCGGGCGTGGAGGACGCGAATACCTTCGGCTGGACCGCCGTCGAGCGCTACGAGCCCGCGGAGCTGCCCGCGCTGCTGCGCGAGTGCGCGCCCCACGCGGGGCTCCTCGCCTCGGTGATCCCCGAGACCTTCAGCTACACGCTGAGCGAATTTCTCGCCCTGGGAGTGCCCCCCGTTGCCACCGCCCTGGGGAGCTTCCGCGACCGCATCGTCCCGGGCGAGAACGGATTCCTCTTCGAGCCCGACGCGCGCTCGCTCGTGGAGGCCGTGCGCCGGCTGCACGCCGACCCGGCGCTGCTGGCCGGCGTGGCCGCGAGGCTCGCCGGCGAACCGCCCGCCCGCGGCACCGCCGACATGGTGCGCGACTACGACGCGCTGCTGCCCCGCGGCGAGCGCGCCGTGGCCCGCTTCAAGGTGGGCGCGAGCTGGCAGAGCGGGCTCACGGAGCCCTACCGGCAGCTCACCGAGGCGTACGCGCAGCTCACGGGCGCGTACGCGCAGGTGGGCGCGGCCTATGCCCAGAGCCAGGAGGCCTACCGGCAGGCGCGCGAGGCCTACGACCATGTCCGCGCGGCCTACGACGAGCTGCTCGCGAGGACGGAAGGAAAGTCAAAGTCGAAACGGAAGGAAGCGCAAGGATGAACGACATACGCGAGTCGGTGCCCTGGGCCGCGAGGCTCGAGCCGAAGCTCCTCAAGTCGCCGTGGTGGATCGGGCACATCCCGTTCGCCTTCGAGCTGATCGGGCGGCAGCGGCCGCGGATACTCGTGGAGCTGGGCACCTACAGCGGGTCCTCCTTCGCCGCGTTCTGCCAGGCCGCGGAGGCCTGCGGGGCGGGAACGAAGTGCTACGGCGTCGACCTCTGGGAAGGCGACATGCACATGGGGAGCTTCGACGAGGGGCTCTTCCGCGAGGTCTCGGGCTACATGGCGGCGAACCACCCGCAGACCGCCGTCCTCGTGCGCAAGGACTTCAACGCCGCCGTGGGCGACTTCGCCGACGGCTCGGTCGACTTCCTGCACATCGACGGGACGCACACCTACGAGGCGGTGCGCAACGACTTCACCACGTGGCTGCCGAAGATGTCGGAGCGCGGCGTCGTGCTCTTCCACGACGTGAACGTGACGGTGGAGAACGTGGGCGAGCCCGCGCGGCACTTCGGCGTGCGCCGCTTCTTCGACGAGACGAAGGCCGCCTACCCGCACGCGGAGTTCGACCACTGCTACGGCCTCGGCGTGCTGGTCGTCGGCCGCGGGGCCGACCCGGAGGTCCTGGCGCTCGTCGAGAGCTGCCGCACGCAGGCCTGGCGCGACTACTTCGCGGCGCGCGGCGGCGAGATCTCGACGCGCTTCGCGAATTCCGGCGTGAAGCTTCCCGTCCACTCGGCCTACGGCGCGGCGGTGCCGCTCTGGCGCCGGGCCGCCAACAAGGCGCGACGCATCCTGCGAAGGGCGCTCGACTCCGCGAGGGCCGCTTGAAGGGGGATACCCGGCTCATCGCGATGTACTTCCCGCAGTTCCACGCGATTCCCGAGAACGACGCGTGGTGGGGGAAGGGCTTCACCGACTGGGTCAACGTGAGGAGGGCGCAGGCGCAGTTCCGCGGCCACCACCAGCCGCGCGTGCCGCGCGACGGGCGCTACTACGACCAGTCGCGCGAGGAGACCCTCGCCTGGCAGATCGACCTCGCGCGCAGCCACGGGGTGCACGGCTTCTGCCACTACCACTACTGGTTCGACGGCAAGCAGCTCCTGGAGACGCCGACGAACCTGGCGATGGCCTCGGCGCGCCTCGCCTTCCCGTTCTGCCTCGCGTGGGCGAACGAGACCTGGTCGCGGCGCTGGGACGGGCGCGACCACCACATCCTCCAGGAGCAGACGCACACCCCGGAGCCGGCGCGCTGGATGGCGCACTTCGAGTACCTCTTCCGGGCCTGGACCCACGACAGCGCGATCCGGATCGACGGCAAGCCCGTGTTCCTCGTCTACCGCGCCCACCGCATCGCGCAGATCGAGCGCATGTTCGGCCTGTGGCGGGAGGAGGCGCACCGCCGCGGCCTGCCCGGGCTGTACCTCGTCGCGATGAAGCAGTACGAGTTCCCGGTGCCCGAGGTGCTCGCGCACTTCGACGCGACGATGCAGTTCCAGCCCTTCGAGGCGATCTACTCGCCGGACTTCCCGATGCCGGCGCTCGAGACGCGCAAGGCCTTCGCGCCCCTGCGCATGCTCCCCGAGCGCGTGCAGGACGTCCTCCGGGCGGCCCGCTACCGCTTCTTCTCGGGGCTCACCTTCTACGACTACGACACCGTCTGGGAGCACATCCTCAAGGTCGAGCGCGAGGGCGGCATCCCGGCCTTCCCCGGCGCCTTCGTCGACTGGGACAACACCGCCCGCTACGTGAAGCGCGCCCGCATCTTCCGGGGCGCTTCCCCCGAGCGCTTCGCCTACTGGTTCCGGCGCCTGGTCGAGGTCACCTCGCGGCGCCCGGAGCCCGAGCGGATCATCTTCCTCAACGCCTGGAACGAGTGGGCCGAGGGCGCCTACCTCGAGCCCGACGAGCGCCACGGCCTGAAATACCTCGAGGCCGTGCGCGACGCGCTCGCCGGCGAGGGGGTCGCGGAAGGGCCGCGGGAAGAGGAACTCGCGGCCGATTGAGGTACAATCGCCGCCATGAAAGGGGCTCGAGAAGCCGACATGGTTATGAGACCGCCGACTACGCCGTTCGCGAGGATTTCCCGGTAGGACGGGCGCGTACCCCCTTCGTCACGAAAAAGCGCGGTCCGTCCGCGCTTTTTCGTTTTCTGGCCCTGGAGCAGACATGGTTCGCATCACGCTGCCGGACGGTTCGGTCCGGCCCTTCGATTCCCCCGTGACGGTCGCGGAGGTGGCGGCCGCCATCGGCCCCGGCCTCGCCAAGGCGGCGCTCGCCGGCAAGGTGGACGGGCGGCTCGTGGACACCTCCTTCCGCATCGAGCGCGACGCCGCGCTCGCCATCGTCACCGACAAGGATGCCGAAGGGCTCGACCTCATCCGCCACTCGGCGGCGCACCTCCTCGCGTACGCGGTGAAGGAGCTCTTCCCCGACGCGCAGGTGACCATCGGCCCGGTGATCGAGAACGGCTTCTACTACGACTTCGCCTACAAGCGGCCCTTCACCCCCGAGGACCTCGCCGCGATCGAGAAGCGCATGGCCGAGCTCGCGAAGAAGGACATCCCCGTCACGCGCGAGGTGTGGAAGCGCGACGACGCGGTGAAGTTCTTCGCCTCCCAGGGCGAGAAGTACAAGGCCGAGATCATCGCCGCGATCCCCGCGAACGAGGACATCTCGCTCTACCGCGAGGGCGACTTCGTCGACCTGTGCCGGGGGCCCCACGTGCCTTCCACGGGCAAGCTCAAGGTCTTCAAGCTGATGAAGGTGGCCGGCGCCTACTGGCGGGGCGACTCGAGGAACGAGATGCTCCAGCGCATCTACGGAACGGCCTGGGCGAGGAAGGAGGACCAGGACGCCTACCTGCACATGCTGGAGGAGGCGGAGAAGCGCGACCACCGGCGCCTGGGCACGCAGCTCGACTTCTTCCACCTCCAGGAAGAGGCGCCGGGGATGGTCTTCTGGCATCCCAGGGGCTGGGTGCTCTGGCAGCAGGTGGAGCAGTACATGCGCGGCGTGTACCGGGACAACGGCTACCAGGAGGTGCGCTGCCCGCAGATCCTCGACCGCTCGCTCTGGGAGAAGAGCGGCCACTGGGAGAACTACAAGGACCACATGTTCACCACGGAGTCGGAGAAGCGCGACTTCGCGATCAAGCCGATGAACTGCCCCGGGCACGTGCAGATCTTCAACAAGGGGATCCGCAGCTACCGCGACCTGCCGCTGCGCTACGGGGAGTTCGGCGCCTGCCACCGGAACGAGCCCTCGGGGGCGCTGCACGGGCTCATGCGGGTGCGCGGCTTCACCCAGGACGACGGTCACATCTTCTGCTCCGAGGAGCAGATCGCGCCCGAGTGCGTGAGCTTCCACAAGCTCGCCTTCGACGTCTACCGCGTCTTCGGCTTCCACGAGATCACCGTGAAGCTGGCGCTTCGCCCCGAGCCGCGCATCGGCAGCGACGAGCAGTGGGCGAAGGCCGAGGAAGCGCTTCGCGAGGCGCTGCGCGAATGCGGCGCGCAATGGACGGAATTGCCGGGGGAGGGCGCCTTCTACGGCCCGAAGATCGAATACCACCTCAAGGACTCGCTCGGGCGCTCGTGGCAGGTGGGCACGATGCAGGTGGACTTCTTCATGCCCGGCCGGCTCGGTTCGGAGTACGTGGCCGAGGACAACACCCGGCGCGTGCCGGTCATGCTGCACCGCGCCATCGTGGGCTCCATGGAGCGCTTCATCGGCATCCTGATCGAGAACCACGCGGGGGCGTTGCCCCTGTGGCTGGCCCCCGTCCAGGTGGTGGTCATGAACGTCACGGACCGCCAGGAGGCCTATGTCCGGGAGGTCGTGGAAGCGCTCCGTTCGGCCGGCCTCCGCGCCGACGCGGATTTGCGGAACGAGAAAATAACGTATAAAATTCGAGAACATAGCATTCAAAAGCTTCCTTACCAGCTGGTGTTGGGCGACAAGGAAGTGGCAGCCCGGACGGTCTCGGCAAGGACTCGGGCAGGTGAAAACCTGGCGCCGGTCCCGGTCGAGGCCTTTGTTTCGCGCCTGCAGGGCGAAATCGCCGGGCGACAATGAACGCTTCACGGGAGGCGAGGACTGGAACCGGACCGCATTGGGAAATCCTCGCCATGGTCTTTGAATTGAAAGAGGATTTCTCGCATCGCTCACGATAACAAGTCGGTCCGCATCAACGGGGAGATCAACGCCCCCGAGGTTCGCCTGGTCGGCGTGGAAGGCGAGCAGCTCGGCATCGTTTCCGTGACGGAAGCCATGCGCATGGCGGAGGAGGCCGAGATCGACCTGGTCGAGATCGCCCCCACGGCCGTTCCCCCGGTCTGCCGCCTGATGGACTACGGCAAGTTCAAGTACCGGGAGAGCAAGAAGGCGCACGAGGCCAAGCTCAAGCAGAAGCAGATCCAGGTGAAGGAGGTGAAGTTCCGCCCCGGCACCGACGAGGGCGACTACAAGATCAAGCTGCGCAACCTCACCCGCTTCCTGACCGAAGGCGACAAGACCAAGATCACGCTCCGCTTCCGGGGGCGCGAGATGGCCCACCAGGAGCTCGGGGTGGCGCTGCTGAAGAGGGTAGAGGCCGACCTCTCCCCGCTCGGCGTGGTGGAGCAGTGGCCGAAGATGGAAGGGCGCCAGATGATCATGATCCTGGCGCCCAAGAAGAAGCACTAGCGGCACCGCCCCCCCGGGGGCAAAGAAGGCGACTTCAGGTCTCGAAAGCGCGGAACCGTTTCCGCCACCTGCTGCGCCAAGACGAAGAGAAGGAGGGCAACCATGCCCAAGATGAAGACCAAGAGTGGCGCCGCCAAGCGCTTCAAGGTCCGCGCAGGCGGCTCCGTGAAGCGTGGCCAGGCGGGCAAGCGCCACATCCTCACCAAGAAGACCACGAAATCGAAGCGCCAGCTCCGGGGCACGACGGGGGTCCACAAGACCAATGTCGACCACGTCAAGGCGATGCTTCCCTACGCCTGAAGGAGATAGACGATGCCTCGCGTAAAACGTGGAGTGACGGCGCGCGCGCGCCACAAGAAGGTCCTGGAACTCGCCAAGGGTTACCGCGGCCGCCGCAAGAACGTCTACCGCATCGCCAAGGAAGCGGTGATGAAGGCGGGCCAGTACGCCTACCGCGACCGCCGCGCGAAGAAGCGCGAGTTCCGCGGCCTGTGGATCGCCCGCATCAACGCCGCCGTCCGCGAAGCCGGGATGACCTACAGCCGCTTCATGGCGGGCCTGAAGAAGGGTTCCATCGAGATCGACCGCAAGGTGCTGGCGGACCTCGCCGTGCAGGACAAGCCGGCCTTCAGCCGGATCGTCGAGCAGGCGAAGTCGAGCCTCGGCGCCTGATTCGACGCTGAACCGGGAAGAGGGGCTCTCGCGGGAGCCCCTTTTTCTTTCCCGACCACGATACCGACCATGCCATCGCCCGACGACATCGTTTCCGCCGCCCGTTCCGCCTTCGAGGCGGCCGCGAGCGTCGCGGACCTCGAGCAGGCCAAGGCTCGCTTCCTCGGCAAGGCGGGCGCGCTCACCGAACTCCTGAAGGGGCTGGGGAAGCTCCCGGCCGCGGATCGTCCGGCTGCGGGCGCGGCCATCAACGAGGCGAAGGTCCGGGTCGAGGAACTCGTCCAGGCGAGGCGCGGGGCGCTCGCCGCCGCGGAGCTCGAGAGCCGCCTCGCCGCCGAGTCGATCGACGTGACGCTGCCCGGGCGACACCAGTCCGCGGGGGGGCTGCACCCGATCTCGCGGGCGCAGGAGAGGATCGAGCGGCTCTTCGCCTCGATGGGATTCTCGGTGGCCGACGGCCCGGAGATCGAGAACGATTTCTACAATTTCACCGCGCTTCGCATGTTCCCGGACCACCCGTCGCGGAGCATGCAGGACACCTTCTACGTCGCGGATTCCGACAAGGTGCTGCGCACGCACACCTCGCCCGTGCAGATCCGCTACATGCGCTCGCACAAGCCGCCCATCCGCATCATCTGCCCGGGCCGCGTCTACCGCGTGGACCACGACGCGACCCACTCGCCGATGTTCCACCAGCTGGAGGGCCTGTGGGTGGACGAGGGCGTGAGCCTCGCGGACCTGAAGGGCACCGTGGCGCAGTTCCTGCGGGCCTTCTTCGAGCGCGACGACATCGAGGTCCGGTTCCGGCCCTCCTACTTCCCGTTCGTCGAGCCGGGCGTCGAGATCGACATGGAATGGGAGAGGAAGGACGGCGAGGTCAAGTACCTCGAGATCGCCGGAGCGGGCGTCGTTCACCCGGACGTGCTGCGCAACGGCGGAATCGACCCGGAGCGCTACTCCGGGTTCGCCTTCGGCATGGGGATCGACCGCCTCGCGATGCTCAAGTACGGCGTGAACGACCTGCGCCTCTTCTTCGACAACGACCTGAAGTTCCTGAGGCAGTTCCGATGAAGGTCTCCGTCGCCTGGCTGCGCGAACTCTCCGGGATCGACCTTCCCGTGGACGAGCTCTCGCGCGTGCTCACCATGGGCGGGCTCGAGGTCGAGGAGACCGCTCCCGTCGCCGCGGACTTCGAGGGCGTCGTCGTGGCCCACGTGCGCGAGGTCGCCCCGCACCCGGACGCGGACAAGCTGCGCGTCGCGCAGGTGGACGCGGGGACCGGCAGCGCGCTCCAGATCGTCTGCGGCGCGCCCAACGTCGCGGCGGGCCAGAAGGTGCCCTGCGCCCTCGTGGGCGCGAAGCTCCCGGGCCTCGCGATCAAGGCCGCGAAGCTGCGCGGCGTCGAGTCGCACGGCATGCTCTGCTCCGCGCGCGAGCTGGGGCTCTCCGACGATCACGCCGGGCTCCTCGTCCTGCCGCCGGACGCGCCCGTGGGGCGCGACATCCGCGAGTACCTGGAACTCGGCGATACCGTCCTCACCCTGAAGCTCACGCCCAACCGCGGCGACTGCCTCTCGATGGCCGGCGTCATCCGGGAGATCGCCGCGCTCACGGGCCGGCCCGCGGGTCTCGCGGAGCCGAAGCCCGTCGCCGCGACGATCCCCGACGCTCGCGAGGTCCGGATCACGGAAAGGAAGGCTTGCGGCTACTACGCCGGCCGGGTGATCCGCGGACTGGACCCGGCGGCCAGGACGCCGGACTGGATGGCGCGGCGCCTCGAGCGCGCGGGCCTGAGGCCCCGAAGCCCGCTCGTGGACATCACCAACTTCGTGATGCTGGAACGCGGCCAGCCCATGCACGCCTTCGACGACGCGAAGCTGAAGGGCGCGATCGACGTGCGCATGGCGAAGCCCGGGGAAGAGCTGAAGCTCCTCACCGAGGCCTGGGCCGAGTACATCCCGAACCTTCTCCTCATCACGGACGAGTCCGGGCCGGTGGCCCTGGGCGGCGTGATGGGCGGCTTCGACACCATGGTGACCGCCGCCACCACGGACGTGTTCTTCGAGGCGGCGTGGTTCCATCCGGAAGCCATCCAGGGCCGCGCCAGGGCCCTCGCGCTCGCGAGCGACGCCGCCTACCGGTTCGAGCGGGGCGTCGACTTCGCCGCGACCCGCGCCGCGCTCGAGCGGGCCACGGCGCTCACGCTCGAGATCTGCGGCGGCCGTGCGGGGCCGGTGAGCGAAGCCTCGGGCGAACTTCCCCCGCGCGAGCCCACCCGCGTGCGCCCGGCGCGCGTGCGCGCGCTCCTGGGCTACGACATCGCCGACGATTTCATGGGGGAGGCCTTCGGGCGCCTGCGCTGCGCCGTGTCGCGGGAAGCCGCCGGTTTCGTCGTCACGCCCCCGAGCTGGCGCTTCGACCTCGCGATCGAGGAGGACTTCGTGGAGGAGGTCGCGCGCGTGCACGGGTTCGAGCACGTCCCCGCGCGCGTTCCCCGGTCGAGCCTTCCGATGGTGCCGTCCCCGGAAGGGCGGCGCTCGCGCCACGGCCTGAAGCTCGCGGCCGCAGCGCTCGGCTACCAGGAGGTCGTGAACTACAGCTTCGTCTCCTCGCAGTGGGAGCAGGACTTCGCCGGAAACGCGTCGGCGGTGCGCCTCGCCAACCCGATCGCGAGCAACATGGACGTGATGCGCTCGACGCTCCTCGGCGGGCTCGTCGCGGCGGTGAAGTCGAACCTGAACCGCGGGGAGGAGCGCGTGCGCCTCTTCGAGATCGGGCGCTGCTTCCTCGGCGAGGGTCCCGAGGACCGGGAGCAGCCCGAGCGGCTCGCGGCGATCGCGTACGGCAGCCGCCTGCCCGAACAATGGGGCGAGAAGTCGCCCGCGGCGGATTTCTTCGACGCGAAGGCCGACCTCGAGGCCATCGCCGGCGCAAGCCTCGAGCTCGCGTTCGTTCCGTTCCGCCACCCCGCCTGCCACCCGGGCCGCTGCGCGCGCGTGCGGGCGGGCGATCGCGACGTGGGCATCGTGGGCGAGCTGCATCCCGCGTTGCAGCTGAAATACGAGCTGGACCTCGCGCCGGTCCTCTTCGAGCTCGATTGCGACGCGCTCCTGGAAGGGCGGGCGCCGCGTTTCGCGGGCGTCTCGCGCATGCCGGCGGTCCGTCGCGACCTCGCCGTGGTGGTGGACGAGAAGCTCCCGGCGGGGGCCCTGCTGGAGGCGATCCGGGCCTCGGTCCCGGCCTGCGTGAGGCAGGTCGAGGTGTTCGATCTCTACCGCGGCAAAGGGGTGGAGAACGGGCAAAAAAGCCTTGCGTTTCGTATAGTTATGCAGGATACTGCCAGAACTTTGACAGATGCCCAGGTGGAGGAAATCGTGGCTTCCGTCCGCCTGCTTCTCTCACAAAAATTCAATGCATTGCCGCGCACGTGAAAGACAAGGTCACCCTCACCAAGGCCGAGCTGGCCGACCTCATGTTCGAAAAGGTCGGCCTCAACAAACGCGAGGCCAAGGACATGGTCGAGTCCTTCTTCGAGGAGATTCGTGTCGCCCTCGAACGGGGGGAGATGGTGAAGCTCTCCGGCTTCGGCAACTTCCAGCTTCGCAAGAAACCGCAGAGACCCGGCCGCAACCCGAAGACCGGGGAGGAGATTCCCATCACTGCCCGGCGCGTGGTGACTTTCCACGCGAGCCAGAAGTTGAAGACCCTGGTGGAGAAGTCTTTCAATGGCCACGGAGAACCTGGCAACGAATGACCTGCCGGCGATCCCCGCCAAGCGCTATTTCACGATCGGCGAAGTTAGCGAATTGTGCGGGGTGAAGCCCCATGTGCTTCGGTACTGGGAGCAGGAATTCACGCAGCTGAAGCCCCTGAAGCGCAGGGGCAACCGGCGCTATTACCAGCACCACGAGGTGCTGCTGATCCGGCGCATCCGGGAACTCCTCTACGAGCACGGCTTCACCATCAACGGCGCGAGGAACCGCCTCGAGGAGCCCGTCGCCTCCCGCACGGGCGCCTACGCGCAGTACGGCACCATGACCGTCCCGCAGCCCATCTCGCCGGCGAACATCCGCAAGGAACTCAAGAGCATCCTCAAGATGCTCGACAAGGAATAGGCGGCCCCGCCGCCTTTCCCGCGGTTTTTCCCCGCATTCCCGCGTAGGCGGGAGCCCGGTTCGGCTATAATTCCGCTCTCGGTCGGGGCGTAGCGCAGCCTGGTAGCGCACCTGCATGGGGTGCAGGGGGTCGGAGGTTCGAATCCTCTCGCCCCGACCAATCCCACACGATGAAATGACGGGCGGCGAGCCATCGCCGCCCGTGTCCTTTTGGGCGCTCGCGACGCGGCCGCGCGAAGTCAGGCGACGCGGCCGCGCGAAGTCAGGCGACGTGCCCGGCGTCCTCCTCTCCCACTTCGCGCAGGATCGCTTCCCGCGCCGCGTTGCGCATCGCGACCGACGCCGCGAAGGCGTCCGCCGCGTCGGCCGGAACGGCGATGGGTTCCCCGCAGGTCACCGTGACGGCGTGCCGGCGCGGCGCCCAGGTCCCCGCGGGAAGGACCGCGCGGGTGCCGGCGATCGCGACCGGCACCACGGGAATGCGCGCCTGCGCCGCGGCGGCGAACGCGCCGAGGCGGAATTCGAGCAAGCCCGGCGCGCGCCGGAAGGTGCCCTCCGGGAATATCGCGAGCGGCGCGCCCTGCACGGCGTCGGCCGCGAGACGCGCGGCGTCCTCCACGCTCTTCGCCGCCGAGAAGCGCTCCACGAAATCCGCCCCGAGCCGCGTGAGGAAGACCCGCGAGACCACGTGATCGAGCAACTCGCGCTTGGCGACGAAGCGGCAGGCGTCTTCGAGCGCGGCCACGAGCACGAGACCATCGAGGTAGCTCGCGTGGTTGGCCACGACGACGAAGGGCTCGCCGCGGGGCAGGGCGCCCTTCACGACGAGCCGGATGCCGATGAGCGCGAGGAAGGTGCGCGCGGCGGCGCGGCCGAGGCGCCAGGCCGTCGCCGGCCGCCTCGTGGCGGCGATCGCGAGCCAGGCGGGCGGCGCAAGCGTCCAGAACACGGCCCAGGTCCATCCCGCGTAAAGGGCGCGGCGCGCGAGCACGAGCCACGCCGCGGCCTTCGCGGCAAGGGCAGACATCGCCAGGCGCGCGAACTGCATCCACACCGCGTGCGTGGGCGCGCCGACGAGACCGGACTCGAACACCTCGCGGCTCGCCGCGCGGCGGATCTTGCCGCTCGAGGTCTTGGGCACCGTGTGGGGCGGCGCGAGCACCACCTCGTCCGGCGGCTCGCCCAGCACTTCCGAGACCGCGCGGGTGACCGCATCGCGAAGCTTCTCCCGTGCCGCGTCCTCCTTCTCGCGCGTCTCGGCGAGCACCACGAGGCGCTCCGTGCCCGATTGCGGATCGGGGCTGCCGAATACCGCCACGCAGCCCTTGCGAACGCCCGGCACCGCACCCACCGCCTCCTCGATCTCGTGGGGATAGATGTTGCGCCCGGCCCGGATCACGATGTCCTTCACGCGGCCGGTGATGCAGACCTCCCCTTCCGCGAGATAGGCGCGGTCGCCGGTGACGAGCCAGTCGCCGTCGAAGAGCCGCGCGGTCTCGTCGGGATTGCGGTAGTAGCCGCGCGTGGCCGACGGCCCCTGGAACTCGAGCCGGCCTTCCTCGCGCTCGCCGAGCTCGCCTCCGGCCTCGTCGACGATGCGGATGCGGTGCCCGGGAAGGGGCTTTCCGCAGGCGACGAAGCGCATCGCGTCCTTGTCGTCGGGCGCTGCCGGCACCGCGCGGCGCTCGCGCACGAAGGTATCCCGGCGGATCCGGTCCACGCGCGGCCCCCGGCCCAGCGGCGGGATGAGGAGCCCCACGGTCGCCTCCGCCAGCCCGAACACCGGCATCATCGCCTCGCGGCGGAAGCCGTGCCTCGCGAAGCGCGCGATGAAGCGTTCCATCGTGTCCGGGCTCACGGGCTCCGCGCCGTTGGCCGCGATGCGGAGGGTGGAGAGGTCCACGCCCTCGACCTGCTCGTCCCGGATGCGCTTCACGCAGAGCTCGTAGGCGAAGTTGGGCGCCGCGGTGAGCGTGCCGCCGTGGCGGTGGATGGCCCACAGCCAGCTCTCGGGGCGCGCGAGGAAGGTGAGCGGCGAGAGCACGACGAAGGGATTGCCGTAGTACAGGCTCGCGAGGAAGGTCGCGATGAGCCCGAAGTCGTGGTAGAGCGGCAGCCAGCTCACGAAGACGTCCTCCGGCGCCACGCGCGCGCCCTTGCCGATCGCGCGGATGTTGGCCAGCAGGTTCGCGTGGGTGAGCACCACGCCCTTGGGGTTGCCCGTGCTGCCCGAGGTGTACTGGATGAAGGCGATGTCCCCGGGCGATGCCGCGGCCGGCGTGAAGACCCTGCGCGCGCCCCCGGGCCCGCCGAGGGCGAGAACGTGGCGCAGCCCCGGGACGATCGCCTCCAGGAGGCGCGCGACGGGCATCGCCTCGGCCACCGTGAGCATTGCCACCGCCTCGGCGTTGGCGAGGATCCCCGCGTGGCGGCGCACGTGGTCCTCGATGCGCGACATCTGCGCGGGCGGGTAGATCGGCACCGGGATGGCGCCCGCGAGGAGGATGCCGAAGAAGGCGTGGAAGTAGTCCGCGCCCGTGGGCAGCATGATCGCCACGGCCTGCCCGGCTTGCACGCCGGCGTCCTGCAGGCGCGCGGCGACGGCGCTCGCTTCGGCCATCAGTTCGCCGTAGGTGATCTCCTGCTCGCCGTCGGGAGAGACGACGGTGACTTGCCGGCGCTCGGGGTGCCTCCCGGCGTGCCACTCGAGCACCTCCTGGAGCGTCCCGGCTTCCGCGGGCTCGGCCCGCAGGCGCTCCACGGGCGCGGCGCGCTCCTTCGCGAGCGTGCCCCGCGAGACGTCGCGGGGCGCGGCGGCCACGGCCGCGAGGAGGTCGCGGGGCGTGTCGGCGCGGGCGATGGTGTCCTCGGGCAGGCGAACGCCGAAGGCGCGCTCCACCCGGATGAGGAGCTCCACGCGCGCGAGGCTGTCGAGCCCCAGGTCGCGCTCCAGCGAACCGTCGAGCGAGACGTCGTCGGGATGCACGCGCTCGCGGTGCAGGTCGCGGCAGGTCTCCCGCACGACGCCGAGCAGGACGCGCGCCTTCCCGTCCGTCTCGTCAGCGTGCGGCGTTGCCTCGCGATCCATCGGGCCTTTCTCCGTCGTCGTCGTTCCGCGCCCTCGGCGGGGGCCGGCTCCTGCGCATTGTCGCCCCGGTTGCCGCCCCATGCCAGTTGGACGGAGGCGGTTCCGGGAGGTTTCACCCGCATGGCCCCGCGAAGTGCAACCGGCGCGACGCGAGCGCATTGGATTGCGGCGGCGATTGCTTTAGGCTTGGCCTTCCCGTTCGCCCATTCGCCGCGGAGTCGACGCCATGCAGATGAAGGGAGAGCAGCTGCTTTCCGCGCCGCCGGAGCGCGTCTGGGAGGCGCTCAACGACCCGGAAATGATCCGGGAATGCGTGCCGGGCTGCGAGTCCCTCGAGCGCGTGTCGGACACCGAGTTCCGTGCGCTGCTCCTGGCGGCCATCGGGCCCGTGAAGGCGAAGTTCACCGGCAAGCTCACGCTCTCCGACCTCGACCCGCCGCGCTCCTACCGGATGGGCTTCGAGGGTTCCGGCGGCGCCGCGGGTTTCGCGAAGGGAAGCGCGGAAGTCACCCTCGTGCCGGAAGGGGCGGGCACGCGGCTCGCCTATTCCGCGAGCGTGCAGGTGGGCGGCAAGATCGCGCAGGTGGGCTCGCGGCTGATCGACGGGGTCGCCGCGAAGATCGCGGGGGATTTCTTCGCGCGCTTCCGCGACCGCCTGGGCGGGGAGGCTGCCGCGCCTTCCGTGCCGGTCCTCGTGCCCGCGGCGGCCGGAGGGCCGGGGCCCATGGCCTGGGTGATCGCCGCGATCGTCGCGATCGCGGCGGCCGCGTTCTGGCTGCTCGCCTAGGCGTACGAGGGGTAGGTCGGCTCGTACATGTTGTCGCGGATGAAGGCGGCGGTGTCGGCGGGTTTCGGCACGCCGGCGAGCCCGCGCGCGAAGGCCACGTCCGCCACGCCCGTCGCGATGGCCGCGGAGACTTCCCGCATGCGCGAGAGCGACGGATAGATGCTTCCCTGCGCGAGGTCTTCCTTCGTGACCAGTCCGGCCAGCGTGTCCGCGGCGGCGAGGAACATCTCGTCGGTCACCCGCTTCGCCTTGCTCGCGACGACGCCGAGGCCCACGCCGGGGAAGATGTAGGAGTTGTTGCCCTGCCTCGGCACGTGGGTCTTGCCGTCCAGGTTCACCGGCGCGAAGGGGCTGCCGCAGGCGAACACCGCGCGGCCCTTGCTCCAGGCGTAGGCCTCCTCGGCCGTGCACTCCGACTTCGAGGTCGGGTTGGAGAGCGCGAAGACGATCGGGCGCTCGTTGAACGAGCACATCGCCTCGATGATGGGCTTGGTGAAGGTCCGGCCCACGGCGGCGACCCCGATGATGGCCTGGGGCTTCAGCGCGTTCACGGCGGCGGCGAAGTCGGCGACGGGCGGGTGATCGTGCGCGTACTTGCGCTTGTGGTCGGTGAGACCCTGGCGAGCGGCCGTCACGAGGCCCTTGGAGTCCACCAGCCAGCAGCGCTTGCGCGCCTCGGCTTCGCTCAGCCCGCCGGCCATGAGGGAGGCGCTGATGAGGTCGGCGATGCCGCAGGCGGCTTCTCCCGCGCCCAGGAAGAGCACGCGCGTGTCCGCGAGGCTCCGGCCCGTGATGCGGATCGCGGACTTCAGCCCCGAGAGCGCGACCGAGGCCGTGCCCTGGATGTCGTCGTTGAAGGTGCAGATGCGGTCCTGGTACTTGTGCAGCAGCCGGAAGGCGTTCGCGTTGGCGAAGTCCTCGAACTGGATGAGGACGCCGGGGAACACCTCGTTCGCGGCGGTGACGAATTCCTCGACCAGCGCGTCGTACTCCGCGCCGCGCAGGCGCCGGCGCACGAGGCCGATGTAGAGCGGGTCCTTCAGCAGTTCCTCGTTCTCGGTGCCCACGTCGAGCGTCACCGGCAGGCACAGGCCCGGGTCCATGCCCGCGCAGGCGGTGTAGAGCGAGAGCTTGCCCACGGGGATGCCCATGCCCTGCGCGCCGAGGTCGCCGAGGCCCAGGATGCGCTCGCCGTCGGTCACGACGATGAGCCCGGCCTTCTGCGGCCAGTTCTGGAGCACCTTCTTCACGCGCCCCGCGTCGGCGGAGGTCACGAAGAGCCCGCGCGGCTGGCGGTAGATCCTCCCGTAGAGCTGGCAGCCCAGGCCCACGGTCGGCGTGTAGATGAGGGGCATGATCTCCTCGGCGTTCTCCATGACGACGCGGAAGAAGAGCGTCTCGTTGCGGTCGTGGAGCGCGGTGAGGAAGATGTACTTCTCGAGGTCGCCGGACTGGCTGCGCAGGTTGTTCAGCACGCGCCGCACCTGCTCGTCCTGCGTGTGGACCCGCGCGGGCAGCAGGCCCCGCAGGCCGAGCGCGTCGCGCTCGCGGTCGGTGAACGCCGTGCCCTTGTTGAAGACGGGGTCCTGCAGCAGGGCGTTGCCCCGCAGCGTGGTGGATGAGGTCGAGCGCGAATCAGCCATGGTGTTCTTCTCCGGGCGGGGCCGCCGGGTCGCCGGGTCGCGTCCATCGCGCGTCCCTCGAGCGCCGAAATCTTTTCCGGACGGGGCCGGTGGCGGACTGCCAGCCATCCTAGGCTGCGCGGGACGGGCCCGTTTGCGCTCGATCAAGCCCGCGGCTTGCGCTCGATCAAGGATCCCGGGGCGGGCTCGCGTTTGACAGCCAATGGGGGCCCGCGTAGGCTCCCGCGCCATCCGGTCGGGAGAGCGTCGCCGCGGCAATCCGCGGCGTCCGCCGAAGGGGAAGCGCCCGCAAACTCTCAGGCAAAAGGACCGACCGGATCCGGGTTCGCGTCCCGCGGCAACGCGGGGCCCGAGGCAGTCCCGGACTCTGGAGAGCGACGGCGGGTCCCCCTGGCGGGGGCCTGGTGTGCCGTCCACCGAAGGGGCTCGCGGCCCGGAAGATCCGGTGCCGTAATCTCTCAGGTACAAGGGACAGAGGGGCCAGGCAAATCGAGCCTTTGCCTGGCCCCTTTTCATTTCCAGGAGGCGAACGCCATGCCGAATGCCACGCCGCTCAACGCCGTCCACCGCGAGGCCGGCGCCCGCATGGTGGATTTCGGGGGCTGGGACATGCCGCTGCACTACGGCTCCCAGGTCGAGGAGCACCACGCCGTGCGCCGCGACGCGGGCCTCTTCGACGTCTCGCACATGCGCTCGGTGGACATCCAGGGCGCGGGCGCGCGCGAATTCCTGCGCTTCGCCCTCGCGAACGACGTGGCGAAGCTCGACGCGCCCGGCCGCGCGCTCTATTCGTGCCTGCTCAACGACTCCGCCGGGGTGGTCGACGACCTCATCGCCTACTTCCTGCAGGACGGGCTCTACCGGCTCGTCGTGAACGCGGCCACCGCCGAGACCGACATCCAGTGGCTGCATTCGCTCAACGCGCTCGCGGGCCACGGCGTGGCGATCACGCCGCGCGAGGAATTCGCGATGATCGCGGTGCAGGGTCCCAACGCCCGCGAGAAGCTCTGGGCGGCCTTTCCCGAGACCCGGCCCGGCAGCGAAGGCCTCGCGCCCTTCCACGCCGCGCGCATGGGCGACATCATGGTGGCGCGCACGGGCTACACGGGCGAGGACGGCTTCGAGGTGACCTGCCTCGCCGAGGATTCGGTCTCCATCTGGCAGGGTCTCGTCGCCGCCGGCGTGCGGCCCTGCGGGCTGGGCGCCCGCGACACGCTCCGGCTGGAAGCGGGGATGAATCTCTACGGGCAGGACATGGACGCCAGCACCTCGCCCCTGGACGCGGGTCTCGGGTGGACCGTGGACCTCAAGTCGCCGCGGCCCTTCTTCGGGCGCAAGGCGCTCGAGAGCCGGCCTCGCGGGCACGAATTCCTCGGCCTCGTCCTCGCCGACAAGGGCGGCGTGATGCGCGCCCACCAGACGGTAAGCGTCGAGGGCGGCGAGGGCACGATCACGAGCGGCGGTTTCTCGCCCACGCTCGGCGTCTCCATCGCGCTCGCCCGCCTGCCCCTGGGCACGGCGCCCGGCGCGAGCGCCTCCGTGGCCGTGCGCGACAAGGCGCTCGCCGCGCGCGTGGTGAAGCCGCCGTTCGTGCGCAACGGCCAGTCCCTGATCTGAACACGACCCCATCCCGCGGCGCCGCGAACCGATGCCCGAAACCCACGGAGACCGACCCATGAACGTTCCCCAGGACCTCAAGTACACCAAGTCGCACGAATGGGTGCGCCAGGAAGCCGACGGCACCTTGAGCGTCGGCATCACCGACCACGCGCAGGAGGCGCTGGGCGACATGGTCTTCGTGGAGCCGCCCAAGGCCGGCCGCAAGGTCGCCGCGGGCGAGGCGGTGGGCGTGGTCGAGAGCGTGAAGGCGGCCTCCGACGTCTATGCGCCGGTCGCGGGCGAGATCACCGCGGGCAACGAGGAGCTCGCCTCGGCGCCGGAGAAGGTGAACGCGGACGCCTACGGCAGCTGGCTCTTCCGCCTGCGTCCCGACAACGCGGGAGACCTCCAGGGGCTCCTCGACGCCGCCGCCTACGAGAAAATCGCCGCGCAATAGGGGATCGCCATGCCAGCCACGAACCTCCCGCCGGCCGCCGTCCGCGCCGCGCTCGGGCCCCTCGAGGACCGCGACGCGTTCGCGCGCCGCCACATCGGTCCCGGCGAGGCGGACCAGGCCGCGATGCTCGCGGTGCTGGGCTTCGCCTCGCGCGACGCGCTCGTGGAGGCGGTGGTTCCCGCGGCGATCCGCCGCGCCGTCCCGATGGCGCTCCCGGCGGGCAAGCCCGAGGCGGAGGCTCTCGCCGAGCTGCGCGCGATCGCCGCGAAGAACCGCGTGTTCCGCTCCTGGATCGGGCAGGGCTACTACGGCACCCACGTGCCCGGCGTCATCCAGCGCAACGTCCTCGAGAATCCCGCCTGGTACACGGCCTACACGCCCTACCAGCCGGAGATTTCCCAGGGCCGGCTGGAGGCGCTGCTCAACTTCCAGACGATGGTCTGCGACCTCACGGCGATGGCGATCGCCAATGCCTCGATGCTGGACGAGGCGACGGCCGCCGCGGAGGCGATGACCCTGTGCCGGCGCTCGGGCAACCACGCCTCGCGGGTCTTCGCGGTCGCGGCCGACGTCCTGCCGCAGACGCTCGACGTGCTGCGCACGCGCGCAGGCCCCCTTGGCATCGAGATCCGCGTCGCCCCGCCGGGCGAGCTCGCGGAAATCGACGCGTTCGCCGCGCTGGTGCAGTACCCGGGCGTGGATGGCGAGATCCACGACCACCGCGCGCTGGCGGAGGCTCTGCACGCGCGCGGCGCCCACCTGGTGGCCGCCGCGGACCTCCTCGCCCTCACGCTCCTCGTGCCGCCGGGCGAGTGGGGCGCCGACGTGGTCGTGGGCTCCGCGCAGCGGTTCGGCGTGCCGATGGGCTATGGCGGGCCGCACGCGGGCTACCTCGCCACGCGCGACGCCCTCAAGCGCAACATGCCGGGAAGGCTGGTGGGAGTGACGGTGGACGCCCACGGCAACCCCGCGTACCGGCTCGCGCTGCAGACGCGCGAGCAGCACATCCGCCGCGAGAAGGCGACCTCGAACATCTGCAC
>CALEJW010000123.1 GCA_937898635.1 uncultured Pseudomonadota bacterium | reverse complement strand
GTGAGGGAAACGCCTGCTCCCAAGCGAACATCGTCCCCGTCCGCCCGAAGCCGGTCATGATCTCGTCGGCGATGACGAGCACCTCGTGCTCCGTGGCGAGCTCGCGCACGCGGCGCAGGAAGAGCGGGTGGTACATGCGCATGCCGCTGGCACCCTGCACCATGGGCTCCACGATGATGGCCGCGATGCCGTCGGCGCTTTCGGCCAGCAGCTTCGAGAGCGCGCCGGCGGCCTCGATGGCGCAGTTCTCGCACTGGAACTCCTTGCTGCCCGAATGCCGCGCGGGAAACGGCGTCACGAGGTTGCGGCGCACGATCGCGGCGTAGGCGTCGCGGAAGACCGGCACGTCGGTGACGGAAAGCGCCCCCAGCGTCTCGCCGTGGTAGCTGCCTTCGAGGTACACGACGCGGTTCTTCCCCGGCCGGCCGCGGTTGGCCCAGTAGTGGCAGGCCATCTTGAGCGCGATCTCCGTGGCCGAGGCGCCGTCGGAAGCGTAGAAGGCGTGGCCGAGCCCCGGGGGCGCGAGCTTCGCGAGGCGCTCGGAGAGCTCCACCACCGGCTCGTGCGTGAATCCGGCGAGCATCGCGTGCTCGAGACTGCCGAGCTGGTCGGCGATCGCCGCGTTGATCGCGGGGTGCGAGTGCCCGAAGAGGTTCACCCACCAGGAGCTCACCCCGTCCACGAAGCGGCGGCCCTCGAAATCCTCCAGCCACGCACCGTTTCCGCGCGCCACCGGCACCAGCGGGAAGCGCTCGTGGGCCTTCATCTGCGTGCAGGGATGCCAGACGGCCGCGAGGCTCCTGGCGACGATGTCGCGGTTGGCCATGGCGCGCTAGTCCGGCGAGAGGCGGTTCACCTGCGTGGCGAGCGCGCTCGCGGCCTCCGCGGCGAGGGAGGCGAGGCTCTCGTGGGTGAAGGCGCCGGGGCCCTCGTCCTTCAGGTGGCAGAGCGCGGTGAAGAGCGTGCGCACTTCCACGCAGGCGAGCGCTTGCGGGTCCGCCGCCGCGACGAGGGCGGGGCCCTTCGCGCCGAGGGCGATGAAGACGCCGGGACCGAGGATTCCCCGGGAGCCGTGCGAGTTCCAGTACGCGGTGAGCTGGGCGAGGAGGATCGCCTGGAGCTCGTCCTTTTCGGCGGGGCCCAGCAGGACCATCGGCAGCGGGTTCCTTCGGCGGCTTGTGCGGCGTCCATTCTAGCCCGCGTTTCGCCCGCGGCCGATTGGCAACCGCCCGCCGCGAGTGCTAGCAACACGCCGCACGGCATCCGTGCGAATACTTCGCGCACGCAACTTGCTTCGCTGCAAGCGTTGACCGGCTTTCGAGGCCCCATTCTTTCTTCGCATCCAGGAGGAACAGGACCATGCAACTGCTCGACTGCATCGAGACGCAACTCATCGCCAATCGCCTGCCCCTCGTGGGCGTGAGCGTGGCCGCCGTCCCCTACGCCAACACGCCCGTCGTCCTCACGCTGCACTGGCACGGCTTCGTCGAGACGCGGCTCGCCGACGTGACCGACGCGAACGTGGTCGCCTACCAGCCCGTGCCGAGCTCCGCGCTGCAGGTGAACGACCGCTGGGATCGCTTCGAGGAACTGGAGAACGCGGTGCTCGACGTCGCCTGGGAGCTGGGCTCCTGGGACCTCGCGCGCCTCGAGGCGCCGCCCTTCATCCGCCCCGGCTCGAGCGTGCAGGAGTCCGTCGAGTGCATGGGCGCCTTCGGCAACCTCCCCATCACGCTCGAGGGCCAGCCGCCCATCGTCGCCGAGGTGCCGGACGGCGACGAGCTCATCGAGGCCGCGGGCCGCGCGGGCTACGTGCACTGGCTCTTCCGCCCGGTGCGCGGCGGCGTGTGGGCCGAGGTCGCGGAGGACGCGACGCTGGAGGAGGGCGGCTACCGCAACCCGCCCTGCCCGCACCTTTCCGCGCCGACGAAACCCGGCAGGTCCCGCCGCGTCGTGTACCAGTTCGGCCGCTGCGACCGGCTGGCCACCTGAGCTGTCGCCCGGCCGGGGCGACACCCCGGCGGCGGCTCAGAGCGGTTTCTTCAGCGTGATCGCGCCGCGAATCTGGCCGGCCGAGTAGCCCACGGCCTTGTCCGCCGGGTAGAGCGCGGCGAGCTTCTCGCGCACGGCCTCGGACAGGCTCTCGCGGGCGCCGTGGCAGTTGAGGCAGACCTCGGCCGTGGGCAGCGCCTTCATGTAGCGGTAGGACTTCCCGCCGGCCTCGGCCACCACCTCGCCCTTTTCCAGCGCCTTGGGGTTCTCGCCCGCCGCCGCGCGCCGGTCGAAGTCCTCCAGCACCGCCCGCTCCCAGGCGTCGGGCACGGCCTTGGGATTGCGGTTGTTGAGGCTCACGCGGCGGACCGACCACCCCGATTCCTTCGCGGCCGCCTGGGCGAGCTGCGGGGCCTTTTCCCGGCAGACGGCGATGGCGCCTTCGGGCCCGCCCTGGTCCATCTCGACGGTGAGCACGGCGAGGAGCTTGCCGGGGAGGGCGCCCGCGACCTTGCGGGCTTCGGGGAGGAGGTCGGCGGCGAGGGCGGGGAGGTTGGCGAGCAGGGCTGCGGCGAGGATCGTTCTCTTCATGGCGGGTCCCGGGGAAGATGGAAGAAGGGGCCTCCGGGCGCGAGTCGGCGGCGACCCTATCTAGCCGCTTCCCCAGTCGGGCGGGCAATCCCCCGGGCGGGTGACCCCGGTAGCGAGTTGTGAGTGCCCGCTATCAGGCTTTCCGGCCTCCTCCCCCTTGATCTTGGAGGGCCTCGCCCCTATTATTAGCACTCGCTGCGGGTGAGTGCCAATCCCGCCAAATTTGCTTCGGGGAGCCCATCCCTGACCGATCGTCCGAAACACCCAGACCAACCGAGGAGTCCTGAAATGAAACTGCGTCCGCTGCACGACCGCGTCATCGTCAAGCGCCTGGAAGAGGAGAGGAAGACCGCCTCCGGCATCGTGATCCCCGACACCGCCGCCGAGAAGCCCGACCAGGGCGAAGTGATGGCCGTCGGCCCCGGCAAGAAGAACGACGAGGGCAAGCTCTTCCCCGTCGACGTCAAGGTCGGCGACAAGATCCTCTTCGGCAAGTACTCGGGCACCACCGTCAAGGTCGACGGCGAGGAACTGCTCGTGATGCGCGAAGAAGACATCATGGCCGTCGTGGCCAAGTAGTCTCCACCCCACATTCGTAGAGGAATTCCCATGGCTGCCAAAGACGTCAAATTCAAGGAACACGCGCGCGTGCGCATGATCGCCGGCGTGAACGTACTCGCCGACGCGGTGAAGGTCACCCTGGGCCCGAAGGGCCGCAACGTGGTGCTCGAGCGCTCCTTCGGCGCCCCCACCGTCACCAAGGACGGCGTGTCCGTCGCGAAGGAAATCGAGCTCAAGGACAAGTTCGAGAACATGGGCGCGCAGATGGTGAAGGAAGTCGCCTCCAAGACCTCCGACGTGGCCGGTGACGGCACCACCACCGCGACCGTGCTGGCCCAGTCGATCGTGACCGAAGGCATGAAGTACGTCGCCGCCGGCATGAACCCGATGGATCTCAAGCGCGGCATCGACAAGGCGGTGCTCGCCACCGTCGAGGAGCTCAAGAAGATCAGCAAGCCCTGCACGACCTCCAAGGAGATCGCCCAGGTCGGCTCCATCTCCGCCAACTCCGACGACAACATCGGCAAGATCATCGCCGACGCGATGGACAAGGTCGGCAAGGAAGGCGTGATCACGGTCGAGGACGGCAAGTCGCTCGAGAACGAGCTGGACGTCGTCGAGGGCATGCAGTTCGACCGCGGCTACCTCTCCCCCTACTTCATCAACAACCCCGACCGCCAGATCGCGATCCTGGAAGATCCCTTCATCCTCCTGCACGACAAGAAGATCTCCAACATCCGCGACCTCCTGCCGGTGCTCGAGCAGGTCGCCAAGGCCGGCAAGCCGCTGCTCATCGTCGCCGAAGACGTGGACGGCGAGGCGCTCGCGACCCTGGTCGTGAACAACCTGCGCGGCATCCTCAAGACCTGCGCGGTCAAGGCGCCGGGCTTCGGCGACCGCCGCAAGGCCATGCTGGAGGACATCGCGATCCTCACCGGCGGC
>CALEJW010000122.1 GCA_937898635.1 uncultured Pseudomonadota bacterium | reverse complement strand
GAGTAGGGAACCGGGACCGCCGGTGACGATCAAGGTCGCCCTCCACCACAGGACCGCCTACGCGTTCGACCGGGCGGTGGGGCTCTCGCCCCACGAGGTGCGCCTGCGCCCCGCGGCGCACTGCCGCACGCCCATCGAGAGCTACTCGCTGCGCGTGGAGCCCGCGAAGCACTTCCTCAACTGGCAGCAGGACCCGTACGGCAACTGGCTCGCGCGGGTGGTGTTCCCCGAGAAGTCGCGCACGCTCTCGATCACCGTCGACCTCGTGGCCGACATGACCGTGATCAACCCCTTCGACTTCTTCGTGGACAAGTCCGCGGAGCACTTCCCCTTCCCCTACACGCCCGATAACGCGCGCGAGCTCGCTCCCTACCTCGAGCTGGAGCCCCTCACGCCGCGCGTGGCCGCGTGGATCGAGCGTGCGCGCGAGCGCCACCTCGCGAAGCCGGTCACCACCATCGACTTCCTGGTGGGCGTGAACAGCGACCTGCGCCACGACGTGAACTACCTCATCCGCCTGGAGCACGGCATCCAGGCGCCCGAGGAGACGCTCGAGAAGGCCTCCGGCTCCTGCCGCGACTCGGCCTGGCTCCTCGTGCAGGTCCTGCGCCGCTTCGGGCTCGCCGCCCGCTTCGCCTCGGGCTACCTGGTCCAGCTCGTCGCCGACCAGAAGCCCCTCGACGGGCCCGCCGGCACCGACAAGGACTTCACCGACCTGCACGCCTGGTGCGAGGCCTACGTTCCCGGCGCGGGCTGGATCGGGCTCGACCCGACCTCGGGGCTGCTCGCGGGAGAGGGCCACATCCCGCTCGCCTGCACGGCGCTGCCCTCGAGCGCGGCGCCGGTCACGGGTTTCACGGACCCCTGCGAATCCACGCTGCACTTCGAGATGGCGGTGCAGCGCATCCACGAGGACCCGCGCGTCACCCGCCCGCTGAGCGAGGCCCAGTGGGAGTCGATCCGCGACCTGGGGCGCGCCGTGGATCGCGAGCTTCGCGACGGCGACGTGCGCCTCACCATGGGCGGCGAGCCCACCTTCGTGTCGGTCGACGACATGGAGGGGGCGGAGTGGAACTACACCGCGCTCTCGCCGCGCAAGCACGAGCTGGCGCTGGACCTGCTGCACCGCCTGCGCCGGCGCTTCGCGCCGGGCGGGCTGCTCCACTTCGGCCAGGGCAAGTGGTATCCCGGCGAGCCGCTGCCGCGCTGGGCGCTTTCCTGCTACTGGCGCCGCGACGGCGTGCCGCTGTGGGAGGCCGAAGCGCTGCTGCCCGGCGGCGGGGGCGGATCGCCCGCCACGACCGAGGACGCGCGCCGCTTCGCCTCCGAGCTCGCGCAGGCGCTGGGCGTCGCGCCGGACTTCGTGCGCCCGGCCTACGAGGACCCGTGGCGCGTCCTGCGCGACGAATCGAACCTGCCCGTCAACGTGGACCCGCTCGCCGAGGACCTCGCCGACCCCGGCGTGCGCGGCCGGCTCGCGGCGCAGCTCGCGGGCGCGATCGGGGAGCCTGCCGGCTTCGTGCTGCCGTTGAAGCCCCTCGCCCGCGCGAAGACTTCGGCCACGACGAAATGGGCGAGCTCCCCCTGGCCGCTTCGCCGCGGCCACGTCTTCCTCGTCGAGGGCGATTCTTCCCTCGGCCTGCGCCTGCCGCTCGCCTCGCTGCCCGCCCTCCTGGAGCAGGACGAGGATCCGGTCATCGCCGCCGACCCCTTCGAGCGCCGCGACGCCCTCGGCAAGCGAAGGCCGGTGAAGGCCGCCGCCCGCAAGGCGAGCGCCGGTGCGGCGACCGCGCCGCGCGAGGTGGTGAAGACGGCGCTGTGCGTCGAGGCCCGCGGCGGCCACCTGCACGTCTTCTGCCCGCCGCTCGCGACCCTCGAGGACTGGATCTCGCTCGTGGCCACCGTCGAGTCCGTCTCGCGCGACCTCGGCCGCCCCGTGCGCCTGGAGGGCTACGCGCCGCCCGAGGACCCGCGCCTCGGCCGCTTCGCGATCACGCCGGACCCGGGCGTGATCGAGGTGAACATCCACCCCGCCTCGGACTGGGACGAACTCGAGCACCACGTGGAGGCCCTCTACGAGGAGGCCCGCCTCGCGCGCCTGGCCACCGAGAAGTTCATGCTCGACGGCCGTCACACCGGCACCGGCGGCGGGAACCACGTGACGATCGGCGGACCCACGGCCGCGGACAGCCCGCTCCTGCGCCGGCCCGACCTGCTGCGCTCCCTCATCGCCTACTGGCAGAACCACCCGGCGCTCTCCTACCTCTTCTCCGGCACCTTCATCGGGCCCACGAGCCAGAGCCCGCGCGTGGACGAGGCGCGCGACGACGCGCTCTACGAGCTCGGCATCGCCTTCGAGCAGCTCGACGCCCTCTACGACCCGGGCAAGCCCAACGACAAGCCCTGGCTCGTCGACCGCATCCTGCGCAACTTCCTCGTCGACCTCACCGGCAACACGCACCGCGCCGAGTTCTCCATCGACAAGCTCTACGCGCCCGGCAGCGCCACGGGCCGGCTGGGGCTGCTCGAGTTCCGCGCCTTCGAGATGCCGCCGCACCCGCGCATGAGCCTGCTGCAGATGCTGCTCCTGCGGGCGCTGGTGGCGCGCTTCTGGAAGGCGCCCTTCAAGGCACGCCTCACCGACTGGGGCACGCGCCTGCACGACCAGTTCATGCTGCCGCACTACGTCGCCCGGGACCTTCGCGACGTCGTCGAGGACCTCGGCCACGCGGGCTATCCCTTCCGCCTCGAGTGGTTCGCGCCCTTCCTGGAGTTCCGCTTCCCCCGCTACGGCACCGTCGCCTACGAGGGCATCGAGCTGGAGCTGCGCCAGGCGATCGAGCCGTGGCACGTGCTGGGCGAGGAGGTCGTGCAGAGCGGCACCGCGCGCTACGTCGATTCCTCCGTGGAGCGCCTGCAGGCGCGCGCTTCCCACCTGAACGACACCCGCTACGCGATCGCCTGCAACGGCCGGCGCCTGCCCCTCGCGCCGACGGGCCAGCCGGGGGAGTGGGTGGCGGGCGTGCGCTACAAGGCCTGGTCGCCGCCCTCGGCGCTGCACCCCACCATCGGCGCGCAGGCCCCGCTCGTCTTCGACATCGTGGACCTCTGGAACGGCCGCTCCATCGGCGGCTGCACCTACCACGTGGCGCACCCGGGGGGACGCAACTACGCGACCTTTCCCGTGAACGCGCTGGAGGCCGAGGCGCGCCGCGTGGCGCGCTTCCAGGCGATGGGACACACGCCGGGGCCGATGGCGCTCGCGGCCGAGTCGCGCAACCCGCGCTTCCCCCTGACGCTCGACCTGCGCCGGGCGCCGGAGTCAGGCGGCTAGCACCACCTCGAGGAAGCCGCGCAGCCCCGCGCCCGCGTCCTCCAGGCGCATCGTGACGCGCCTCGCCTCGCTTCCCAGGCTGCGGTACAGGAAGTCGCGCGCGTTCCCGCGCTCGCCCTCGAAGAAGGCCTGGGAAGTGAGGACGCGGCGCTCGCGGGCGTCGCGCACGGTGAAGTGGATGTGCGGCGTGCGTCCCGGATAGGGCGGCGGCTTGATCGTCGCGAAGGCGAAGCGCCCGTCGGGGTCGCAGCCGGCCACGCCCCAGCCCTGGAAGGCCGGGTCGCCCGCGCCTTCCGGCTCGCCCACGTGGTGGTACTGCCCGTATTCGTCGCAGTGCCAGATCTCCACCGCCCGCCCCGCGAGCGGCCGGCCGCGAGCGTCGACGACGCGGCCCGAGAACTCGAGCGGCGTGCCCGTGGCCCGGCGCCCCGAGCCTGCGACCCGCGTGAGGTCCGCGTCGCGATCGGCGGGCAAGGACCGGGGATAGAAAGGTCCTTCCGAGAGCGACGGCGTCGGGGAACGCGCCGGCCCGTCCGCGTGCGCCGGCAGCCACGGCGTGAGGGCGAGCGCGCCCAGGCTCGCGAGGGCGCGGCGGCGCGAAGGATCGGACATGGGGTCTCCCGGCGGTGGCCGAGGCGCGGCGCGCCTGGCTGCCGGTAGAGGATCGCGCGGGGCGGAAAGTTCCCGGCGCTCCCGGCTCACGGGTTGCCTCCCTCGCGTTCCCGCCAGTAGCGGCGGCGCTCGGCCAGCGCCCGCGCGGCGGGCGGTTCCCCCGCCGTGCCGGGGAGCGTGACGCGCAGGGCGCCGAGGAGATCGGTGCGCAGGACCGTCGCGCCCGAGTCGCGGTAGCGCGCCTCCACCGCCGGCGCCGGCTGGCGGAAGCGGTTGCGCCAGCCGGCGGAGACGATCGCGATCTCCGGCGCCACCGCCGCCACGAAGGGCGCCGTCGAGGAGCTTCGCGAGCCGTGGTGCGGCACGAGCAGGACCCGGGAGCGCAGCCGATCGCCGTGGCGGGAAACGAGTTCCGCCTCGGCGCGCCTTTCGATGTCCGCCGCCAGGAGCGCGGCGCCTGCCGCCGTCGCGACCCGCAACACGCAGGAGAGGTCGTTCACGCTGCCGGGTGGCGTGTCCGCCGCCGGGTGCAGCATCTCGAACGCGACGCCGTCCCACATCCAGGCCTGGCCCGCGAGGCAGGGAAGCGACACCGGCGCGAGCCCGTGGCGCTCGTCGTCGCCCGCGAGGCCCGACAGGAGCCAGGGCGGGGCGCGCGAACGGGCGAGCGAGCGCGCGCCCCCCGCGTGGTCGTCGTCCGCGTGGCTCACGACGAGGCCGTCGAGGCGGCGCACACCCTCGCCGCGCAGGTAGGGAACGACGATGCGGCTGCCCGCGTCCGAATCCGCGCCCCACGAGGGCCCCGCGTCGAAGGCGAGCGCATGCGCGGCGGTGCGCACCACGACGGCGAGCCCCTGCCCCACGTCGAGAACGTCCACCCAGGCTTCCCCGGGTCCGGGCGCCGGCGGGCGGAAGCTGGCGAGCGGCAGCAGCAGCGCCGCGCCGGCGAGGCGCAAGGGGACGCCGCGCGGCGCGAGCAGGACGAGCGTGCCCGCCACGGCCGCGGCGACGGTCCACGGCGGCGCGGCGGGTATCTCCACGACCGCGCCGGGCAGCGCCGCCAGCCAGCCGAGCGGGACCATCGCGGCCGCGACGAGCGCGTGGGCCGGCGCGAGCAGGAAGCCCGCCGGCAGGAGCGCGCCCGCGAGCGTGAGCGGCACGATGATTAGGCTCACGAGCGGGATCGCGAAGGCGTTGGCGAGCGGCGAGACGAGGGAAAACTCGCCGAAGAGCGCGGCGAGGAGCGGCACGAGGGCGAGCGTCACCGCGAGCTGCGTGCGGGCCGCCGCGGCCAGCGCGCCCGGCCGGCGCTCGCGCAGCGCGAAGGCGAGGAAAATCGCGGCCACCGCGCCGAAGGAGAGCCAGAACCCGGGCGCGAGCACCGCCCAGGGATCGGCGAGCGTCACGGCGAGCGCCGCCGCGGCGATCACGCGCGAGGGCGAGGCCGCGCGATCGGCGAGGAGGCAGGCCGCCGCCGTGGCGAGCATCACCAGCGTGCGCTGCGCGGGAACCCCGTAGCCCGCGACGAGCGCGTAGGCCGTCGCCGCGGCGAGACCCGCGACGGCCCCTGCCTTGCGCGCCGGCACGGCGAGCGCGAGCCGCGGCACGCGCACCCACGCGAACGCCGCGAGCGCGAACGCGAGGCTCGCGAACATCGTCACGTGCAGGCCCGAGATGCTCACGAGGTGGCCCACGCCCGTGCGCCAGAACACTTCCCAGTCCCCGCTCGTCACGGCGTCCTGCTCGCCGATGGCGAGCGCGACCAGCACGCCGGCGTAGCGGGCCTCTCCCAGCGAGGCCTCCATGGA
>CALEJW010000121.1 GCA_937898635.1 uncultured Pseudomonadota bacterium | reverse complement strand
CGGCGCTGCGCCGGCGCATGGCGGCCGATTTCGACGCGCTGTAGCGGCCTAGCCCGCTTCCTCGCAAGGCGGCGCGTCGAACCCCAGCGGGCATCCCGCGCGCAGGCGCGTCCATTCCGCGGCAAGTCGCCGGCTGGTCTCGCGCACGAGCGCCCCGCTGCCGGGGTGCCTCGCCACCGCGGCGAGGTGTCGGTCCACCAGAGTGGCGAGTCGCGGGCAAGGCCCGGCGGCGTAGCGCCCCATCAGGAAGAGCGTGGACGCGAGGAGGCAATCGGCGCCGGCTTCGGCGTCGATCGCCTCAGTGAACGGGTGCCGGTCCATGACGCGGTTCCGGGGATGAAAGTCGTTGATCCCACTGCCGGGCGAGCCTGCGGCAGACGGTGCGCATCTCGAGCGTCGCGGCCGGGTGGGAGGCCAGCCTCTCGAGGTTGGCGACGATGCGGCGGACGAAGACCGGCGCGACGGCGCTCTCCGGGCAACTCATCAGGCACAGGGTCCCGGCGACGATGGCGTCGGTTTCCTGTCGGTCGTCGGGTTCGGGCATGGTTCCTCCAGGGGCGACGGGCCCATATTATTGCGAATAATTCCTATTTACAAGCCCCCGTGCCCCGGCCGATTGCGGAAGGCGACCGCCGGGGCCATGCTCCCGGCCTCCCCTCCACCCGCGCCCACCATGATCCGGATCTTCACGGCATCCCTCGCGCTGCTTCTCGCCTCCTGTGCCATCGCCCCCGCGCCGGAGCGAGTCCCTTTCGCCCAGGAAGCGCCCACCGCGCAGATCGCCGTGACGGCGCATCCCCTCGCCTCCCGGGCTGCGCTCGCCATGCTGGACAAGGGAGGCAGCGCCGCCGACGCCGCCATCGCCGCGCAGATGGTGCTGGGACTGGTGGAGCCCCAGTCCTCCGGGCTCGGCGGCGGAAGCCTCGTGCTGCACTGGGACGCGGCCGGGCGGAAGCTCGCCTCCTACGACGGGCTTTCCGCCGCGCCCGTCCGTGTCACCGCCAGCTCGCGGACCGATACCGACGGGAAGATCCTCGAGGCCGAGCCGTCGCGGCGCGGCGGGCGCACGGTGGGCGTCCCCGGCACCGTGGCGGTCCTCGCCATGGTCCACGAGCGCCACGGCCGCCTCGCCTGGCGCGAGCTCTTCGAGCCCGCCATCGACCTCGCCGAGAAGGGCTTCCCGATGCCTGCCTACATGCACGGGATCCTCGCCCTGCCCGACGCGGCGAAGAACCATCCCGACATGCTCGCGCTCTACTTCGCGGCCGACGGCAAGCCCCTGCCCGTGGGCGCGACGATCCGCAATCCCGACTACGCGCGGACGCTTCGCCGCATCGCGCTCGGCGGTCCCGGCGCCTTCCTCGACGGCGACGCCGCCGCGCGGATCGTCGCCGCCGCGCAGCGCGGCTTCCGCCCGAGCCTCATGACCGAGGAGGACCTGCGCGCCTACCGCGCCGTCGAGCGCGACCCGGTCTGCGCGCCCTTCCTCGCTTTTCGCGTGTGCACGACGGCGCCGCCGTCCTTCGGCGGGCTCGTGGTGCTGCAGGTGCTGCAGATGGTGGAGGCGCGCGCGGGCGGGCGGTTCGACTTCGACGACGCGGCGTTCGCGCACCTCTACGCGGAAGCCGGCAAGCTCGCCCAGGCCGACCGCCGGCATTTCGTGGGCGACCCGGATTTCGTGCGCGTGCCGGTGGCTGCGCTCGCCGATCCCGCCTACGTGCGCAGCCGCGCGCTCGCCATCGACCCCGCGCAGGCCGCCAAGACCGTGAAGGCCGGTGCACCGGAGAGCAAAGCGGCCGCGCTCCGGCCCGACGCGGGCGACCCGCTCGACGCGACCAGCCAGCTCGCGATCGCCGACCGCGCCGGCAACGCGATCTCGGTCACCACGACGATCAACCTCAACTTCGGCTCGCGGCTCATGGTCGACGGCTTCGTGCTGAACAACGTGATGACCAACTTCTCCGCCGCGCCCAGGCGCGGGGAAACGCTCGCCAACCAGATGGCGCCGCGCAAGCGTCCCGTGACCTCCATGGCGCCGACCATCGTGTTCGACCGCGACGGGCGGCCCGTGGTCGTGGGCGGCTCGGCCGGCGGCGGGCCGATCGTGGACTACGTCGCCGCGAGCCTCATCGAGATGCTCGCCAACGGCCGCACGCCCGGCGAGGCGCTCTCGCGCGGGCACCTCACGACCGCCGTCCCGGGCAAGGTCCAGCTCGAGAAGGGTACGGCGGCCGCCGCACTCGCCCCGGCGCTCGCCGCGAAGGGCCACGCCGTCGAGGAAGTCCCGCTGCTGAGCGGGCTCGGGTTCATCAAGCGCGGCCGCGA
>CALEJW010000120.1 GCA_937898635.1 uncultured Pseudomonadota bacterium | reverse complement strand
GCACGAAGAGCGGCGCGCTCTCCAGGCGGTAGCGCACGCGGCGGCAGTCGCAGCCACCCTCGAGCGGGAATGGGGCGGGATCGGCGGCCATGGCGGCGCGGGCGGAGGCATCGCCTCCGCCCGGGTCGGTCAGACGAGGACGACCTGCGACCGCATGCTGTACAGGGCGAAGAGCACCTCCTCCTGCTCCCGTTGCCCGATCCCGTTCTTGTGCAACGCCGCGA
The DNA here is from genome assembly GCA_937898635.1 of uncultured Pseudomonadota bacterium. Classification (GTDB taxonomy): domain Bacteria; phylum Pseudomonadota; class Gammaproteobacteria; order Burkholderiales; family Usitatibacteraceae; genus FEB-7. Next base: position 1,672 of record CALEJW010000120.1, on the reverse strand, counting down.
GGGCGTCGTCCAGGACCGCCATGAACTCCCGGGCGGAAATGTTCATCCCCTTGTGCGCCGCCAGCAGGTCCTTGCCCTTGTAGACGGGCGGCCCGCCCGTCGCGGCGATGAAGAAGGTGGCCGCGGCGTTCTTGAGCGCGGCGACCTCGGATTTCGCGAACCGCGTCGCGATCGCCTCGTTCGCCAGGTGGTTGTCGATCACGTCGTTCGCGAGCGCGGTGATGCCCTTCGTCGCGCCCAGCCTTTCGTAGAGGTTCTTCTCCATCGGGATCTCCAGGTCGTGGGTTGCTCTTTATCGGGCCGCCGGATTCACGGAGGTGACCTCAGGCTACCGGCGACGGCGGCGGTCGTGAAGTACAGTATCTGTAGCACCGCGGATGCTGCGGCGCACAAGGCGGCCGCTTGCGGCCGGGGAGGAGATCGCGATGACCTACGGACAGTTTTGCCCCTTGGCGCAGGCGGCCCAGCTGCTGTGCGAGCGCTGGACCCTGATCATCGTCCGGGAGCTGATCGCCGGAAGCACGCGGTTCGGCGAACTGCGCAAGGGCGCGCCGCTGCTCTCCCCGACGTTGCTTTCCTCGCGCCTGAAGAAGCTGGCGCGGGCGGGCGTGATCGAGTCGCGCGGACACGAGGGCGCCCGGACCTACCACCTCACCGAGGCGGGTCGCGAGCTTCGCCCCGTGGTGGAACTGCTGGGCGCCTGGGGCCACCGCTGGGTGCGCTCGAGCCTGGCAGACGGCGACCTGGACGCGGGACTGCTGATGTGGGACATGCGCCGCAGCTTCGACGCGAAGGGGCTGCCCGGGCGAAGGGTCGTCGTGCAGTTCGACTATCCCGACGCGCCCTCGGGTTCGAGGCAATGGTGGCTGGTCACCGAGAACGGCGAGGTCGACCTGTGCCGCACCGACAACGGCTTCGAGGTGGACGTGGTCGTGCGGTGCTCGCTCAGGACGATGACGGCGATCTGGACCTTCCAGGATCGCTTCGAGGACGCGGTGAAAAGACGCGACGTCGCGGTGTCCGGCGACGCGGCGGTCGCCGCGCGGCTCAAGGCCTGCCTGCTGGGCAGCGCCCTGTCGAGGCTCGGCACGCGCGAGTCGCCGCCCGCGCTGGACTGGGCGGCGTAGAAGAGCGCCGGGAATCGGCCGGGATCGCCCGGCTCACCACCGGCAACTTCCCTCGCCGACTTCGTTGGCGAGCAGCGGGATGACCGCGAGCAGCCCCAGGTCCTTGTAGGCGTCGCGGCAGTCGGGCTTCCATGCCTTCTCGATCGCGATCTGCTCCTTCGTCTTCCTCTCCGGCAGCGGCGGCATGGGGAAGGGCAGCAGCGCACGGTTGCCGGTTCCCTCGCGCGCCATCTCGCGCGCCCGCGCGCGGGCCCGGTCGAGGTCTATTCGCGGTCCCGAGCCGGGGATGGGCGCTTCCGCGGGCGGCCGCCGGCGGTTGTCGAATACCGGCGAATCGCGCGTCGAAGGCGCGGCATCGCCCGTCTCGGGACGCGCGAGGTCGCGGGCCGCGGGACTGCCGGGGCGCGCCGCGGGCGGCCGGACCGGCGCCACTTCCACGCCCGGCGCGAACACCGGCGCCGCGGCGGGCAGCGAGACCGCCGGCAAGGACGGCGCGCTGATCGTGGGAATCTCGAGCGGCGGCGGGGGCGCGGCGATCTCGACCG
>CALEJW010000119.1 GCA_937898635.1 uncultured Pseudomonadota bacterium | reverse complement strand
CCCTGCGCGGTCCAGGCCTGGAAGATCGAGAGCAGGTTGTTGTAGAGCGCGTAGGCGAGGACCGCGAGCACGAGGTTCCAGGAGCGTCCCGATCGCGGGTTCACGAAGGACAGCGGCACGGCGAAGATCGCCATGAGCACCACCGACAGGGGCAGCGCGAAGCGCCAGTGCAGTTCCGCGATGTTGTGCGGCGTGGGGTCCGCGATCAGGTCCAGCGTGTCCATCGCCTTCGCGGGCGGCGGTTCCTTCTTCGCCTCCCGCGGCTCGATCCGCAGCATGTAGCGGTCGAAGTCCACGGTCCGGTACCCGAGCGTGCCGGGCGTGCCCTCGTAGCGTCGCCCGTTGAGGAGCACCACGAAGCGGTCCCCGTTCTCCACCGTCTCGATGTAGCCCTTCTGCGCCACCATCACGCCCAGGCGGTTGGCGTGCGTGGACTGCACGAAGACGTTGTTCACCACGTCGTCGCGCTCGGTGAGCTTGTCCACGAAGAACACGCGGTCGGCCTGCCGCGATTCCCGGAACACGCCCGGCGTCACCGCGGAGACCTCGTCGCGGCTCTCGAGCAGGCGCCGGTACTCGCGGCTCTGCGCCTCCGACCAGGGCGAGATCGCCAGCGAGAGCACCGCGCAGACCAGGGCGATGGGGAGCGCGAAACGAAGCACCGGCTTCACCCAGGCCGCGATCGAGAGCCCCGAGGTGAACCACACCGTCATCTCGCTGTCCCGGAAGCTGCGCGTGAGGGTGAGGAGCACCGCCACGAAGGCCGCGATGGACAGGAGCACGGGCATGTAGGCGAGCACGCCGAAGGCGATGAGGCCGATCACGGCCTCGGGAAGCACGTCGCCGCCGGCCGCCTTGCCGAGCAGGAGGATCAGGAGCCTCGTGAGGATCAGCGCGAGGAGCACCGACACGACGGCGAGCGCCACGAGGCTGAATTCGCGAAGGAGGCTGCGCTCGAAGATCAAGTGTCGTGGCCCGCCCTGCTTTGACTTGGGTTCCCCAAAACGGGGATAATCGCGCTCTCCGCGAGCGTCCAAGTACTGGAAAAATAAATGGAATTTAGCATAAAGAGCGGCAGCCCCGAGAAGCAAAGGACCGGCTGCGTGGTGGTCGGCGTCTTCGAGGGCCGCAAGCTCACCGCCTCGGCGCAGGGGATCGACCGGGCGGCCAAGGGCTTTCTGGCGGAGGTGCTGCGCCGCGGCGACCTCGAGGGCAAGCGGGGCACCTCCCTGCTGCTGCAAAGCGTCCAGGGAGTCCCGTCCGACCGCGTCCTCCTCGTGGGCCTCGGCAAGGAGCGCGAGCTGGACGAGTCCGCCTACCGCAAGGCGATCGACACGGCCGTGCGCGCGCTGCGCACGACGGGCGCGACCGAGGCCACCTTCTATCTCACGGAGATCGCGCTCCGGAAACGCGACTCCGCCTTCAAGGTCGAGCAGGCGGTGCTCGGCATCATGGAGGGGATGTACCGCTTCGACCGCATGAAGAGCAAGCCCGAGGAGGCGCGGCGGGCCCTGAAGCGGGTCGTGCTGCACGTGGCGCGTCGCAGCGAGATCTCCGCCGGAGAGGCGGCCGCGCAGCGCGCCCGGGCCATCGCCCAGGGGGTGAGCCTCGCGCGCGACCTCGGCAACCTCCCGGCCAACGTCTGCACGCCGGCCTACCTCGCGGGCGAGGCGGCCGGGCTCGCGAAGGAGCACGGCCTGCATTGCGAGGTCCTCGAGCAGAAGGAACTCGAGAAGCTCGGGATGGGCGCCTTCCTCGCCGTGGCCCGCGGCAGCCGCGAGCCCCCGAAGCTCATCGTGCTCACCCACCGCGGCGCGAGGAAGAAGGACGAGGCGCCCGTGGTCCTCGTCGGCAAGGGCGTCACCTTCGACACCGGGGGCATCTCCCTCAAGCCCGCGCCCGAGATGGACGAGATGAAGTTCGACATGTGCGGCGCGGCGAGCGTGCTCGGGACGATGAAGGCCGTCGCGCTCATGAAGCTCCCGCTCAACGTGATCGGGATCGTCCCGGCCACCGAGAACATGCCGGGGGGCAACGCCGTGAAGCCGGGCGACATCGTGAAGACGATGTCCGGGCAGACGGTCGAGATCCTCAACACCGACGCCGAGGGCCGCCTCATCCTCTGCGACGCGCTCACCTACGCGGAGCGCTTCAAGCCCGCCGCCGTCGTCGACATCGCCACCCTCACCGGGGCGATGGTGATCGCGCTGGGGCACGTGGCCACCGGCCTCTTCGCCAACAGCGACCCGCTCGCCCGGGAACTGCTGCACGCGGGCGAGGCCTCCTGGGACCGCGCCTGGCACCTGCCGCTCTGGAACGACTACCAGGAGGCGCTCAAGTCCAACTTCGCGGACATCCCCAACATCGGTTCGCGCGCCGGCGGCTCGATCACCGCGGCCTGCTTCCTGGAGCGCTTCACGAAGGCCTATCCCTGGGCGCACCTGGACATCGCCGGCACGGCGTGGAAATCCGGCGCGGACAAGGGCGCCACCGGACGGCCCGTCGCCCTGCTCGCGAACTTCCTCACGCGGCGCTCGGCGTGACCCGCATCGACTTCTACCACTACGCCGAGGACAAGCTGCGCTACGCCTGCCGGCTCGCCGCGACGGTGGCCGAGCGCGACAGCCGCCTCGTCGTGTACGCGCCGGACGAGCAGGTCCTCTCCACGTTCGACCGGCTCCTGTGGACCTTCCAGCCGATCCGCTTCGTGCCCCACTGCCGCGCGGGCGAGGCGATCGCTTCCGACACGCCCGTGATCCTCGCCTCCGGCGAGGAGGCGCTGCCGCACCACGACGTGCTCCTGAACCTCGGCGACGAGTGGCCGCCCTTCTTCGCCTCGTTCGAGCGGCTGCTCGAGATCGTGGGCGCGGACGACGAGGACAAGCACCGGGCCCGCGGGCGCTTCGTCTTCTACCGCAGCCGCGGCTACGAGATCAACGTGAACGCGATCGGGGAGGCCTAGGGCCGTGGCCGACGACCGCGACATCCTCGGCAAGGCCGACGCCCTGCTGCGACGCCACGTCCCCGGGCGCGCCGCCGACGGCGCGGATGTTCCCGTGCTGACCGAGTTGATCACGCCCGGCGGGCGTGCACCCGCCCCTGCCGAGCCCGCGCCGCCCGAAGCGGGTCCCGCCTCCTTCTCCGAGGAGGAACGCCGCGCGCTGGTCGCGGAGGTCGTCGAGGCGGTCCGCTCGCGCCTCGCGCAAGACCTCGAGCGGCGCCTCGCGCCGCAGGTGCTGGCGGAAGTGCACGCCTCCATCGCCGCCACGCTGGGAGACCTTCGCCACGACATCGCCCGCGCCGTGGGCGAGGCGGTGGCCGACGCCCTCGCGCGCCACCCGAAACGATAGGCCCGAAGGAACATGGAACTCGCGAAGAGCTTCGACCCCCACGACATCGAGGCGCGCTGGTACCCCTACTGGGATTCCCGCGGCTGCTTCAAGGCCGGATTCGAGGCGTCGAAGCCCTCGTTCTCGATCCAGCTGCCGCCGCCCAACGTGACGGGCACGCTGCACATGGGCCACGCCTTCCAGCAGACGCTCATGGACGTCCTCACCCGCTGGCACCGCATGAAGGGCGAAAACGTGCTCTGGCAGCCGGGCACGGACCACGCGGGCATCGCGACCCAGATGGTGGTCGAGCGCCAGCTCGAGCAGGAGGGCACCTCGCGCCGAGAGCTCGGCCGCGAGAAGTTCGTCGAGCGCGTCTGGGCCTGGAAGGCGCAGTCCGGCTCCACGATCACCCGGCAGATGCGCCGCCTCGGCGCCTCCTGCGACTGGTCGCGCGAGTACTTCACGATGGACGAGGCGAGATCGCGCGCCGTCACGGAAGTGTTCGTGCGGCTCCACGAGGAAGGCCTCGTCTACCGGGGCAAGCGCCTGGTGAACTGGGACCCGGTGCTGCACACGGCGGTCTCCGACCTCGAGGTCGAGTCGCGCGAGGAGAACGGTTCCCTCTGGCACCTGCGCTACCCGCTCGCGGAGGGCACGGAATCGCTCGTCGTGGCGACCACGCGCCCGGAGACGATGCTGGGCGACACCGCCGTCGCCGTGCACCCCGAGGACCGGCGCTACAGCCACCTCATCGGCCGCATGGTCCGCCTGCCCCTCGCCGACCGCCTGATCCCGGTCGTCGCCGACGAGTACGTGGACCGCGAGTTCGGCACCGGCTGCGTGAAGATCACGCCCGCGCACGACTTCAACGACTACCAGCTCGGCGCGCGCCACGGCCTGCCGATGGTGAACATCTTCACCCTAGAGGCGAAACTCAACGAGAACGCGCCCGAGGCCTACCGCGGGCTCGACCGCTTCGAGGCGAGGAAGCGCGTGCTCGCGGACCTCGAGCGCGCCGGTCTCGTGGAGAGCGTGAAGCCGCACAAGCTCATGCAGCCGCGCTCGCAGCGCTCCGACGCCGTGGTCGAGCCGATGCTCTCGGACCAGTGGTTCGTGAAGATGGACGGTTTCGCCGAGGCGGGCCTCGCGGCCGTCGCCGACGGGCGTACGCGCTTCGTGCCGGACATGTGGGCCACCGTCTACAACCAGTGGCTCGGAAACATCCAGGACTGGTGCATCTCGCGCCAGCTCTGGTGGGGACACCAGATCCCCGCGTGGTACGCCGCCGACGGCACGCCCTTCGTCGGCAGGACCCACGCGGAGGCCGCCGCGAAGGCGAAGGCCGCGGGCAAGGAGGTTGGCGAGGACTCGCGCGACCCCGACGTGCTGGACACCTGGTTCTCCTCGGCCTTCGTGCCCTTCTCCACCCTCGGCTGGCCCGACGAGGCGGCGATGGCGAAGGAGCGACCCTTCTACCTGCCTTCCTCGGTGCTCGTGACCGGCTTCGACATCATCTTCTTCTGGGTGGCGCGCATGATCATGACGACGCTCCACTTCACGGGGGAGGTGCCTTTCCGCGACGTCTTCATCAACGCCATCGTGCGCGACGCCGAGGGCCAGAAGATGTCCAAGTCCAAGGGCAACACGATCGACCCGCTGGACGTGATCGACGGCATCACGCTGGAGGCGCTCCTCGCGAAGTCCACCCAGGGCCTCATGCTGCCCGCGCACCGCGAGGCCGCCGAGAAGCGCATCCGCCGCGACTACCCCGCGGGCATCGCCTCCTACGGGGCGGACGCGCTGCGCTTCACCTTCGCCGCGCTCTCCACGCACGGGCGAACGCTCAACTTCGATCTCAAGCGCTGCGAGGGCTACCGCAGCTTCTGCAACAAGCTCTGGAACGCGACGCGCTTCGTGCTCATGAACTGCGAGGGCAAGGACACGGGCCTCGACGCGGCCGCACCCGTGGAGCTCTCCTTCGCCGACCGGTGGATCGTCTCGCGCCTGCAGCGGGCGGAAGCCGAGGTCGCGGAGGGATTCGCCGCGTACCGCTTCGACGCCTCCGCCCGTGCCCTCTACGAGTTCGTCTGGGACGAGTACTGCGACTGGTACCTCGAGCTCGCGAAGGTGCAGCTCCAGGGGGGGAGCGAGGCCGCGCAGCGCGGCACGCGGCGCACGCTCATCCGCGTCCTCGAGGCGACCCTGCGCCTCGCCCACCCCATCATCCCCTTCATCACCGAGGAGCTCTGGCAGAAGGTCGCCCCGCTCGCGGGCGCCACGGGCGAGACGGTGATGCTCGCGCGCTGGCCGCAGCCGCAGCCCGGGAAGATCGACGAAGCGGCGGAGGCCGAGGTCGCCGTGCTCAAGGAGCTCACCAACGCCGCGCGCAACCTCCGCGCCGAGATGGGTCTCTCGCCGGGACAGCGCGTGCCCGCCTTCGTCCAGGCCGGCCCCGGGGTCGCCGCCTGCCTGCCCGGCCTCCAGGCGCTCGCGAGGCTCACCGAGGTGAAGCTCGTCGCCGAGCTCCCGGACGAGGACGCGCCGGTCGCGGTGACGGCGAGCGGCAAGGTGATGCTCCACGTGGAGGTGGACCGCGCCGCCGAGCGCGAGCGGCTCGCGAAGGAGGCCGCCCGGCTCGACGGGGAGATCGCGAAGGCGGAGGCCAAGCTCGGCAACGCCTCCTTCGTCGAGCGCGCGCCTGCGTCCGTCGTCCAGCAGGAGAAGTCGCGCCTCGCCGAGTTCCGCACGAAGCTCGAGGACGTCCGCTCCCAGCTCGCGCGCCTCGCCTGAGGGCAACGCGCGCCCCGCGCCGGCCCCGGGATTCCGTGCCGCTTCCCTACAGCCTCCGGGCGCTCGCCTCGCCCAACTTCCGCCTCTACTACGCGGGACAGGCGGTGTCGATGATCGGCACCTGGGTGCAGTCGCTGGCACTCATGTGGCTCGCCTACCGCATGTCGGGCTCCACCTGGTTCACCGGGCTCGTGGGCTTCCTCAACTCGATCCCCTACCTCGTGCTCTCGCCTTTCGCGGGCGTGCTGGGCGACCGGCTGGACCGGCGCAGGATCCTGCTCACGGTGCTCACGCTCCTCTTCCTCCAGGCCGTGGTGCTCGCGATCCTCTCGGGCTTGCGGACCATCACCCAGGTCCAGCTCGCCTCGCTTGCGCTCTTCGCCGGCGTGGCCAACTCCTTCGAGACGCCCACGCGGCAGTCCTTCTTCGTGCAGCTCCTCGACGACCGCAACCACCTGCCCAACGCCATCGCGCTCAATTCCGTCCTGATGAACGGCGCCCGCCTCGTCGGCCCCTCGCTCGGCGGGCTCGTGATCGCGGCCTGGGGCGTGACGGCGTGCTTCGCGATCAACGCCGCGACCTACCTCTTCGTGATCGGGGCGCTGCGCCGCACGCGGCCGGTGCGGGCTTCGCCGGCGCGCGCGCCCAGCCACCCGCTCGCCGACCTCGCCGACGGCTGGCGCTACGCCATGGGCTTCGTGCCCGTGCGCCGCATGCTCTTCCTCCTCGCCACGGTGAGCGTCACCATCGGGCCCTACTCGTCGCTCATGCCCGCCATCGCGGTCAAGACCTTCGCCGAGGGCGCCTGGCTCGTGGGCCTCTTCATCGGCGCCGTGGGATTCGGCGCCGTGGTCGCGGCGGTGAGCCTCGCGCGGCGACAGTCGGTGCGCGGCCTCGGCAAGTGGATCGCCGCTTCCGCGATCGCCGCGGGCGCGGGCGCCGCCGGCTTCTGCTTCTCGCGCTCCATCGCGCTCTCGACCGCGTTCATGGCGATGGCCGGCTTCGGCATGTTCATGACCGCCGCCTCCTGCAACACGATCATCCAGAGCGTGGTGGACGAGGACAAGCGCGGGCGCGTCATGAGCTACTACACGATGTTCTTCATCGGTTCCCTGCCCCTGGGGCACCTCGGCGCGGGCGCGCTCGCCGAGGCGATCGGCGCGCCCTACACCTTCCTCGCCGGCGGCCTCGCCTGCGCGCTCGCGGGCGCGGTGTTCGCCTGGCGGCTGCCGTCCTTCCGCACGCACCTGCGGAGCGCCTATCTCGCGCGCGGTATCATCCCTCCCATCGGAGAGCCGCCCCAATGAACGACACCGTCCAGCTCGAACGCCGCGGCGCGGCGGCCGTGATCACGCTGAACCGCCCCGAAAAACTCAACGCGCTCGACGGCGCGCTCATGCAGGGCCTCGACGAGGCCACCCGCGAGGCGGCCGGCGACCCCGCCGTGCGCGCGGTGATGGTGCGCGGGGCGGGCCGCGCCTTCATGGCCGGCGGAGACGTCGCCTTCTTCCACGAGAACCTCGCCACGCTGGGGCCCCGCTTCCAGGAGATGGGACAGGGCTTCCACGCCTCGGTCCGGCGCCTGCGCACGATGGAAAAGCCCGTGCTCGCCTGCGTCCACGGCGCGGTCGCGGGCGGCGGGCTCTCGGTGATGCTCGCCTGCGACCTCGCGATCGCCGCGTCCGACGCGCAGCTCTCGCTCGCCTACGCGAACATCGGCACCTCCCCGGACGGCGGCAGCTCCTTCACGCTGCCGCGCATCGTGGGCCTTCGCAAGGCGCTGGAGCTCGCCTTCCTCGGCGAGCGACTGGACGCGGACGCGGCGCTCGCCCTCGGGCTGGTGAACTGGGTCGTGGCGCCCGGGGAGCTGGAGGCGCGCGCGTTCGCGATCCTCGAGCGCCTCGCGGCCGGGCCGACCTTCGCGTTCGCGCGGACCAAGGCGCTCTTCAACGAGACCTGGGAGCGGCCGCTCGACGCGCAGCTCGACGCCGAGCTCGCCGCCTTCGGGCGATGCATCCCCACCCACGACTTCGCCGAGGGCACCGGCGCCTTCGTGGCCAAGCGCAAGCCCGGGTTCCGGGGAGAGTAGCCGCGATGGCCACGCTCGCCGGCAAGGCGATCTTCATCACCGGCGCCTCGCGCGGCATCGGGCGCGAGATCGCGCTGCGGGCGGCTCGCGACGGCGCCCGGGTCGCGGTCGCGGCCAAGACCGTGGCGCCGCATCCGAAGCTCCCGGGCACGATCCACACGGTGGCGGCGGAGATCGAGGCGGCGGGTGGCCAGGCGCTGCCGCTCGCGCTCGACGTCCGCGACGAGGCGGCCATCGCCGCCGCGGTCGAGGCCGCGGCCAGGGCCTTCGGCGGCCTCGACATCCTGGTGAACAACGCGAGCGCGATCAGCCTCACGCCGACCCCCGCCACGCCCGCACGCCGCTTCGACCTGATGATGTCGGTTAACGTGCGCGCGACCTTCCTCTGCTCCCAGGCGGCGATCCCGCACCTGCGCAGCGCCGCCAATCCCCACATCCTCAACCTCGCGCCGCCGCTCTCGCTCGACCCGAAGTGGTTCGCGCCGCACACGGCCTACACGATCTCCAAGTACGGCATGAGCCTGTGCACCCTCGGCATGGCCGCGGAGCTCGCGGCGGACGGCATCGCGGTGAATTCCCTGTGGCCCGCCACGACGATCGCCACGGCGGCCGTGGAGTTCAACTTCCCGCCGGAGATCCTCGCGGCGAGCCGCCACCCGGCCATCATGGCGGACGCGGCGCACGCCATCCTCACGCGGCCCAGCCGGGAAGCGACGGGGAACTTCTTCCTGGACGAGGCGGTGCTGCGGGCGGCGGGCGTCGAGGACTTTTCCCGCTATGCGGTGAACCCGGGCGTCGCGCCCTTCAAGGACCTGTTCGTCGACTGAGTTCCCGGCCCCTTGTGGCGGACAGAATCCCGCGCTAGGATGCCGCCTCCCGGGACGTCGCAGCCTCCCGGCGCCCCCCGGGGCGAAGACGGTGTCCCGTCCAAGGCCTGCGTTCCTCTTCCAGAGCGAGGACGACCATGGACACCGCATCCCCTTACGTTTCCCCTTCCCGCCTTTTCGCCACCCTCGGCTCCGGCGCCGCGCCGCTCGTGATCGACGTGCGCCGTCGCCCGGCCTTCGAGGAGGACTCCGTCCTCGTCGCCGGGGCCACCTGGCGCGATCCTTTCGCCGTCGACGACTGGGCGAAGTACCTGCCGCGCCACCGGCCCGTGGTGCTCTACTGCGTGCACGGCCACGAGATCAGCCGCAACGCCGCGGACGCGCTCCGTGCCGCGGGCATCGACGCGCGCTTCCTCGAGGGCGGCATCGAGGCCTGGCGCGAAATGGGCGGGCCCACGGTCCTGCGCCGGCCCTCGCCTGCCATTCCCTCGGAGCCGGGAAAGGCCTCGGTGTGGGTGACGCGGGAAAGGCCGAAGATCGACCGCATCGCCTGCCCCTGGCTCGTGCGCCGCTTCATCGACCCGCTCGCGCAGTTCGTCTTCGTCCCCGAGAAGGACGTCCTCGCGACCGCCGAGGCGAGGGGCGGCGTCGCCTTCGACGTTCCCGGCGTCGCGTTCACCCACCGCGGCGAGCAGTGCTCGTTCGATGCGCTCGTCGCGGACTTCGGCCTCGCGGACGCCGCGCTCGCGCGCCTCGCCACCATCGTGCGCGGCGCGGACACGGCCCGCCCGGAGCTCGCGCCCGAGTGCGCGGGGCTCCTCGCCATCTCCCTGGGACTGGGGCGGCTGCACGCCGACGACCTGGTGCTCCTCGAGCACGGCTTCACGGTCTACGACGCGCTCTACGCGGCGTGCCGCGCGCAGGCGGCCGGCGCCTCCGAGCCGCACAACTGGAACTACCCCTCGTGAGCGCTCCACCCTCCGCGGTGAGCTTCGGCCAGGCGCTCGCGTTCTGGCTGAAGCTCGGCTTCGTGAGCTTCGGCGGCCCCGCGGGGCAGATCGCCATCATGCATCGCGAGCTGGTCGAGACGCGCCGCTGGATCTCCGAGCGGCGCTTCCTGCACGCGCTCAACTACTGCATGGTCCTGCCCGGCCCCGAGGCGCAGCAGCTCGCGACCTACATCGGCTGGCTCATGCACGGCACCTGGGGCGGCATCGCCGCGGGGGCGCTCTTCGTGCTGCCCTCGCTCGCGATCCTCATCGCGCTCTCCTGGGCCTACCTCGCCTTCAGCCACGCGCCGCTCGTCGCGGCGATCCTCTCGGGCGTGAAGCCCGCGGTCGTGGCGATCGTCATCGCCGCCACGGTCCGCATCGGCACGCGGGCGCTGCGCCACCCGTTCCACGTGGCGATCGCCGTCGCGGCGTTCCTCGCGCTCGCCGTGTTCTCCACGCCGTTTCCGCTGGTGATCGCCGGGGCGGCGCTGGCGGGAGTCGCCGGGCGCCGCTTCGTGCCGAAGGGGCCGTCGCACGGGGCGGCGGCGAAGGCGCGCGCCCGCGAGCCCGCTTTGATCGACGACGACACGCCCGCGCCCGCGCATGCGGCCGCGTCCCCGCGAAGCTTCGCGATCCGCCTCGCGACGGGAGCCGCCCTGGGGCTCGTCCCGTTCGCGGCGCTGGTCGCGGTGTTCGGGCCGGGAAGCGACTATCCCGGCATGGCGCGCTTCTTCACGCAGGCCGCGCTGGTGACCTTCGGGGGCGCCTATGCGGTGCTGCCCTACGTGGTCGAGAACGCCGTCGTGCACTTCGGCTGGGCCACGATGGCGCAGATGATCGACGGACTCGCCCTCGGAGAGACGACGCCGGGACCGCTGATCATGCTCGTCGCCTTCGTGGGATTCGTGGGCGGCTGGACCAAGGAACTCCTCGGCCCCGGTTCGCTTGCCGCCGCCGGCGCGCTGGGTGCCGCCGTGGCCACGTGGTTCACCTTCCTGCCGTCCTTCGTCTTCATCCTCGCCGGCGGTCCGCTCGTCGAGCGCACGCGCGGCGAGGTGCACCTCGAGGGGCCGCTCTCGGCCATCACCGCGGCAGTGGTGGGCGTGGTCGCGAGCCTCGCCGTGTTCTTTGCCTGGCACGTGTTCTGGCCCGGCGCCGGCGAGGCCGGTTCGCCGGCCGGCCCGATCGACCTCGTCTCGGTTGCCATCGCGGCGATCGCGCTCGCGCTGCTGGTGGGCAAGCGCGCGGGCGTCGTCGCGGTGATCGCGGGTTCCGCCCTGGCCGGCGTGGCCCTGCGCTCGCTCGGCGCCTAGCGGCCGCGCCTCACGGCGCGACGAAACGCCCGGACTTCCCGCCTTCCTTCTCGAGGAGGCGGATGTCGCCCATCGTCATGCCGCGGTCCACCGCCTTGCACATGTCGTAGATCGTGAGGAGCCCCGCGCTCACGGCGCTCAGGGCCTCCATCTCCACCCCCGTGCGGCCGCGGCACTCGGCCACCGCGCGGCACGCGACGAGCGAGGCAGCTTCGTCCACTTCGAACTGGACCTCGAGCGCGGTGAGCGCGACAGGGTGGCAGAGCGGGATCGTCTCCCAGGTCCGCTTGGCCGCCTGGATCGCCGCGATACGCGCGACGCCGAGCACGTCGCCCTTCTTCGCGGTGCCGGACCGGACCAGGGCCAGCGTTTCCGGCCGCATGCGGATCACGCCCGCCGCGACCGCGCGGCGCGCCGTCTCTTCCTTGCCGCCGACGTCGACCATCCACGCCTCGCCGCCCGGGTCGAAATGGGTGAGCTTTTCGTTCATAATCAGGCACTCCGGGTGCGGCGAACCAATGCCGCCGCCGCGTGTCCCAAGTATCCACGATTTCACTTCCCCCCGCTCCGGCTTCCGATCCATGATCCGCCGCCTCGTCGCCGCCGCCGTCTGCGCCGCCCTGATCCCGGCGCACGGCCAGGGCCTGCCCGACCTCGGGGACTCGTCGGACGCCGTTCTCTCCGACAAGCAGGAGCGCACGATCGGCAATCGCGTGATGCGCGAGGTGCGGATCGACCCGGCCTTCGTGGACGACCCGGAGATCTCCGACTACGTGAAGTCGCTCGGCAACCGCCTGCTCGGCGCCGCGGAGGCCCCGCGCCGGCCCATCGAGTTCTTCGTCGTGGAGGACGAGGCGGTCAACGCCTTCGCGCTCATCGGCGGGCACATCGGGCTGCACACGGGGCTCATCCTCCTCACGCGCAACGAGGCGGAACTCGCCGGCGTGGTCGCGCACGAGATCTCCCACATCCTGCAGCGCCACCAGTCGCGCCTGTACCAGGGCCAGGGCAAGTACCAGCTCGCCTCCCTCGCCGCGCTGGCGATCGCCATCCTCGCCTCCCGCGGCAACAGCTCCCAGAGCAGCCAGATGACGGAGGCCGCCATGGTCGGCGCGAGCGCCCTCATGATCCAGGGACAGCTCGACTACACCCGCGAGCACGAGCGCGAGGCCGATCGCGTGGGCATCACGATGCTCTCGCGCGCGGGATACGACCCGCGGGGCATGGTGAGCTTCTTCGAGCGCATGCAGCGCGCCAACCGGCTGAGCGAGTTCAAGAGCGCTCCCTCCTACCTGCGGACGCACCCGCTCACCATCGAGCGCATCGCCGACATGCAGGGCCGCGTGGAGCCCCTGCCGCCGAAGCTCGTCCCGGACAGCTTCGAGTACCGGCTCGCGAAGGCGAAGCTGCGCGCTTCCGCGGGTTCGGCGACCGAGGCGGCCGGCTATTTCCGCGAGCAGCTCGCGGACCGTACCGTGCTCCGGCCGCGCGACCAGGTCTACGGGCTCGCGCTCGCGCTGCGGCGCGCGCGGGATTTCGCCGCCGCGGAGAAGGAACTCGCGACGATTCGCGCCGGCGATGGCGGGCACCCCGCCTTCGAATGGCTGGCGGCCCAGATCCAGGGCGACGAAGGGCGAATCGAGGAGTCCCTCGCGACCTACCGCGCGGCGCTCAAGAAGCACCCGCGCTACCGCGGCCTCGTGTACGGGCTCGCCCGCGCCCTCCTCGACGCCGGCCGGACGGCGGAGGCGATCGCGTGGCTCGAAGAGCGCGTGCGCGAGTCGCCCGGCGACGCGAAGCTCTACGAGCTGCAATCGCGCGCGTACACCGCGGCCGGCGATCGCCTCGCCCAGCACCGCGCCCAGGCCGAGGCCTACTTCCTGCGCGGAAACCTCGCGGCGGCCGTGGACCAACTGGAGCTCGCGACGAAGGTCCGCGGCAGCGATTTCTACGAACTCTCGAGCGCCGAGTCCCGCCTTCGCGAGCTCAAGGGCCAGCTCGAGATCGAGCGCGAGGCCGAGAAGGCCCTGAAGCTCTCCTGATGCGCCGACGCGCACGCCTGCTGGCCGCGGCCGCGGCGCTCGTCGCGACGACGGCCTGGGGACAACCCGGCGAGGGCCTCGAGATCTTCACGCGTCCCGACAAGGGCAACTGCGTGGCCTGCCACGAAGTGCCCGCCGGATCCGGTCCCGCCATCCGCGCGACCGTGGGCCCGCGCCTGGACGGCGCGCGCCTGAAGACCTGGGACCGCGCCCGCCTGCGCGCCCTCCTCGTGGACCCCATGATCGCCAATCCGGACACCGTGATGCCGCCCTACGGACGCCACCGCCTGCTCGCCCCGCAGGAGATCGAGCGGCTCATCGACTACCTCCATGCGCTTCCCTGACCGCCTCTTTCTCGCCGGGCTCCTCGCCACGATCGGCCTGCCGCTGCAGGCGCTCGCCGGCGCCGAGAGCGTGCGCGAGGACATCGTCTCGCGATTGCGCGAACGCTTCCCCGCGGTTTCCCCCGCGGAATTCGCGCACGGCGCGGCGGCTTTCGATCCGGGGCGCCGGGCGATGGCCGAGGAGCGCACGCCCGCGCCGGGCGCGGCGGAGGCCCTCGAGGCGGGGCGGCGGATCTGGACGCGCAAGTTCGCGAACGGCCGGTCCCTCGCCGGCTGCTTCCCGAACGGCGGGCGGCGCGTCGCCGCCGCCTACCCGCAGTACGACCGGCGCCTGAAGCGCCTGGTGTCGCTCGAGACGGCGGTGAACCAGTGCCTGAAGACCCATGGCCAGCCCCTGCTCGACGCGGGCGACCCGGAAACGATGGGGGTGGTGCTCGCCTATCTCCGCTCGCTCTCCGACGGCCGCAAGGTCGCCGTTCGCGTGAACACGCCCCAGGCCGAGGAGCGCTTCGAGGAGGGCCGCCGCCTCTATTACACGCGCATGGGCCAGAGGAACTACGCTTGCGCCTCCTGCCACCTTCGCCACGCCGGGGACTACTACCGGGGCGCGGCCATCCCCGCGCCCGTCGGGGCCGCCGCCCAATGGCCCCACCTGCGCGACGGCCGCGCGATCACGCTGCAGATGCGCATTCGCGAGTGCCTGGAGCGCATGGGGGCCGCGCCCTTCCCGGCCGGCTCCGACGACCTCGCCCACCTCGAGTTCTTCCTCGCCTACCTCTCCAACGGCCTCGCGATCCGGGCCAACGCCTGGCGCCCGCCGCTGGTGCCCGGCGACTTGTAACCACCCCCGCTCACCTGTAACCAATGGTAAGGGCGCGGCACCGGCCCGCGGTCCGCTCCTCTAGAATGCGAGCGAAGACCCGAGCTCACGACCGATGATCCGCAAACTCCTCCGCGCCCGCTTCCTCCTTCCCCTTCTCGCGCTCGCACTCGCGGCCGGCGGCTACGCCTGGTGGCGCAGCGGCGCCACCGCGGACCCCGTCAACCGCTGGCGACTGGAGGCCGCCGACCGCGGCGACGTGATCCAGGTGATCAGCGCCAACGGCAACGTGAACCCCGTGACGTCGGTCAACGTGGGCACGCAGGTGTCCGGCGCCATCATCAAGCTCCACGCCGACTTCAACAGCGAGGTGAAGGAAGGCCAGCTCCTCGCCGAGCTGGACCCGTCGCTCTTCAACGCCGCGCTCGCGCAGAGCGAGGCGAGCCTCTCGAGCGCCCACGCCGCCCTGCGCCTCGCGGAAACGAAGGAGGCGCGCACCCGCTCGCTCGTCGGCAAGGGGTTCATCTCCCAGGCCGAGCTCGACACGGCCGTGAAGGAACTCGAGGCGGCCCAGGCCCAGGTCGAGCTGGTGAAGGCCCAGGTGGCCCGCGACAAGACGAACCTGCGCTACACCGTGATCCGATCGCCCATCTCGGGGGTGGTCGTCGCCCGGAACGTGGAACTCGGCCAGACCGTCGCGGCGAGCTTCAACACGCCGACGCTCTTCCAGATCGCGCGCGACCTCGCGCAGATGCAGATCGAGACGAGCATCGCGGAGGCCGACATCGGCGGCATCGTCGCGGGCCTTTCCGCGCGCTTCCGCGTCGACGCCTACCCGGGGCAGTTCTTCCGCGGCGTCGTGAAGCAGGTGCGCCTGAATCCCACCATCCAGTCGAATGTCGTGAGCTACACGGTCATCGTGAGCGCGGACAACGCCGAGGGCAAGCTCAAGCCCGGCATGACCGCCTTCGTGCAGGTCACCGCCAACCGCCGCGAGGGCGTGCTGCGCGTGCCCAACGCGGCGCTGCGCTTCCGCCCGCCCGCCGAACCGGGGCAGGCCGACAAGTCCGGCGCCGCCGCGAAGGCCGGCGCCGCGAGCCGCCCCGGCGGCGGCACGGGCGGCCGGCGCGATGCGGCTTCCCGCGTCTTCAAGCTCGTCGACGGCAAGCTCGAGGCCGTGCCCGTGCAGGTGGGCGTCTCGGACACGGCGTACACGGAGATCCTCGGCGGCGCCATCGCCGAGGGCGACAAGCTCGTCACCCGGGACCTCGCCGGCCAGGGCGGCCCGCAGTCGCAGATGCGCCTGCGCATGTTCTAGCCCCATGGCCGGCCGCTTCATCGAGGTCGAGGACCTCGGCAAGCAGTACGAGGCCGCGGCGCCGGGCACGCCCCCCGCGCTGCAATCGGTGTCGCTCGCGATCGACGCGGGCGAGTTCGTCGCGGTGATGGGCCCGTCGGGCTCCGGGAAGTCCACCTTCATGAACCTCGTGGGGCTCCTGGACGCGCCCACGAGCGGCGCCTACCGGCTCGACGGCCGCAACGTGGCCGGGCTTTCCCCGGACGAGGCCGCGCACCTGCGAAACCTCGTCTTCGGCTTCGTCTTCCAGGGCTTCAACCTCCTCAAGCGGATCACGGCCGCGGAGAACGTGGCCCTGCCGATGGTCTACGCGGGCCTGCCGGGGGCCGAGCGCCGCCGGCGCGCCCTGGAACTGCTCGACAAGGTGGGCCTCGCCCCGTACGCCGACTCGATGCCCAACCGCCTTTCCGGGGGCCAGCAGCAGCGGGTCGCGATCGCCCGCGCGCTCGCGAACCGCCCGCGGCTGATCCTCGCCGACGAACCCACGGGAAACCTCGACACGAGGACCAGCCGCGAGATCATGGACCTCTTCGCGGCCCTGAACCGCGAGACCGGGGTCACGATCCTCCTCGTGACCCACGAGCAGGACATCGCCCAGTACGCCAAGCGCCTCATCCGCTTCAAGGACGGCCGGGTCGTCCACGATGGCGCCGTGGTCCACGAGGAGGCGCTCGCATGAGCCCCTTCACCATCGTCCGCGAGGCCGCGCGCTCCCTCGGCGCCAACAAGCTGCGCACGGGCCTCACCATGCTCGGCATGGTGATCGGCGTCGCCGCGGTCGTCCTCATGCTCGCGGTGGGCACCGGCGCCCAGAACCAGGTGAACCGCGCGGTCTCCTCGATGGGCAGCAACCTGCTCGTGATCCTCTCGGGGAGCACGAGCGCGGGCACGCTTCGCTTCGGTTCCGGCAACGCGCCGACCCTCACCACCGGCGACGCCGAGGCGATCGCGCGCCTGCCGGACGTCCAGGCCGTCGCCCCCACCTTCCCGGGCGGCGGGCAGGTCGCCTACGGCGTGAACAACTGGGCCACGCAGGTGCTCGGGGTCACCCCGGAGTACACCTCGGTGCGCGACTGGCCCGTGGACGCCGGGGATGCGATCAGCGAGACGGACGTGCGAAGCGCCACCCGGGTGGCGCTCCTCGGCGCGACGGTGGTCGAGAAGCTCTTCGACACCGAGGACCCCGTCGGGAAGACGATCCGCATCCGCGGCCAGCCCTTCCAGGTGCTGGGCGTGCTGAAGAAGAAGGGCCAGAGCCTCGACGGACGGGACCAGGACGACTCCATCCTCGTGCCCATCACCACCGCCCAGGCGAAGCTCTTCGGCAACCGCTTCCCCGGCACGGTGCGCTTCATCTTCGTGCAGGCCGTGAGCCAGGAGGCCACGGCCGCGGCGGAGAACGACATCACGCTGCTCCTGCGCCAGCGCCACCGCATCCAGCCCGACGCGGAGGACGACTTCACCGTGCGCAACCTCACGCAGGTGGCGGAGGCCGCCTCGGCCACCGCGCGGATCCTCTCGCTCATGCTGGGCGCCATCGGCTCGATCTCGCTCCTGGTCGGCGGCATCGGCATCATGAACATCATGCTGGTCTCGGTGACCGAGCGCACGCGCGAGATCGGCATCCGCATGGCCATCGGCGCGCGCCAGCGCGACGTGCTCATGCAGTTCCTCCTGGAGGCCCTGATGATCTGCATCGTGGGGGGCCTCATCGGCATCGCGATCGGGGTGGCCGGCGCCCTGGTGATCGGCAAGGCGATGCAGATCGAGGTGGCGTTCTCGGCCTGGGTGATGCTCGTCGCCTTCGCGGTCTCCGCGGCCACCGGGATCTTCTTCGGTTTCTGGCCCGCGCGGCGCGCGGCGAGCCTGCGCCCGGTGGAGGCCCTGCGCCACGAGTAGGCGCCGGGCCCGGCCTACCAGGGAATCAGCTCGAGGAAGCCCGCGACGGCGCCGTCCCTCGCGTCGAGGAGCACGCAGTAGTCGCGGCTGCGCGCCTTGAGGGGCAGGAAGCGCAGTTCCTCCTCCCGGCGCCCGAGGGCGGCGAGCTCGCGGTCGATGCGCGCGGACTCCTCGGGGTGGCGCTTGCGCAGCACCGCGATCGGTTTCGAGACCTTCAGCGCGCGCGCGGCGAGCGCCTCGTACTTCACGTAGTACTGCGGGAAGGTCTGCAGGTCCGCGCCGGCCATCGCGGATTCGATGATGCGCATCTGCTCGCGCGGGTCCGTGGGGCTCCTCACCGCGATCGTGCGCGGCCGGCCCCAGGGAACGCCCCGGAAGGCGGGATCGGCTACGCGCGCCAGCTCGGCCTCGCGCAGGTCGTTGGCCGCCACGAGGTCGAAGCGGTCCACCGTGAATACCATGTAGACGGGGCGCACCTCGGCGATCACGTGCACGCCGTAGGCGAGCGCCAGGGCCTGGATCGTGCCGATGATCGCGAGGTCCATCCGCAGCAGCCGCATGCCCTTGCCGGGATTGAAGATCACCAGCGTGACGAGGGGGCCCAGCACCACGTCCACCCCGAGCAGGATCACCACGAGATCGTTGCCGCCCATGGCCGTGAAGAACGGCCCGGGATACCAGACGAGGAGCATCGTGCCGACGACCAGGGTTCCGATCGTCGCGCTGATGCCCAGGTGCAGCGAGAAGGCTTTCCAGCGGTTCATGAGCGAAAGGAAGAAGGGCGGGGGCAAGCCCCCGCCCTTCCGTGTTGCGGTGAAGCCCTAGGCGATTACAGCGGCGCCTGGCGGCAGTTGGCCGGGAAGAACTTCCATTCCGTGTTGGCCGCGTCGTTGCTGCAATGCCAGCCGGTCACGGACGTCGTGCCGTCGTTCAGCACGCCGGGGGCCTTTTCGGCCTGCAGCATGAGGTTCTTGCCGTCGACCAGCAGGTCCACGCCCTTGATCGTGACGGAGATCTTCTCGTTCACGACGTCGACCTTCTGCACGTAGGTGGTCTGCGTCTGCGAGCAACCCGCTTCGTTGATGCCGGGCGGAAGGGCGTTCTTCGAGGCGATGTACTCGCCCACGGAGGTCTTGCACGCGCCGGCCGTGGCCGCGACTTCCGTGATCTTCGAGCGCTTCAGGTAGTCCTGGTAGGCGGGAATGGCGACCGCCGCGAGGATGCCGATGATCGCGACGACGATCATCAGTTCGATCAGCGTGAAACCTTGCTGGATTTTCTTCATTGGGGAGACTCCGTCTTGGGTTGGAAGGCTGGACCGTTGTGACCACACCGGGGTGTGCGGGGGTAATTGAGCAATGCCCATGCCACGCCGGGCGCGTTCTTTCATGACGATTGCAATGGCGCAAACCCTTGTTTTATCGGGGAATCGGGGTCGCACGGCCCGCTCCGTCGGTCCCCGCGGGCAGCTCCCGTTTCGGCTGGCGCCGACACCACCCCGAATCGGCCGGCCGGCGGGTCAGAAAGTGCCGGATTTCGTCAGTTCCGGGACCCCGTCGGCGGGGGTTCGGTGACCGGCCTCGTGCGGTAGTCCGGATCGATCCACGAGAGCAGCAGACGCACGGCGAGCCGATCGTACTGCGGGGTGGCCACGACGGCGCCGTGCTTGCGCCATTGCGCCTTCGCGCCCTCGATGTCGCCCGAGACGATCCGCCCCGAGACCGCGACGACGAGCCATTGCGAGCGGTCGGAATTCGGCGCGTCGCCCGGATCGTCGAGGAGCCTTTCCGCGAGCGCGCCTGCGCGCGCCGGCTCGCGCAGGGCCATCGCGTCGAGCATCTCGAGGCGGGTGCGCTCCCTCGCGGGAAGCTGCGCGTGGCATTTCGACGCGAGGATCTTCGCACGCATCGCGCGGTGGGCGTTCGCGTCGAGGTAGGCGATCGTCGTCCGGTAGAGGTCCTCGACGAGGTCCGTCCACAGGGCGGGCTGCCCGCCGCAATCCGCGAGGCCCTCGCGCAGCATCCTGAGCTGGAGCTTCAGCCTCGGCTCCACGGCGGCGCTCGCGCCACCGTCCGCGCCGAGGAACGCCTCCCAGGAGAGCTTCGCGGCCGTCGCCGTGGCGACGGTCTGGTTCACGATCCTCCACGAGGGGTCGAGCGTGCGCGGGTCGTAGCGCGCGTCCCTCGAGAAGAGCGAGGCGAAGGGCACGGTGCCGCGCGAGATGGTCGCGAGGTCCGTCGCCTGTTCGCGCATGAACCGCGCTTTCGCCGCCCGCGTGTCGATCATCGGGAAGTAGTCGGAGTTGGCCGGGTAGATCCCGGAGCGGAAGAGCGGCTCGAGGGACCGGCGCGAACCCACGCGCGACATCTCGAAATCGGCGAGCGAGCGGTAGCCGAGGGCCTCCAGGTCGCGGGCCATCTCGGGGAAGCGGAAGGGGCCGTCCACCATCGGCGGCAGGCGCGGGCCCTTGGTCGCGACGATGAGGACGTCGCCGGTGTTGGTCGTGAAGAGCTCGTAGTCGCCGAAGTGGTTGCCGAGGGCCTTCACGATCGAGGCCAGCAGGTCGAAGCTGATCTCGTAGACCTGCACCCACTGGACGAGCAGCCCGCCGTCGGTGAGGTGCCGTCCGATGAGCTCGTAGAACTCCTCGGAGAAGAGCGAGGAGACGCCGCTCACCCAGGGATTGGAGGGCTCCGAGATGATCACGTCGTAGCGCGCCGCGTGCGAGGCGAAGAAGGTCTTCGCGTCGTCGATGTGGAAGCGGCTTCGCGGGTCGCGGTAGGCGCGGCGGTTGTGGGGGTCGAAGAGCCGGGCGCCCTCGATCATCGTGCGCTCGATCTCGATGGAGTCGACGAGCTCCACCTTCGGGCTCGCGAGCACCGCGTGCGTCGTGAGCCCGGAGCCGAAGCCGATGTTCGCGACCGTCCTCGCGTCGGGCTTGAAGGCGAAGGGAAGCGTGCCCGCGAGAACCATGGTCGGCTCGTCGGTCGAGGGTTTCTTGCGGTTGTGGAACTCGATGGACGCGTCGGGCTTGCCGTTGGTGCGGATGCTGCGCGAGTTGCCCAGGTCGACGACGGAGATCGTCGCGGTCTTGCCGTCCCGGTAGTAGACGATCTTGGAGCTGTCCGGCGGCAGGAAGCGGCCGTACCGGAAGACCCCGGAGGCCATCTTGAGCTCGTCCAGTTCGCTCGAGGCATAGATCGCGACCGCCGCGGCGGCCACGGTCGCCGCGGCCGCGAGGGCGGTCCGCAGGTTGATGCGCATGCCGATCGCGAACACCGCGGCGGCCATCGCGAGGTCGGCGACCGCCCCGAGCCCCGTGAGGCCCTTCACGCCGAACGCCTCCATGCCGACGTGCGTGGCGAACGCCGCGCCGAAGATGCAGCCCGCGGTGTTGGCGCCGTAGATGCGCCCGATGGAGGCTTCCCCGTGGCCGCGCACGAGGAGCGCGTTGGTGGCGAGCGGAAGCGTCATCCCCGCGCAGAACGCCGCGGGGAACATCACCATCATGGAGGCGACGTGGCCGGAGACGTTGAGCAGCACGTAGCCCTCGGCCGTGGGGCTCACCGCGCGCATTGCCCAGGCGACGAAGTCGAGCACGCCGCCGTAGACCCCCAGCGCGCCCACCGCGAAGATCCCCTTGGCCGCGAGGATGCCGGCGAGCCACTTCATGTCGTCGCGGAAGGCCCCGGGAATGAGCCGCAGGACGAGGCCGCCGAGCGACATGCCCAGGATGAAGGCCGAGAGCATGACCTCGAAGGCGTGCGAGGAGGCGCCCAGCCCCAGGCTCAGCATCCGGATCCAGGCGATCTCGTAGGCGAAGGAGGCTCCGCCCGTGGCGAAGGCGAGGACGATCATCAGCCCGAAGAGCCGCCGGCCACCCTCGCCCGTGCCCACGGGCGTCGCGGTTCCCGGCGTGCCGGAGACTTCCAGGCGCTTCGTGATCAGCCACACGGCGAAAGCGAGCGTCACGTTGAGGAGCCCCGCCGTGAGCATTGCGCCGGGCAGGCCGATGCGCTCGATCAGGTAGAACCCGCTCGCGAGCACCCCGACGGAGGCCCCGAAGCTGTTCGTGAAGTAGAGCATCGAGAGCGCCCGCCCGCCCTCCTGCGGGTAGACGCGCATGATCCCCGCGCTCATGAGGGGGAAAGTCGTCCCCAGCAGGATCGAGGCCGGCAGGATCAGCGCCGAGGCGAGGCCCCACTTGAAAAGGTCCACCATGCCGGTCCCGCCCAGCGCCGGCAGCACGGAATCGAAGGCCCAGCCCGTCACCGAGACGAAGACGCGGTGGAAGGCGATCGCGAGGATGCCGATGACGAGTTCCGCGATCGCGTAGCCGAGCAGCAGGTTGCGGATGCGGTTCGTGTACCGGCTCACGAGCCAGGAGCCGAGCGCCATGCCGCCCATGAAGATCGCGAGGACGAGCGTCTGGGCGTAGGCGGCGTGCCCGAGGAAGAGCTTGAGGTAGTGGCTCCAGATGGACTCGTAGATGAGCCCGGCGAAGCCGGAGACGGTGAAGAGCGCGAAGAAGACGCTGACGGGGATGCGGGTCGTCATGGAGGCGGGCGGGGAAGGTTTCGGAGCGCCTCCGGAGAGGCAAGAAGCGTGCCGCTAGCGCGGGTAGCCGGGAATCTGGGTGACGTCCACCTCGTCGAGCTGTTCGGGGTCGAGGAATTCCTGCGCGTAGCGCAGGTACACCCGGTCCTTCACGAAGATGTCGAAGAGATCGGGATCCACGTGGCCGTTCTCCTTGAACTTCCCGAGGATGGCCAGGGACTCGGAGAGCGTCTTGCCGGGCTTGTAGGGCCGGTCCTTCGCGGTGAGGGCCTCGAAGATGTCGGCGATGCCCATGATCCGGGCCTGCACGCTCATCTGCGAGCGGGTGAGCCCGCGGGGGTAGCCCTTGCCGTCCATGCGCTCGTGGTGCCCGCCCGCGTACTCGGGCACGTTCAGCAGGTGCCGCGGCCAGGGCAGGGCCTCGAGCATCTTGATCGTCGCCACGATGTGGTGGTTGATGATCTCGCGCTCCTGCTGGTTGAGCGTCCCGTAGGGGATGTTGAGGTTCGCCTCCTCGTCGCGCGACAGGAAGCGCTCGGGCGCGCCGCGGGGCCCGGTCCAGGTGTATTGCGCGATGCGCGAGACCCGCGCCTGGTCCTCGGCGCTCATGCGCTCGCCGCCGATGTTCATGCGGCGCAGGAACTCCCGGTCGTCGTCGTACTGGCGAACGCGCGACTCGAAGTCCTCACGCGCCCGCTCCTCCGAGGCGGCGTCCTGGGCCTCGCGCGCGCGGAGCGTCGCCCGCAGCATCGCGATCTCGGCCTCGCGCTTGAGCGCCTCGAAGCGCGTGTCCACGAGGCCGATCCGGTCGAAGATCGTCTGCAGCTTCGTCGCCTTGTCCACCACGTGCACGGGCGTGGTGATCTTGCCGCAGTCGTGCAGGAGCCCCGCGATCTTGAGCTCGTAGCGGTCCTTGTCCGTCATCGTGAACGAGGCGAGCGGGCCCTCGGTCGCCGCGTTCGCGGCCTCGGCGAGCATCATCGTGAGGGTCGGCACCCGCTTGCAGTGCCCGCCGGTGTAGGGGCTCTTGTCGTCGATCGCGGTGTTGATGAGCTCGATCAGGGACTCGAAGAGCTCCTCGAGCTGCTGGATGAGGAAGCGGTTCGTGATCGCGATCGCCGCCTGCGAGGCGAGCGACTCCGCGAGGCGCCGGTCCTCGTCCCCGAAGGCGACGACGCGGCCCGTGGCGGCGTCGATGGCGTTGATGAGCTGCAGCACGCCGATGATCTCCCCCTCGTGGTTCTTCATCGGGACCGTGAGGAAGGAGGTCGAGCGGTAGCCGGTGCGCTTGTCGAAGTTGCGCGTGCCGGAGAAGTCGAAGCCCTCCTCCGTGTACGCATCCGCGATGTTCACCGTGCTGTCGTTGAGCGCCGCGTAGGCGGCCACCATGGTGAGGTTCGGCTTGCCGTCCTTGTCGTGGAGCGGGATGGGGTAGAAGGGGACCGGGTTCCCGGAGGTGCCCCCCATCGCGATCGACAGGCTGTCGTTCCTCAGGATCTCGAACTGCAGGCGGTCGTCCACGAGCCGGTAGAGCGTCCCGCCGTCGGCGCGCGTGAGGTTCTTCGCCGCGACCAGGATGGTCTCGAGCAGGCGGTTGATGTCGCGCTCCTGGGAGAGCGCGATGCCGATCGCGTTGAGGTACTCGAGCTTGGTGAGGAAATGGGACTCGAGGGAATGCTGCAGATCCGCCAGCCTCGGCGCCATGCCTTCGGGACGCGCGTGGCCGGTCCTGGGGATCATTTGATGCAGACCGCCCGCACCTGCTTCATGTCCGTGATTCCCTGGAGCACCTTCTCCATGCCGTCCATCTTGAGCGTGAGCATCCCGTCCCCGAGGGCCTGGGCGAAGAGCTGGGCGACCCGCGCGTGCTCCTGGATCAGCTTCTTCACCGGGTCCGTGCCCACCATGAGCTCGTGCAGGCCCACGCGGCCCTTGTAGCCGGAGCCGCCGCAGACCTCGCAGCCCTTGGCGCGGTACATCGAGAAGTCGGGCTTGCCGAACCCGTAGTCGCGCTGGAAGCGGTCGAAGACCTGCTTGTAGCCGGCGTTGGCGTCCTTCTTGAACTCCTCGGTGTTCCGGAGCTCCTCGCAGTACTCCGTGATGAAGTGCTTGATCTCGTCCTGCCCGGGGTTGTAGGCCTCCTTGCACTTGCACAGGCGCTTGGCCAGGCGCTGCGCGAGGATGCCGAGGAGCGCGTCGGCGAAGTTGAACGGGTCCATGCCCATGTCGAGAAGGCGGATGATCGACTCCGGGGCGGAGTTCGTGTGCAGGGTCGCGAACACCAGGTGGCCCGTGAGGGAGGCCTCGATGCCGATCGAGGTCGTGTCCTTGTCGCGCATTTCCCCCACCATGATGATGTCGGGGTCGGCGCGCAGGAACGCCTTCATGGCGGTGGCGAACGTGAATCCCGCCTTGGGGTTCACCTGGCACTGCCGCAGGCCCTTCTGCGTGATTTCCACGGGGTCCTCGGCGGTCCAGATCTTGGTGTCGACCGTGTTGAGGAACCCCAGCACCGAGTGCAGCGTCGTGGTCTTGCCCGAGCCGGTCGGGCCGCAGACGAAGAAGAGTCCGTAGGGCTTCGAGACGCAGGCCTTCAGCCGGTCCATGTTGGCCGGCAGGACCCCGAGCTTCTCGAGCGGGATGGGCTCGCCCGCGGCGAGGATGCGCATCACCACGTCCTCGACCCCGCCCGCGGTGGGGATGGTCGCCACGCGCAGCTCGATGTCGAGCGGGCCGAACTTCTTGAACTTGATCTTGCCGTCCTGGGGCTTCCTCTTCTCCGAGATGTCCAGGTCGCACATGATCTTCAGGCGCGTGACGAGGGGCTGCCGGTAGGAGGCGGGCACCTCGATGTAGGTGTTGAGCGAGCCGTCCTTGCGGAAGCGGATCCCGGTCTTGCCCTTGCCCGGCAGGGGCTCGACGTGGATGTCGGAGGCGCCCTGGTTGTAGGCGTCCACGATGATCTTGTTCACGAGCTTCACCAGCTCGTTGTCGGCGGCCGCGGAGACGTCGTCCGCGCCGATGGAGCCGGGTTCCTCCTCGTCGTCCAGGTTCGACAGCAGGTCGCCGATCGACTCCGAGCCCATGCCGGCCTCGGCCGCCCCCCCGAAGAAGTGGGTGAGGGCCAGCGCGAAGTCGCGCTGCGTGGTCACCTTGTAGACGATCCTCGCCCGCGGGAACACGTTCTCCACCATCCGGGAGTTGCGCACGCGCTCGGGGTCGGTCGCCATCACGATGATCCCCTGCTTGGAGTCCTCCAGCGGGATCCACTGGTTCGCCTCGCAGTACTCCCGCTTCAGGTTCTTCAGGAGGTCTATGGGCTTGATGCGGTCGCCCTTGTGCGGCTCGTACTCGACCCCGAAGAACTTGGAGAGCGCCGCGCCGATGGAGGCGAGCTTCACCTGGAACTCGTCGATCAGGATGTCCTCGACGTGCTTGTTCTTGCGCCGGGCGGCCTTCGTCGCGAGCTCGAGCTCGCCCGCCTGGATGATGCTGTCGATCACGAGGTACTCGAACTTCGAGGCGATCTGGCCCGGCATCTGCTGGCGCACGCGGAAGGCGATCGCGAGCGTCTTGGCGAGCTCCATCACCCCCTCGTCGTGCAGCGCCCCGAAGGGCTGTCCCGACAGGCTGTTGATGAGCTGCAGCACCCCCATGAGGTCGGTGCCCGACTCCCCGCCGAGGATGGGCGCGATGAGCATCTGCTTGGAGCGGTAGCCGGTGCGCTGGTCCACCGCCTTGAGGAAGGCGAGGTTGGGCGAGTACTGCTTGAGCTCCGCGTCGTCGTAGACGTCCATGATGTTCATGTGGCGCTTGTGCAGCGCGCAGAAGCCCGCGAGCGAGGACTCCGAGATCGGCAGCTTGATGTCCTTGAAGGAGTTGAGCCCCGTCTTCACCTTCGAGACGATGGACTGGCCGTCCTCGCTCATGGTGTAGATCGTCATCCGGTCCGCCTCGAAGAGCTGGCAGATGTCGCGGGACACCTCGAGGATGATCTCGTCCACGTTGTTCGTGGAGTGGATCCGGTTGGTGACCGCCTGGATCTTCTTCGAGAAGGCGAGCTTCACCGCGACGTCCGCCGCGCCGGCGGAGGCCTGGGGCAACTTGGGTTCGAGGACTGCGCTCATGTGTGCACCTGCCGATCTCTAGTGATGCTGCCGGTCCGAGTATCCCAGCGCCGGGGGCGCTAGAGCGTGAACTCCTGGCTGTTCTCGAGCATCCGGGGGCGCCAGCGGCCGGCCGCCTCCGAGACTTCCTTCATCGTGAGGGCGCCTTCCCCGGGCTTCAGGTGCGTGATGAACACCTCGGGCTTCGTCCTCATCTTCTCCAGCTCCCGCGCGAGCATGTCCGGGCAGAGGTGCTTGGAGGCCACCGCGATGTCGCGCTCCTTGTTCGAGAAGGCCGTCTCGATGATCAGGTAGCGCAGGTTCCTCGCCTCGTTGACCACCCGCCACAGGGCGTCGTTCGTCGTCGTGTCGCCCGAATAGGCCAGGCTCGCGCGTCCGCTGTCGAGAAGATACCCCACTGCGGGCACCGTGTGGTTGGCCGGCAGGGCGGTGATGCGCCGGCCGCCGAACTCCAGGGTCTCCCCGACGACGATCTCCCGGTAGCTCATGAAGGGCGTGTCCGGGTCCGGGATCTGGGTGAAGTCCGGCCAGACCTTCCAGTTGAAGAGGTGCGCGCGCAGGATGTCGAGCGTCTCCTTGATCCCGTACACGACGATCGGGCTGCCGCGCATCCAGCAGACCGTGTCGACGAGGAACGGGATGCTCGTCACGTGGTCCAGGTGCGAGTGGCTCACGAAGATGTGGTCGATCCTCGCGAGGCTCTCGAGGGACAGGTCCCCGACGCCGGTGCCGGCGTCCACGAGGATGTCGTCATCGACCAGGAGCGCGGTGGTCCGCAGGCTCCCGCCGATGCCGCCGCTGCACCCCAGAACCCTGATCCGCATCTCCTGCCCTCGGCCCGTGGACACGGGAGTGTTCCCGGGCCCGAGCCGCGGCACCGGCCGGGCCGGGAGCCCGGATTTCACGGGCCATTATTGGCGAAAACGGCGGGCCCGGGTGTGCGGCATCGCACAATCGACGCGACGAATCGCCTGCGGCCCCGGGTCCCGGCCGCGGGCGCCTCAAGGCTTGAAGAAGAACTCCATCTTCACGCCCGCGATCTCGATCATGTCGTGATCGGCGAGCGGGTGGGCCTGGGCGCCCAGCGACGCCCCGTTCAGGTTCGGGTAGCTCGCCCCTTCGACGTGGGTGATGAAGTAGCCGTTGGGCCGCTTCGTGATCACCGCGACCTGCAGGCCGGGCTTGCCGATGGTCGTGAGGTTCTTCGTGAGGTCGAGCGTCCGGCCCGCGGCGGCGCCGGAGAGGACCTGGATCGCGGCATCCGGCAGGGGAGCGTGGTCCGCGTGGGCGGTGGGCGCCGCGGGCGCGGCGGCGGGCTTCACCACCTCGGGCGCGGGGGCCTTCATGTTCGTGACGGTGTCGCTCGGCACGCGCTCCGCGGCCGGCGCGGCCGGGGCAGCCGGCGCCGCGGGGGCCGCCGCCTTCGCGGGGCTGCGGATGATCATCGTCTTCTCGAAGTCCGCCGCCGAGGCCTGCGACGGGGCGTCGTTGAAGTACTTGAGCTTGTGCTTGCCGATCTCGATGACGTCGTTCGCCTGGAGGAAGTGCTTCTTGATGGGCTTGCCGTTCACCATGGTGCCGTTGGTGCTGCCCAGGTCCTCGATGAACGAGTCGTTCAGGATCGTGATGATCGCCGCGTGCTCGCCGCTGACCGCGAGGTTGTCGATCGGGATGTCGTTGTGGGGCTTCCTCCCGATCAGGGTGCGCTCCTTGGTGAGCACATGCTCCTTGAGCACCTGCCCATCGACACTCAGTATCAGCTTGGCCATGGTCGGATTCCTTCGAATTACCTGAATAGTGCCTTGAATCGCGCGAGCCAGCCACGCGCCACGGCAAAGGGTTCGGCGACCCGGACGAGCATCGCCGAGACGTTGTCGCGGCCACCGTTGTCGTTGGCCGCCTGGACGAGCTGCTGGACGGTGAGGCTCGGGTTCGAGCGGAGGGTGATGAGCGTGAGGCGGATCTCCTCGTCCTCCACCATGTCGTTCAGCCCGTCCGAGCAGAGCAGGTAGAGGTCCTCGGGCTCGCATTCGTAGACGTGCAGCTCCGGCTCGACGGCGGGGTCGATGCCCAGCGCCTTCGTGACGAGGTTGCGGTTCTGCGAGAGCTTGGCCTCCTCCGGCGTGATGAGGCCCGAGTCGAGCTGCTCCTGGAGCAGCGAATGGTCCCGGGTCACCTGCTCCATCGCCTCGCCCCGGAGGCGGTAGAGCCTGGAGTCGCCGATGTGGGCGACGCTCACGAAGTTGTCGTAGAAGAGGCAGACGACCAGCGTGGTGCCCATCCCGGCGCACTCCGGGTTGTTCTGCGACGTCGTGTAGATGGCGGTGTTGGCGCGCGCGATCTGCTCCCCGATGAGGCGCTCGGCGAGCGCCATCGCCTCGTCGCGCGACAGACGGTCCACCTCCCGGGGGTTCCAGGTTTCCGCCAGCCCGTCGGCGATCAACGAGGTTGCCATGCCGCTCGCCACCTCCCCAGCGTTGTAGCCGCCCATCCCGTCGGCGAGGACGTAGAGTCCGATCTCCGGGCGCAGCTCGACGCAATCCTCGTTGTGGTCACGGACCCGCCCGGGGTCCGTGAGGCTAGCGCTCTGCAACGCCTGCGCGAGGTTCACGTCCCGCCACCCCGACGGGAGCGCGCGGGAAATCCGCGCGTCGGCGCGGGCATCTTGTCCTCGCCACGCGCTCCACCCTCCCCCTTCCGGTGCGCCCGATGGTCCATTGCGTTCTCGATTCTTGTGGTTGCCGGCTGCCGGCCCCTCCGGCCGGCCCCGCGTTTCCCCGCGGCCGCAGCTGCCGAAAGGTCCGCTCCGCCTCCCTGACGAAAAGTGCAAAAACCCGTTTTTATAATAACTTAAAATGTTTTTTTGAGAAACAGTCCCGATTGTCGGCCCGATGTGCCTGATTTGTCTAGGGTCTTTTGAGTCCCGGGACCCCTTCCCGGACCCGTTTTGCCCTTGGGAGGCATCCCGCCGGCGCACCGGCCGGCCAGGTTGCCAGCCATTATACGATTGGGTTTAATGGCGTCGTTCGCCGCCGTTTCTCGCCTTCCCGTTCCCTCCACCCCCTCCGAGGCCACCATGGACCGCCTGCAGGACATCGACCCTTTGGAGACACGCGAGTGGGTCGACTCGCTGGAAGCCGTGCTCGCCGCCGAAGGCCCCGAGCGAGCGCACTTCATCCTCGAATGCCTCATCGACAAGGCGCGCCGCTCGGGCGTGAACCTCCCGTACAGCGCGAACACCGCCTACATCAACACCATCCCCGCGCAGCTGGAGCCGCCGATCCCGGGCGACATGGAGATCGAGAACCGCCTGCGCAACATCGTGCGCTGGAACGCGGTCGCCATGGTGCTGCGGGCGGGCAAGAAGGACCTCGAGCTCGGCGGCCACATCGCGAGCTTCGCCTCCGCCGCCGCGCTCTACGACGTGGGCTTCAACCACTTCTGGCACGCGCCGACCAAGGACCACTGCGGGGACCTCATCTACATGCAGGGCCACTCCTCGCCCGGCGTGTACGCGCGCGCCTACATGGAGGGCCGCCTCACCGAGGCCGATCTCGACATGTTCCGCCAGGAGGTCGGCGGCAAGGGCATCTCCTCGTACCCGCACCCCTGGCTCATGCCCGACTTCTGGCAGTTCCCGACGGTGTCGATGGGGCTGGGGCCGATCCAGGCGATCTACCAGGCGCGCTTCCTGCGCTACATCGAGGACCGCGCCCTCGCGCACACGGAGAACCGCAAGGTCTGGGCCTTCATGGGCGACGGCGAGATGGACGAGCCCGAGTCCATGGGCGCCATCGGCATGGCCGCCCGCGAGGGGCTCGACAACCTCGTCTTCGTGGTGAACTGCAACCTGCAGCGCCTCGACGGGCCGGTGCGCGGCAACGGCAAGATCATCCAGGAGCTGGAGACGCACTTCCGCGGCGCGGGCTGGAACGTGATCAAGGTGATCTGGGGCTCCTACTGGGACCCGCTGCTCGCCCGGGACACCAAGGGCATCCTCCTGAACCGCATGGAGGAGGCGGTCGACGGCGAGTACCAGAAGTTCAAGAGCCGCGACGGCGCCTACGTCCGGGAACGCTTCTTCGGGAAGTACCCCGAACTCAAGGCGATGGTCGCCAGCATGAGCGACGAGGACATCTGGCGCCTGAACCGAGGCGGCCACGACCCGCACAAGATCTACGCGGCCTACCACGCGGCCGTGAACCACACCGGCCAGCCCACGGTCGTCCTCGCGAAGACCGTGAAGGGCTACGGCATGGGCGCCGTGGGCGAGGGCAAGAACGTCGCCCACCAGCAGAAGAAGATGCCGATCGAGGTGCTGCGCCAGTTCCGCGACCGCTTCGCGATCCCGATCGCCGACGACAGGCTCGCTGAGCTCCCCTACTACAAGCCGGCGGAGGGCTCCGCCGAGATGAACTACCTGCGCGAGACGCGCGCGCGCCTGGGCGGCTCCATCCCGCAGCGCCGGCGCCGCTCGGCGAGCCTCGACGTCCCGAAGCTCGAGAGCTTCAAGACGCTCCTGGAGGCGACCGCCGAGGGCCGCGAGAACTCCACCACGATGGCCTTCGTGCGCATGCTCACGGCGCTCGTGCGCGACAAGAACATCGGCCGCAACATCGTGCCCATCGTCCCGGACGAGTCGCGCACCTTCGGCATGGAGGGGCTCTTCCGCCAGCTGGGGATCTATTCCGCCGTCGGGCAGCTCTACGAGCCCGAGGACAGCGACCAGCTCATGTTCTACAAGGAGGACGCGAACGGCCAGATCCTCCAGGAGGGCATCAACGAGGCGGGCGCGATGTGCTCGTGGATCGCCGCGGCCACGTCCTACTCGACCAACAACGTGCCGATGATCCCCTTCTACATCTTCTACTCGATGTTCGGGATGCAGCGCGTGGGCGACCTCGCGTGGGCCGCGGGGGACATGCGCGCCCGCGGCTTCCTGATGGGCGGGACGGCCGGGCGCACCACGCTCAACGGCGAGGGCCTGCAGCACGAGGACGGCCACA